>NZ_AUKV01000007.1:0-337708 GCF_000424945.1 Streptomyces sp. 142MFCol3.1
ATCGACGCCGAGGGCATCGACATGGGCCCGTCCCCCACGGACGCCGCCCTCGCCGCCGACCTCGCGCTGCCGATCGAGGAGCTGGAGCTCACGGTTCGTTCGTACAACTGCCTCAAGCGTGAGGGCGTCCACTCCGTGGGTGAGCTCGTCGCCCGCTCCGAGGCCGACCTCCTGGACATCCGCAACTTCGGTGCGAAGTCCATCGACGAGGTCAAGGCGAAGCTGGCCGGCATGGGCCTGGCCCTGAAGGACAGCCCGCCCGGATTCGACCCCACGGCCGCCGCACTCGGTGCGGACGACGACGCGGACGGGAATTTCGTGGAGACGGAGCAATACTGAACGCTGCGCTGCGCCGGTCATAGAGACACCTCGCGCACGGGGACAGGAGAACCTCCACGCTGTTCCCTGCCCGCTGGGCGAACTCGGCCGGGTCCTCGCCCGCGCACAAAACCTGGCGAAGGCAGCCGGCGGCAGAGCGGCGCAGCGCCGGGTCGGCGCTGACCAGGACGGCTGGCCCGTCAAAGCGGTACTGCGGGGCGTTCGCTGGTGTCTCACGCACTCGACCGGCCCTCTCATCTGTCACCGGAGACGCTGGTACAGCGTGACGCGCCGGCCCCGGACCTGTTTGTCCGCCACTACCGTGAAGTGGGCGGCCAGTACGGCGGCCTTGGTCCTGTCCCGCTCCGCGGAGACCGGCCGGGACACGCGGGATGCGTCGGTGACGAGGAGTATGCGCCGGTGAGTCAGCATCGCGGCGCGTATCCGTCGCGGACCGGCCTCCTCGCCCTTGAGCGTCCCGGACTCCACGGGGCTCTCGGCGAGCGCGAGGTCCCGCAGCCCGGTGAAGTCGCGGGGGGAGACCAGTGCCGTGTCGCGCCGGGCCGCCGGGATGAAGATGACCCCATCGCCGGGCCTCTTCAACTGCCGTACCTCACCGGCCACCGACAGCACGTCGTCGACCCGGCTACCGGGGGACCGCTTGGCCAGGGACTGCGGCATCAACGCCGCCACCGCCACCACGAGCGCCAGCGGGACGAGCCACGGCGCCCCACGTGGGAACCGGGGCGCGGCCGCGCGCACAGCCGTGGCCAGCGCCGTGCCGATCAGCAGGGCCACGCCCAGCATCGTGAAGAGCACGTAGCGGTCCAGGAACATGGGTTTGACGACGGAGATCCCGACGAGGGCGAGTTGGGGCACCGTCAGCAGCGGCAGCCCGACAGCCGCCACCGACAGCCGACCCGCCTCCGGTCCGTCCAGCAGCGCGCAGAGTCCACCGATCGCCAGCAGCACCGCCGGGCCGATCAGCATGTGCCACGTCAGCGGGGGGATCCAGGAGACCTGGTCGGACTGGCTCCGGCTGAAGAGGATCAACGGCGAGGCTGCGGTGGCTGCCGCCGCCGCAGCCACCGCCCAGCGTGCGAGGGTCCTGCGTCCGGCCCCCGCCCAGACGAGGGTCGCCAGGTGCGCGGGCAGGATCAGCAGGGACAGCCAGTTCAGCAGGGCGCACAGCAGGACCGTGCCCGAGTACGCCAGCCAGCGGCCCGTTGCGCGGCGCTCGCCGAACGCGGTCACCAGCAGCAGCGTCGAGACGCTGGCCCCGGCCGCC
This sequence comes from Streptomyces sp. 142MFCol3.1, assembly GCF_000424945.1. Lineage (NCBI taxonomy): Bacteria > Bacillati > Actinomycetota > Actinomycetes > Kitasatosporales > Streptomycetaceae > Streptomyces > Streptomyces sp. 142MFCol3.1. The sequence goes on from NZ_AUKV01000007.1 coordinate 1,607, forward strand.
ACCATCGCGTACGGACGGCCCTCCTGGAGGTAGAACTGCACGGCCGGCAGCAGCCCGAGGGCTAGCCCTCCCCCGAGGCCGGCCCACACCCCCGCCAGGCGTTGCCCGATGGCCGCCACGCAGGTGGCGGCCACCCCCATGGCCAGGACCGAGGGCAGCCGCAGGGTGGTGGTGCTCGCCCCGAAGCAGGTGAACAGCCCGTGCATCAGCAGGTAGTACAGCCCGTGCACGGCGTCGACCCGCCCCAGCATGTGCCAGATGTCGGGGACAGACCGCAGGGCCACCTGCCAGGTGGCGGCTTCGTCCCGCCAGACGCTGTGCTGCCGGGACAGGCCCCACAGCCCCAGCGCGACGGTCCACGGCAACGCAATCAACCATAGGGGTATGCGGAGGCGGGCGACGGTGACATGGCTGTTCATCTAGGCGGCCAGGGCCTCGTCGTGGAGGGCGAGCACGGAGTCGCACCGGTCGCGGACGCGGTCGTCGTGGGTGGCTATGAGCACTGCGCAGCCGGCCTCGCTCATCTCCCGGAGGATGTCGACGACCACCGTGGCATTGGTGTGGTCAAGAGCACCGGTCGGCTCGTCGGCGAGGACCAGGCCCGGCTGCTTGACGAGGAGCCGGGCGAGCGCGACACGCTGTTGTTCGCCGCCGCTGAGGCGGTGGACCTTCTCGGTCTCCCGCCCCGCCAGGCCAACGCGGCTAAGGGCCTCGGCGAGAGCGGTTTCGCTCCGGTCGCGCAGGGACCGCCGTGGTGCGGCCGCGACCCTCAGGTTCGCCGCCACATCGGCGTTCTCGATCAGTGCGTAGTTCTGGAAGAGGTATCCCAGGACGTCACGGCGGAACAGTCGGCTCTCACGCGGACCGAACCCGGTGATGTCCTTCCCCTCGTACAGGATCTGCCCCGAGCTCGGCTTGTCGAGCAGGCCGATGCAGTTGAGGAGGGTGGACTTCCCCGAGCCGCTGGGGCCTACGAGGGCGACCATCTCGCCACGGCTGACGGAGCGGGTGACGTCGGACCACAAGGTCCGGGTGCCGAAGGTCTTCGACAGCTTGACGATCTCGATCACGGAAGTGCTCCTGCTGGACGGAGGAAACGGGCCCGGTGCGGTGCTCACGCCCCGGCCACCCCCTCCTTGACGATGCGCCGGTGGAACGCCCGGAGAGCGAGGAGAACGGCGCAGAATTCGACGGCGACCAGTCCGGCGATGGTGGCGAGGTCCATTGCCGTGACATGGACAGGGGGGTAGGGGGCGGGGATGCCCTGGGAGGTGATGTCCTTCAGTTCCTGGTTCTGCTGCCAGGCGCGGATGGGCACCCACCAGGCCAGGAAGACCGCGAGGAGGCCCTCGACGGCCAGGATGTTGCGGTGGATCGAGGCGAACCGCCAGCCGTTGATGTGCTGCGCGAATATCGCGTCCGCGTTCTTGCGCGCATGGATGACGCAGACGCCGAGTCCGGTGATGAGGAGGACGCCCGTCGCCGCGAGGAGGTCGAAGAGCTGCAGCCGGAACGCGTTGCGGGCGTCGCGCAGCAGCGCGGCGGCGTTCTGCCCCACCGGGTTCACGGCTGCCACGTAGGTCTGCAGTTCACCGTCGTGGGCCGCCATCGCACGCAGGACGTCCCCGGGGTCGGGGAAGATGATCCCGTCCTGCGTCGCGAACGTCGTGTACGCGTCGTCGGTCAGGATCCTCGAGCCGTCGGGCACCACGACGAGGACCGGGTCGCGCACAAGCGACCGGTCGTCGTCCGGGCTGTACGCCATGTTCGGGCTGAGGTTGCCCGAGTTGTAGGCGAAGATCTGCTGACCGCTCCTGGCCTGCAGCGTCTCGACCTCGACCCGCCGGCGCAGTGCCGGATCCAGTCGGCCGAACACGTCGGGGACCGTGGCCCTGATGTCCGCCGTGTACGGCGCCAGGGACTGCGGAAGGATCAGCCGCACCGCGTGGTCCTCCGGGGCCTTCCCGTCGTGCGGCACCGGGGTGTACCGCCGCCCGTTCGGGTCGAGGACCGGCTGCTCGGCGAGGAAGGCCTCGTTGACGACGAGCATCTCCCCCTCGGGGAGGCGCGAGTCGGTGGAGACGCTCTGCAGATCGCGGCGGCCAGCGACGACGATCTCGCCCGCCGCGTCGGATTTGCGCAGCCACCGGCCCACGTGCGTCACCACGGCGCCCGTGTGACCACCCCAGCTGCCGTTGAGGCGGATGGTGACGGCGTCACCGGCCTTGGCGTAGACGTCCTGGTTGTCCTGGCGGGCCAGCACGTGCTGCCCCGCCAGAGTGACGTCCATGGCGAACCCCAGGGCGAGCAGCACCGCGGGGACGCGCACCAGGTACGTGGCGAGGAAGGCCGTCCTGGCGGGCAACTCGCCCTTGAGGGCGCGCAGTACCTCGACCTTGAACGTCAGGGTGAGCACGGCGGCATGGGCGGCCAGCACGAACAGGACCAGCAGGACGGCGAGACACGCGGCCACGGCGGCGAAGAGGCCCAGCCAGGCGAAGCCGTTGTAGAGGCCCAGGAAGACCAGAACCCCTGCCGTGACGGCACTGGCCGCGACCGGCCAGAATCCCGCCAGCTGTCCTAGGTCGCGAAGGAGGACGTCGGTGAACGACCTGCCCTGCAGGCGCAGCACCCCGTAGGTTCGCGCGCTGAGCAGCACACTCGCGCCCGTCATCGTCACGGCGGCGAGCGCGACCACGCCGAAGGACCAGAAGAGGTCGTCGTCCGTGAAGGACGCGGCCAGGTCGCCGGACGCGAGCGGGTGCTGCGCGCTCGCGGTCATGCCGAGACGGGCGAGTTCGGCCGTCAGCATGTCCGCGGCGCCGGGCGCGCCGAAGACGTAGTAGAAACCGCGGGGGTCCCGCTGCCCGATCTCGGCCAGCGGGTGCACCTCGGTTTCGATGTGCCCGCTGAAGCCGGGATATCCGTCGGTCAGCCACGAGGCGGCGTCGGACTTCGGGTCACCGGTGGTCAGGTACAGGTGCCGCAGCCGGTCGGGGTTCTTCAGGTCGGGCAGTTCACGCGCCACCGTGACCCGGTGCTCCTCGGCGAACCGGGCGACGGCACGGGTGACCTGCGCACCGTTCACCGAGTCGTCGGATTTGAACACCCAGACCTGTGCCGAACTGCCCAGCACCAGTTGCTCGTCCAGCCCGCGCACGAACAGGAAGGCGAGCATCGCCGAGAAGACCAGCACTGCGACATGGACGAACTTGATACCTCGGTGGAGCATCGACTACCTAGGTCCGGGCGCTCGGGGAGCGCGCATGTCGTGGGGGGCGGGGGGAACCGCGGCACCTCCGGCTGCGGGGGAGGATCCCCCGCAGCCGAAGAGGCGCCTGTCAGCGGCTCATGGCTGTGTCAGCCACGAGCACCGGGCGTCAACAGGCCGGGTCGTAGTAGGCGTGGCTGATGGTGTTCGCCTTCTCAGCCGACGCCTTGGACCACACGTTCTCCTTGGTGCAGCCACTCTTGGCCCAGTACTTGCCCTCCACCGAGGAGGCGTGCCAATTCTTCTTGTGGAAGTAGTTGGAGTACACGTAGTTGGCGCCGACGTCGTGGCTCCATCTGCCACCGCCGACGTCCTCCGACACAGCCAGCGCGGGAGCGGCGGCGGCAGTGAGGAGGGCACCGGCCGCGATGACGGCCTTGAGCCCGTTCTTTATCGTCATGAGTGACTCACTTTCACTTCGCTATCCTGATGGACTGTCGACCTCGGGGCGTACCGCAGGCATGCTCGATCCGCTTTTCACGGACGAGGAAATACCGCTGTCGGTCGACGCGGGGCAGAGCCGGGCCCATTCGGAAAAGGGCGGACCGTCCTGTCGGCTACAAGACGGACATGCCGGCTCGCCAGTTCTCACCCTGGCACGCGAGGGGATTCTGGAAAATCTCGAATGAAACGAATCTGCGCCGGAAATGCAGCTACTGGCCGGACCGTCTCAGGCGGCGATCCATGGAACCCGGCAGGCGTGCGGCTTCGGACCCTCGGGGCACAGGGCCCTGATCACTGCCTTACGGATGGCTCGCCAGGTGCGCAGGGAACACACCATGCGTACGGACAGTTCCACGGGCTCGCGCGCCCCGCTGCTCTCGCCTGGGTGTTCGACGGCCCACTGTTCCGCCAGGAAGCCGTAGACATCGGCGGTCGTCAGCTCGCTGCCGAATACGGTGTGGGCGACGTTCTCCTCGACGATCCGCGCGCTGCGGGACGCCACGGCTTCCCCGACCAGGTTCCTGGCCCAGGCCAGCCCGCGCTCGTCCGCGTACAGCCCGAAGCTGAGGGTGCGCGTTCTCATACCCGTCAGCCCCTCGTGATGTCCTTCTTCGTGCAGTGCTTCGCACGATAGCCCTCGCGCATCTGGTCGTTGGCGTCCTTGATGGCCGCCTTCCACGCGTCCGGCTGGGTCTTCGCCCAGCCATGACCCTGGACGAACCCGTGGGCGCTGTTGTCGGAGATGCGCATCTTGGTGCACTGCACGTGCGCGGTCCATCCGCTCGCCGCCTGGGCGGGAGCGGCGACCCCCATGGAGAACACGGCCGCGACAACGGTGGTGACGAGCGGGGAGACGGCAAGCAGTCTGCGCATAGAGAGATCCTCCACGATATCGATGGTCGTTCGCCGCAGAGGGCAGCCTGTCGAATACCGCGGTGCACACTTTTCCGCCATCGCCGGAATCACCGAACAACGCCTCGGCCGAACAGGTCGAGACGGACTCCAAGTGCTGGACCACTACCCCCTGAGCGCCATCCGATTTCCGGTGGTCAGCCGACCGGATGGGCACACCGAGAACCTACAACGAATGATCAATCGTTGGCCAGTAATTCTTGCAATCGTGATCACCGTCACCTCTGGGGGGACACAGATAATGTCCCGTCAAAATTCGGGCCCAGCACCTACTTCCACGACAGACGGTCCCGCGACGCGTCCGCGGCCTGCCGGTCGGTGAGGTTCTCGGCGAACTGCAGCACCGTCACCAGGGCAAGCAGGGCCGGGGACTGGGCGGGTGCCCCGCGGTCGGGAAAGGCATCGGTGAACAACGAGTCGTCGAAGACCTCGGCCAGATGGTCACGGACCCGCATGGGCAGGCTGCCGCGGGGGAAGGCCGCGCCGGCCGTCCTCGCAGTCTGCTCGGGAATGGGCGCCAGTTCTTTCTCGGCCGCATGGACACCGCACCAACCCCTGCGGCCGGGACGGACAGAACGACCGCACCGACGATCGGCCGCACGCTGTACGGCGTGCGTCTCTCCGCCTGAGCACCGGCGTCGCCACCCGCGCCAGGGACCGATCGGCCCCATCGGGAGGGGCCGGACAGCGCGGCAACGGGTTCCCGCAGGCCCTGCTCTGGGCAGCGGCGACGGACGAGCATCGACAGTGGAGCCGCGCACGGGACCCTCCGTGAACGGTGTCGCGAACGATGCGGAGGCAGTGATGACCGTGGCAACCCGTGCAGACGTGGACGCTCCCGCCGAGGCCTGGCGCGGTTTCGCCGGACGAGGCTGGCGCGGATCCGTCGACGTGCGTGACTTCATCCAGGCCAACTACACGCCGTACGAAGGCGGTCCCGAGTTCCTGGCCGGCCCCACCGAGCGCACGCTCGCCGTCTGGCGCAAGGTGAGTGCCCTGTTCCCCGAGGAGCGGCTCAAGGGCATCCTCGACGTGGACACCGCCACACCCTCGACGATCACTTCCCACCGGCCGGGCTTCATCGACCGCGAGCGCGAACTCGTCGTCGGCCTGCAGACCGACGCCCCGCTGCGGCGGGCGATCATGCCGAACGGCGGCCTGCGCATGGTGGAGGCCGGTCTGAAGGCGTACGGCTACGCGCCCGACCCGTTCGTCACCAAGGTCTTCGGCACCTACCGCAAGACCCACAACGACGGCGTCTTCGACGCCTACACCCCCGAGATGCGGGCCGCCCGCAAGGCAGGGATCATCACCGGGCTGCCGGACGCGTACGGCCGCGGCCGGATCATCGGCGACTACCGGCGCGTCGCGCTGTACGGCTCCGACCGGCTGATCGAGGCCAAGCGGGCCGAGCGGGCCCTGCTGGACGCGCAGCCCTCCGGTCCGGACGTCATCCGTGACCGCGAGGAACTGGCCGAGCAGATCCGGGCGTTGGGCGAACTGACGACGATGGCCGCCTCGTACGGCTGCGACGTCTCGCGCCCCGCCGCCACCGCGCACGAGGCCGTGCAGTGGCTCTACCTCGGTTTCCTGGCCGCCGTGAAGGAGCAGAACGGCGCCGCGATGTCGCTCGGCCGCACCTCCACCTTCCTGGACGTCTACCTCCAGCGGGACCTGGACGAGGGGACCATCGACGAGACCCGCGCCCAGGAGCTGATCGACGACTTCGTCATCAAGCTGCGGATCGTCCGGTTCCTGCGCACCCCCGAGTACGACGCGCTGTTCTCCGGCGACCCCACCTGGGTGACGGAGTCCATCGGCGGCATCGGCGCCGACGGACGCACCCTGGTCACCCGCACCTCCTTCCGCTTCCTGCAGACCCTGTACAACCTCGGCGCCGCGCCCGAGCCCAACCTCACCGTGTTCTGGTCGCCGCGGCTGCCCGAGGGCTTCAAGCAGTTCTGCGCGCAGGTCTCCATCGACACCAGCGCGATCCAGTACGAGTCCGACGACCTCATGCGGCCGCGCACCGGCGACGACACCGCGATCGCCTGCTGCGTCTCGGCGATGGCGGTGGGGAAGCAGATGCAGTTCTTCGGCGCCCGGGTCAACCTTGCCAAGGCGCTGCTGTACGCGATCAACGGCGGCCGGGACGAGATGAGCGGAGAGCAGGTCGCTCCCGAGGCGCCCGCCCTGACCCGCGAGTACCTGGACTACGAACAACTGCGGGCTGCGTTCGACCACATGCTCGACTGGCTGGCGGCCACGTACGTCAACGCGCTCGACGTCATCCACTACATGCACGACAAGTACGCCTACGAGCGCATCGAGATGGCGTTGCACGACCACCCCGTGCACCGGTTCATGGCGTGCGGCATCGCCGGCCTCTCGGTGGCCGTGGACAGCCTCTCGGCCGTCAAGTACGCCCGGGTGAAGGTGATCCGGGACGAGACCGGGCTGGCCGTGGACTACGAGGTCGAGGGCGACTTCCCCGCGTACGGCAACAACGACGACCGCGCGGACGCGCTCGCCGCCGAACTGGTCGAGTCGTTCATGGCGAAGGTGCGCGAGCACCCCACCTACCGGGGCGCCGAGCACACGCAGTCGGTGCTGACCATCACCTCGAACGTGGTGTACGGCAAGCACACCGGCAACACGCCCGACGGCCGCCGCGCCGGCGCCCCGTTCGCGCCCGGCGCCAACCCGATGAACGGCCGGGACCGGCACGGGGTGGCCGCCTCGGCCCTGTCCGTGGCCAAGCTCCCGTACGAGCAGGCCCGCGACGGCATCTCGCTGACCACGACGATCACACCCGAGGGGCTCGGCCATGACCCCGCCGAGCGTGCGGGCCACCTGGTCGGCATCCTCGACGCGTACACGGCCTCCGGCGGCTTCCACATGAACGTCAACGTCCTGGACCGGGCCACGCTCGAGGACGCCATGGAACACCCGGAGAAGTACCCGGAGCTGACCGTCCGGGTGTCCGGCTATGCCGTCAACTTCGTCCGCCTGACCCGCGAGCAGCAGCTCGACGTGATCAGCCGCACCTTCCACGGGGCGCTGTGAACACCGCGGCGAAGCCGGTGACAGGCCAGGCGCTCCCGGCGCCGGGGCAGCTCACCGGCCGGGTGCACTCCTGGGACCTGTCCACCGGCGTGGACGGTCCCGGGACCCGGTTCGTGCTCTTCGTCAGCGGCTGCCCCCTGCGCTGCCTGTACTGCGCCAACCCCGACACCTGGCACATGCGCGACGGCAAGCCGGCCACCGTCGACGAGGTGATGGCCGAGATCGAGAAGTACCGGCCCTTCGTCACCGCCGCCGGCGGAGGAGTGACACTCACCGGCGGCGAGGCCCTGCTGCAGCCCGCGTTCACGGCCGGGATCTTCCGCCGCTGCAAGGAACTCGGTCTGCACACGGCCCTGGACACCTCCGGATTCCTCGGCGATCGCGCGAGCGACGAACTGCTCGCCGACACCGACCTGGTGCTGCTGGACATCAAGTCCTTCGACGTCCGCACCTACCGGAAACTGACCGGAGGCGAACTCTCGCCGACCCTGAACTTCGCCACTCGCCTGGACCGGCTCGGCGTCCCGGTGTGGATCCGCTACGTCCTCGTGCCCGGCTGGACGGACGACCCGGAAGCCGTCGACGGCCTCGCCCGCTTCGTCGCCGGACTGGGCAACGTCGACCGGGTCGACGTCCTGCCGTTCCACAAGCTCGGCGCCCACAAGTACGACGCTCTCGGTATCCCCTTCCCCCTGCGCGACACCCCTGTTCCCGATCCGGAGCTGACGCGACGAGTGCGCGAACAGTTCCGAGAGCACGGTCTGAGGGCAGTGTGAACCGGCTGGTCGGGGACGGCGTCAGCGTGTGCAGCCTCACGGCGTGCAACTGCCGGCCGCGGCACTGAAAAGCCGCTCAACGCCACCTGTGCCCGCAACTGCGCACGCCCGCTGTACGCTTCCCGGCTGCCCATGACCGGGGCAAGGCGGCTCCGACGCCGGGAGCCGGCGGCTGCCGTACCCCAAGCGGTGCGACGACGCCGAATGCGAAAGCGGCGGCTCGGCGCCCCAGTCAGGTGTTCGCGTCGGTGATCCGGAGGCCCGTGATCAAGTCCGGGCGGATGCGGACCGCGTAGTCCATGGTCTGGTTCACCCACGGGTTGAGCAGCGCACGGTAGCGGGCCAACTCCTCCGGCTCGGTCACCAGGTGGGCGTAACCGGTGACCGTCACGCTCCAGCCGAGGTGCCTGTCCGGGTCGATGGCGTCGGCCTCATAGGCGACGACCACGCCCTGGCCGTCCGCCTGCCGCGCGCGCGAGGTCAGCGCCGCGCCCTCGTGCGTGCGGATGATGATGTCGCCGTTGTCCAGGATGTGGTTGACCGGGCGGATGGTCGGCAGCGCGTGACGAGTGAAGACGATCCTCCCGAAGGCCACGCTGCCCAGCAGCCGCAGGGCTTCGTCCCTGTCGATCTCGATGCTCCGGCGTGGTCCGGGAGGAAGGGTCTGGGCGTGGTCGATGGTCATGGCGGGCTTCCGTACGGTTTCGTTGTTCACTGTTGTGCGTCTTCGGCCGGCGCGCGGATGCTGTCGGCCGGTGACCGGCCGCCGCGGCTCGGCCGGGTGCCGCTACGGCATGCGCGTCGTCCCTTCGAGTCGGGCTGTGGACGGCTGCTTGCCCGTGGCACCCGGGTTCAGCGGGCCCACGGGCAGGCTCGATCAGGTCATTGGAACCGCACCGGAGCTCCTCATGCCAGGGCCGTTCGGCCCTCGTCGGCGTCCGGCCGGCCCTGCCCGGCCCCGTGGTAGGCGGTGCGCATGATGTCCTGCATGTCGTCGAGCATGGGCATCCGCGGGTTGGCGGGGGCGCACTGGTCCTCGTAGGCGTTCAGGGCCTGCTGGGGCAGCGCGTCGAGGAAGGATCGCTCGTCGATGCCGAGGGCCTGGAACGAGGCCTCGATGCCCACGGCGTCCCGCAGCCGCTCCACCGCGCCGGCCAGCGACTCCACTCCCTCCTGCGGGGTGGCGGCCGGCAGGCCCAGGGCGCGGGCTATGTCCTGGAAGCGTTCGGGAGCCCGGTAGTTCTCGTACTTGGGCCAGCCCGTCAGCTTGGCCGGCACGGTTCCGTTGTAGCGGATGACGTGCGGCAGCAGGACCGCGTTGGTACGCCCGTGCGCGATGTGGAACGTGGCGCCGAGGGTGTGCGACATGGCGTGGACGATGCCGAGGAAGGCGTTGCCGAACGCCAGGCCCGCGATGGTGCCGGCGTTGTGCATCTTCTCCCGCGCGTCGGGGCGGCTCGCGCGGTCGTTCACGGCCGCCTCGATGTTGCCGAAGATCAGACGGATCGCGTGCAGGGCGAGGCCGTCGGTGAAGTCGTTGGCGTACACGGACGCGTACGCCTCGATGGCGTGGGTGAGGGCGTCGAAGCCGCTGTCGGCGGCCAGTGCCGGGGGCAGGTCCGCGGTGAGCAGCGGGTCCACAATGGCCACGCTGGGCGTGAGGGCGTAGTCGGCCAGCGGGTACTTCTTGCCGGTGGCCGGGTCGGAGATCACCGCGAAGGGGGTGACCTCCGCGCCGGTTCCGGAGGTGGTGGGCACACACACCAGGCGGGCGCGGGCGCCGAGGACTGGGAAGCGGAAGGCGCGCTTGCGGATGTCGGAGAACTTCTGCCGCATGTCGGCGAAGTCGACGTCCGGGTGCTCGTACAGCAGCCACATCACCTTGGCCGCGTCCATCGGTGAGCCGCCGCCGAGCGCGACGATCGTGTCCGGGCGGAAGTCCCGCATGAGCTGGGCGCCGCGCTGGACGGAGTCGATGCTCGGCTCGGGCTCGACGTTGTCGATGATCTGCACGGTGACGGGCTCGTGGCGGCGCTGGAGGACCCGGCTGATGCGGTCGACGAAGCCGAGGCGGGTCATGGTCGCGTCGGTGACGATCGTGACGCGGTGGACGTCCGGCATGGCCGCGAGATAACGGAGGGACTGCGGCTCGAAGTAGATCTTCGGCGGAACCTTGAACCACTGCAGGTTGTTGCGGCGCATGCTGACCCGTTTGACGTTCAGGAGTTGGGCGACGGAGACGTTGTTGGACACCGAGGTGTGGCCCCAGGAGCCGCAGCCCAGCGTGAGTGACGGCAGCAGGCTGTTGTAGATGCCGCCAATGGCACCTTGCGAAGAAGGGGCGTTGACGATGATCCGTACGGTCTTCATGCGTCGGCCGTACGCTTCCGCGAGCGTGGGGTCCTCGGTGTGGATGACCGCGGTGTGGCCCTGACCGTGGAACGCGACCATGTCGGCGGCCAGGTCGAAGCCCTCCTGCTCGGAGCGGGCCCGCAGCACGGCGAGCACCGGGCAGAGCTTCTCCCGGGTCAACGGCTCGTCGGGGCCGACCCGTTCGGCCTCGGCCAGGATCAGCGAGGTGCCGCCCGGGACGCTGAAGCCGGCCTGTTCGGCGATCCATGCGGGGCTCTGGCCGACGGCCGCGGCATTGACCTTGGGTTCACAGCCCGCGTTCGCCCGGCCGGTCGGGAACAGGAACGCTTCCAGCTTCGCCTTCTCCTCGGCGGTCGCGAGGTGGGCGTGCAGGGTGCGGAACTCGGTCAGTGCCGCGTCGTAGATGTCGTCGTCCAGGATGACGGCCTGTTCGGAGGCGCAGATCATGCCGTTGTCGAAGGACTTGGACAGCACCAGGTCGTTGACGGCGCGGCGCAGCTTGGCGCTGTTGTGTACGTAGGCGGGGACGTTGCCGGCACCGACTCCCAGGGCGGGCTTGCCTGCCGAGTAGGCGGCCCTGACCATGGCGTTGCCGCCGGTTGCGAGGATCAGCGAGATGCCGGGGTGGCGCATGAGGATGCCGGTCGCTTCGACGGACGGGGTTCTGATCCACTGCACGCAGTGTTCCGGCGCGCCGGCGGCGACGGCCGCGTCCCGCACGGTCCGGGCCGCCTCCGCGCTGCACCGCTGGGCGGAGGGGTGGAAGGCGAACACGATCGGGTTGCGGGTCTTCAGCGCCATCAGGGCCTTGAAGACGGTGGTGGACGTCGGGTTGGTGACGGGCGTGACCGCGCAGACCACACCGACCGGTTCGGCCACCTCGATCATGTCCTCGATGTCGTCGCGGGCGATGACGCCGACCGTCCTCACCGGGCCCATGCTGTGCGTGACGTGCTCGCACGCGAACATGTTCTTGGCGGCCTTGTCCTCGAAGACGCCACGCCCGGTCTCCTCCACCGCGAGGCGGGCGAGCGCGGTGTGGTGGTCGAGGGCGGCGACCGAGGCCTTCTTGACGATGTGGTCGACCTGCTCCTGGGTGAGGGCGTCGTAGTCGGCGAGCGCCTTGAGCCCGTTCGTGACCAGTTGGTCCACGGCGATGGCGATGTCGGACGGCGCGCCGGTGGCGGACGTTGCCTCGGTTCCGGCGTCGTGACGGGTCATGGGGTGCGCCTCCGTTGACGAGGGGCCGCCGAGGGTGGCCGGCGGCGGGCGGACATGAGCGGCACCGCGGGGGACCGGTGGCGCTCGCGTCTTCACCCTTGTCCCGTCTCGCCCCCTCTCCCAGGTGCCGATGGTCCCTTCCGGGGGCTGACCGGCACCGCTTCGAACAGGCTGGGTGAGCCCCTCGGTCAAGGGGCCGGTCCTGGATTCATCGCCGTGCGTCCTGTGCCGCCGGGTGGCCGGCGCAGGACGATTCAGTGCGGGGCAGGTTGTGCCGGGCGGCTGTCGTCGATGTCGAAGCCGAGCTTGCCGACCACACCGACGACACCCTCCGCACCCCAGGTCGACCGAACGGCCAGGGGGACGTCACTGCGACGGTGGAGGCGTCCTTCCAGCGTGACCATGCCGTCCCGGACCGAGACGGCGACTGCGCCGGGTGGCAGGTTCAGCGCGCCGGCCAGGACCTCCTCCATCACCTGCCGGCGGATCTCATCGTCCGTACGCCGGAAGACCCGCAGCAGATCGCGGCGGGTGGCGATCCCGATGAGGCGGTCCTCCTCGTCCACCACGGGCAGACGATCAACATGCTGACGTTCCATCAGCCGCGCGGCGTTCGGCACGTGTTGCTCGGGGTGGATGGTGACCGCCGGAGTCGCCATCAGCTCTCCCGCGGTCGTGGCCGCAGTGCCATGCGCGAGGTCGGCACCCGAGACCACCCCGACCACCTTGTCGTCGTGGTCCACGACCGGCAGCGCGCGGATGCGGTGGCGCTCCAGCAGCCGCACCACCTCGTCCAACGGCGTCTGCCGGTCTGCACGGACGACCTCGCGGGTCATGACTTCGCCGACGGTGCGCGTTTCCATGGCGCTTCCCTCCTTCACGGTGCGAGCGGGAGGCGACAGGCCTGGCTCCCCGCTGGGTGACGGTTCCTCAGCCCGCGGCACCCACGGGCCGGCACGTCGCCCCTTCAGCCTCGCGGTCACCCTGCGCCGCGGTGCAGGGCCCGGACGTACCCCCGGGGAGGGCCGATCCGCCTCACACCGCGGGGCCGGGGGGCTCTAATCCCGCCCTCTGATGAGCCGGCCCCCACGCCACGGAGGGGGCGTGGCCGACCTGCGGGCCGCCTCCTTGCGGTGCAGGACCCGCGTGATCTGGCTGCGGAGGCGGTCCTGCAGCCGGTCGGCCAGTTCATGTGCCGTCGCTTCCTGCGCGTGCACGACCACGAGGGCCTTCCCCACGACGAGTTCGGCACCGGCGGACCAGGGCTGCTCGGCGTGGTGCGCTGCGGCCTTCACGATCCTCACCTCGCCGCTGACCTCGGGAACTCCGGGCCTGTCGAGGGCCGTTTCGACCTTGGTCCGGACGTAGGCGAGTGCCTCTTCGTCCACATCGCCTTCCGCTCGCACCTGTACGGCGACGGTGGAGGGGACGTGCGTGCCGGTGTCCTTCGCGGTCATCTGCTCCGCTCCTTCGATCGTTGGGCAGGGCTTCAGACTTCTGCGCGGGCCGGCGCGGGCCCAGGGCTGTCAGGCCCCGGGAACGGGGCCGTAGGGCTTGTCCTCGCAGGGCCGCCGGACGCACTCATCGGCGCTGTGGTCCGACTGCCGAGGAGCCCGCAGGGAATGCGGTCCTCCACGTGGATGTGACCGGCCCGCCGGTTCGCCCCCGCACGACGCGACTACGTCCGGCCCTGCAAGGCTCTTTGGAAACAGGGCCGACCGGCCCTGCCCCTTCGGCCCGGATCCGGGAAAGATCCCGGTACGAAGACCGATACGGTCACGAGTGGACATCCACCAGCAACGCGGAACCAGGGAGCAAGTGATGGCGGACAGCAAGCGGCCCGGCCCGGACAGCCCGATCCGGGTCTTCCTGCTGGACGACCACGAGGTGGTACGACGGGGCGTGCGCGACCTGCTCGACGACGAGCCGGACATCGATGTGATCGGCGAAGCCGGCACCGTGGAGCAGGCCCTGGTGCGCGTCCCCGCGCTGCGCCCGCAGGTGGCGGTCCTCGACGTCCGGCTGCCCGACGGTGACGGGGTGAGCGTGTGCCGGGAACTGCGCTCGCGCATGCCGGAGCTGGCCTGCCTGATGCTGACCTCCTTCGACGACGAGGAGGCCCTGCTGGACTCGATCATGGCGGGCGCGTCCGGATACGTCCTGAAGCAGATCCAGGGATCGGACCTGGTCTCCGCGGTACGCACCGTGGCCCGCGGCCAGTCCCTGCTGGATCCGAGCGCCACCACCAGGCTGATGGCCCGCCTTCGGGACGGGCAGCAGAAGGAGGAGGAGCCGGACGCCCTGCCTGGTCTGACCGAGCGGGAGCGGGAGATCCTCGGCCTGATCGGGGAGGGACTGACCAACCGCCAGATCGGCCAGCGGCTCTACCTCGCCGAGAAAACGGTGAAGAACCACATCTCCCGTCTGCTGGCCAAACTCGGCGTGGAGCGCCGCATCCAGGCCGCGGTCATCGCCACCCAGGTCCAGGACCGGCAGCGGTAGGCACGGCGCTGAAGTCCCAAGGCTGACAAGAAGTCACGGCTGGTTCCGGACAGCGGCCGGGCAACACCGGCCGACAGGCCTTCCTCTCCGTCGAGTGACCCTGATCGCATACCGTCGTCTCCCGCGGGCCGATAACGTGACCCGGACGAGGATGATCAGCCGTCGGCAGGGTGAGGGCCTTGGAAGAATCGCTGGTGAGGGCCCCCGAGGGCGCCCGGGTGCGGCTGCCGCAGTTGCGGCTGGACGAGCTGCTGGAGGAATTGCAGGCCCGCCTGGACGCCGCGCGAGGCACCCGGGACCGGGTGCACAGCCTGCTGGAGGCGGTGCTCTCGGTCGGCCGCGAGCTGGACCTGGAGCAGGCGCTGCGCAGCATCGTGGAGGCCGCGGCGGTCCTCGTGGAGGCGGAGTACGCGGCCCTGGGTGTGATCGGCCCGGACGGCACACGGCTGTCGGAGTTCCTCACCGTCGGCGTGAGCCAGGAGCAGATCGCCAAGATCGGGCCCTACCCGGAGGGCCACGGCATCCTGGGCGAGCTGATCCGGCACCCCGAGCCGCTGCGGCTTCCCAAACTCTCCGCGCACTCAGCTTCGTACGGCTTCCCGGCACACCATCCGCCGATGAACACGTTTCTCGGTGTACCGATCCGCGTGCGTGACCAGGTCTTCGGCAACCTGTACCTGACCGAGAAGCGGGGCGGGGCGCAGTTCGACGAGGACGACGAGTCGGTCCTGTCGACGCTGGCCGTGGCGGCCGGCGTGGCGATCGACAACGCCCGCCTGTACGAGGAGTCCCGGCTGCGCGAACGCTGGCTGCGGGCGAACGCCGAGATCACCCACAGCCTCATGTCCGGCAGCGACCGCGGCGAAGTGCTCGGGCTGATCGCCGAACGCGCGAGGGAGATCACCGCCGCGGCCCTCGCGGTGGTCGCGGTGCCGATGGCCGACACCGACGCGCTCATGGTGGAACTCGCCATCGGACACGAGTCGGAGACGCACCGCGGGCTCGTCGTGCCCGCCGACGACCATCTGATCGGAGAGGCCTTCTCCAGCGCCACGCCGGTCACCAGCCCGGACATCTCCCGAGACGGACGCGGCGGGAGGGGAATCGCACCGGAGGGCTCCGCCACCGCGCCACGCTTCACCGGGATGGGCCCGGCCGTGGCTGTCCCCATCGGCGCCGGTGACGGCGTGCGAGGCGTGGTGCTGCTGGTCCGCGCGGCGGGCCAGACGGTGTTCTCCGAGAAGGAGACCGAGCCGTTGCAGGGATTCGCTGCGCAGGCCGCGATCGCCATGGAGCTTGCGGAACGCCGCAAGGACGCCGAGCAGATCGCGGTGCTCCAGGATCGTGACCGCATCGCCCGGGATCTGCACGACCTGGCCATCCAGCGGCTGTTCGCCACCGGAATGACGCTGCAGAGCGCCGGCCGCTTCATCGAGCACACGCAGGCCTCCGACCGCGTGCTGCGAGCGGTGGACGATCTCGACGAGACCATCAAGATCATCAGGTCGGCGATCTTCGGCCTGCGGTCGCGTGATGACGGCGGCGCCGGGGCCGGCCTGCGGGCCCGTGTGGTCCGCGCGGTCGGCGAGGCAGCTCCGGTCCTGGGCTTCGCCCCGAGCGTGCGCATGGAGGGCCTGCTGGATACGGACGTGCCGAAGGAGATCGCCGACCACGTGGTGGCCGTCCTCTCGGAGTCCCTGACCAACATCGCCCGGCACGCGCACGCCGACCGCGCCGATGTCGGTCTCGAGACCGACGGACACGAGGTACGGCTCACGGTGTGCGACAACGGCGTGGGCATCCCGTCCGGCGGCCGCCGCAGCGGTCTGCGCAACATGGCCGAGCGGGCCGAACAGCTGGACGGCAAGCTGGAGTTGTCCAGCCCGGCCGACGGCGGCGGCACCACGCTGACCTGGCGGGTTCCCGTGGAGGAGGACTAGCGGAGCGCCCCGGGGATCCGCTGGACGCCCCGCAGAGCGTCGTCGGTCATGCCGAGGGCAGGCGCTCCTCGCCGTTGCCGGGGCGGTGGTTGACGCGGTCGAGCCAGGTTCTCGATGACGGCGGTACGCGTGATCCTCCCGCAGCCGGCGACGGGCGGCCGCCGCCCATGTATCGACGAGAGCGGCGGCCGCGACGCGGGCGGCGTGCCTCCCCAACACGCGACCCGCGCGGACGCCCTCTTGGCACCCGGGGTTGACGGGAGACCTGCCCACCCCGGAACGAACCAGAAGGACGTGGCGCAGCGGTACCGCTGCCGGCATGAGACCGGCTGCGGTACCTGCCCTGCCATCGTCGTACCGGCCCCGTTTCCGTGAAACGGGTCGACAGGCCCAAGGCCATGGACCGAACGGCCCCGGCCCCCGTGGCAGTTGACCGCCGACCGGGCGGGTTGGGCTGCGCGGGCCCCCGGCACCGGGACCTTCGGGCCGCTCACGGGACGTGTGGCCGCTGACCGTGCCCGGCACCGGCGCAGAAAGATCGTTCACGGATCGACCCACCCGTGTAGCGACCTGCGCAAGGAGTACCACCATGCCCACAACCCCAGGAGACGGAAAGGGGACGGCGCCCGCGGCGACGCTCGGCCTTCCCGGCGCCTCCGCGCTCGTGATCGGCAGCATCATCGGCACCGGGGTCTTCGCCCTCCCCTCCGCCCTCGCCCCGTACGGCCCGATCTCCCTCGTCGCGTTCGTCGCCGTGACGCTCGGCGCGCTCGCCCTGGCCCTGACCTTCGGGGCGCTGTCGAAGCGCGTTCCCGCGAGCGGCGGGCCCTACGTCTACGCCCGCGAGGCCTTCGGCGAGTTCGCCGGCTTCCTGAACGCCTGGTCCTACTGGATCACCGCGTGGGCCGGCAACGCCGCGATCGTCGTGGCCTGGGTCGGCTATGTGGAGGTGTTCGTCAACACCGGGCACAAGACCGGGGGCTCGGTGCTGCTCGCGCTGATCGGGCTCTGGATTCCCGCCGCGATCAACCTCACCGGCGTCCGGAACACGGGTGCGTTCCAGGTGATCACGACCGTGCTGAAGTTCGTTCCGCTGGTCTTCATGGCCACCGTCGGGCTGCTGTTCATCGACCCCGACAACTTCGGCGTCTTCAACGCCAGCGGGCAATCGGCGCTGGGCGCGATATCGGCTGCGGCCGCCATCGCGCTGTTCAGCTACCTCGGGCTGGAGGCCGCCTCGGTGGTCGCCGGCCGCGTGCGCGAGCCCGGGCGGAACGTGCCGCGCGCCACCGTGTACGGCACGCTCATCTGCGCCGTCATCTACATCCTGGGCACCCTCGCGGTCTTCGGTACCGTCTCCCACGGCACGCTGGGTCACACGACCGCGCCGTTCACCGACGCGGCGAACAACATCTTCGGCGGCACCTGGGCCGGTGACATCGTCGCCGCCGCCGCGATCATCTCCGGCATCGGCGCGCTCAACGGCTGGACCATGCTCTGCGCCGAGATGCCCTACGCCGCAGCCCGCGACGGACTCTTCCCCCGCGCGTTCGCCAGGCTGCGCGGTGCGAACGACGTCCCGGTCTTCGGCATCGTCGCCTCCACCGTGCTGGCCTCGCTGATCACCGTGTTCAGCTACACACGCTTCCAGGACGTCTTCACCAAGATCGTGCTGCTGAGCGTGCTCACCGCCGTGATCCCGTACCTGTTCTCCGCCGCCGCTCAGCTGTACTGGCTCCTGGTGGGTGACCGGGACAGGCTGAGCCGCCGGCAGCTGGCCCGGGACGTCACCGTCGCCGCGCTCGCCCTCGTCTTCTCGTACTGGTCGATCCAGGGCAGCGGGTACCAGACCGTCTACTACGGCCTGTTCGTGTTGCTGCTCGGCGTGCCGGTATACGTCTGGCTCAAGCGGGGACAGAGCGCCCACCGCGAGACGGCGGCGCCAAAGACCGCGGTGATCCCGGCTCAGCGGGAGCGGGCTCCCGAGACGCCCCTGCCCGCTCGGCGGCTCTCACGCGCACTGCGTACGAACCGTATCGGCGGACTCCGCAGGCGTGACGACTTCCGCCCGCACGACTGACCACCACGCAGCACGGAAGCACGGAGGAACACCCACCATGAACACCTTCCACGTCGACTCGGAAGTCGGGCGTCTGCGCCAGGTGATCCTGCACCGCCCCGGCCTCGAACTCTCCCGCCTCACCCCGCGCAACGTCGACGCCCTGCTCTTCGACGACATCCTGTGGGCCAAGCGCGCCCGCGAGGAACACGACGCCTTCGCCCAGGTCCTGCGCGACCACGGCGCCCACGTCCACTACTTCGCCGACCTGCTGGCCCAGACCCTCGACATCCCGCAGGCCCGCGACCGGCTGCTGGACGGGGTCATCACCCCGGCCACCGTCGGGCCGGCCCTGATCGACCCGGTGCGCGAACTGTGCGCCGAGCTGGACGGGGAGACTCTTGCCGGCTACCTCATCGGCGGGCTGCTCAAGAGCGACCTACCGCTCGCCACCCCGCACAGCCTGGTCTGGAACGCGCTCGACGCCGACGACTTCGCTCTCGCCCCGCTGCCCAACCACCTCTTCCCTCGCGACAACTCCTGCTGGATGTACGACCAGTTGTCGGTCAACCCGATGGCCAAGACCGCCCGGCGCCGCGAGAGCCTGCACGCCGAGGTCATCTACCGCTTCCACCCGATGTTCGCCGGCCGGGCGCCCGCGCCGATCCTCGACGGCCTGGCGGGCACACTCGAGGGTGGCGACGTCCACGTCCTCGGCAACGGCGCAGTCATGATCGGCATGGGTGAGCGCACTACTGCCCAGGCTGTGGAGAATCTGACCGCCCGGCTGTTCGCCAACGGCACGGCCAGTCGCGTGATCGCGGTCCAACTGCCCGCCGCCCGCGCCTACATGCACCTGGACACGGTGCTGACCATGGTCGACCGGGACACCTTCGTCATCTACCCCGGCCTCGCGGACTCCCTGCGCTCCTGGAGCCTGACCCCCAGCGACAGCCGTCCGACCGGCTTCGACGTCACCCCGAACTCCGACCTGGCCACCGCCCTCGCCGAGGCCCTCGCCCTGGACAAGGTCCGCATGCTCTCCGCGCCGCAGGACATCCTGGGCGCCGAGCGCGAGCAGTGGGACGACGGCAGCAACTTCCTCGCCCTCGCCCCAGGCGTCGTCGTCGGCTACGAGCGCAACGTCACCACCAACACCTACCTGCGCAAGCAGGGCATCGAGATCGTCACCATCGCCGGCGCCGAACTCGGCCGCGGTCGCGGCGGGCCCCGCTGCATGAGCTGCCCCATCGAACGCGACCCGGCCGCCTGACCCAGCAAGGAGAGCCACACCATGACCGTCGACCTGCGAGGCCGTTCCTACCTGAGCGAACTCGACTTCACCGCCGCCGAGATCCACCACCTGCTCACCCTCGCCGCCGAGCTGAAGGCGGCCAAGCACGCACGCACCGAACAGCGCCGGCTCACCGGCCGGAACCTCGCCCTGATCTTCGAGAAGACCTCAACCCGCACCCGCTGCGCCTTCGAGGTCGCCGCCGCCGACCAGGGCGCCCACACCACCTACCTCGGCCCGGGCGACACCCACGTGGGCACCAAGGAATCGATCACCGACACCGCCCGGGTGCTGGGCCGCATGTTCGACGCCATCGAGTACCGCGGCTCCGCGCAGCAGATCGTCAACGACCTCGCCGCCCACTCCGGCGTCCCCGTCTACAACGGGCTGACCGACACCGCACACCCCACCCAGAGCCTGTGCGACATGCTCACGATGCGGGAGCACAGCCCCAAGCCGCTGTCCGACATCGCCTACTGCTACCTGGGTGACGCCCGCAACAACATGGGCAACTCCCTGCTGGCCATGGGCGCGCTACTCGGAATGGACGTCCGGATCGCCGCGCCGCAGGCGCTGTGGCCGGAGCCGGAGCTGGTGGTGACCTGCCGCGCTCTCGCGGACCGCAGCGGTGCCCGCATCACTCTCACGGAGGATGTCGAGACCGCCGTACGCGGCGCCGACTTCCTGCACACCGACGTCTGGGTCTCCATGGGGGAGCCCGCCGAGAAATGGCGCGAGCGGATCGAACTGCTTCTTCCGTACCAGGTCGACGACAAGACGCTCGCCCTCACCGGCAACGAGGACGCGAAGTTCATGCACTGCCTGCCGGCCCTGCACGACCACCGCACCCGGCTCGGCCAGGAGCTGTTCGAGACCTACGGCCTGAACGGCCTCGAAGTCACCGACGAGGTCTTCTCCTCGCCCGCGTCGATCGTGTTCGACCAGGCGGAGAACCGGCTCCACACCATCAAGGCCGTGCTCGTCGCCACCCTGGAGGACTGAACCATGCGTATCGTCGTCGCCCTCGGCGGCAACGCCCTGCTGCACCGCGGCGAACGCCCCGACGCGGACGTCCAGCAGGCGAACATCGACCGGGCCGCCACCGCACTGGCCGCCCTCGCCCACGACAACGAGCTCGTCGTCACCCACGGCAACGGCCCGCAGATCGGCCTGCTCGCGGTGGAGAGCGCGGCCGACCCCGCACTCAGCGCCCCGTACCCGCTGCATCTGCTCGGCGCGCAGACACAGGGCATGATCGGATCTCTGCTGGCCTGCACGATGCACGACGCCCTGCCTGGGCGCCGGATCGCCACCCTCGTCACCCACACCATGGTGCGGGCCGACGATCCGGCCTTCGAACGGCCCACGAAGTTCGTCGGCCAGGTCTACCCGAAGGATGTGGCGAAGTCCCTCGCCCGCGCGCGCGGCTGGCACATCGCTCAGGACACGGGCGGCTGGCGCCGGGTCGTGCCCTCCCCGGTTCCCGAACGCATCGTGGAGACCGACACCATCCACGACCTCCTCAACGGCGGCACGCTCGTGGTCTGCGCCGGCGGCGGGGGCGTCCCCGTGACCGCCGACCGCGACACCGGGGCACTGACCGGGGTGGAGGCCGTCATCGACAAGGACCTCACCGCCGCCCTGCTCGCCGAGGACCTGAAGGCCGACTTCCTGCTCATCCTGACCGACGTACCCAACGTGTACGAGGGGTACGGCACACCCGAACAGCGGCCCGTCCTCGACGCGACCCCCGACGAACTGCGGCGCGGCGGCTTCCCGGACGGCTCCATGGGTCCCAAAGCCGAGGCGGCGGCCCGGTTCGTCGAGCGCACCGGAGGCCTGGCCGCGATCGGTGCCCTGGACGCGGCCTACGAGATCGTCCACGGAACGTCGGGCACGCTGATCCGGCCGGACCTCACGAGTGGGTGACGGTGGCATGCGGCGCGTCGTGCCGCCTCCCACCGACAGGTTCGACGGCGGACACGCCGTGCCCCGGCGGCCGGCGAACGCGACCGACTTGTCGTGCTCAGCCGTACCCGACGCCGGTCCGGTGGTCGATCCCGGCGCCCTTGCCCACAGCACGTTCATACCGCCACGCGGAAGTTCACCGAGCGAAGACCACACGTCCGTGTGGCCTGGGCCGTGCGGTCCCGAAAGCCCGGGGAATGAGGGTCGTGGGACCCAAGCGGCGCCTCGCGTCCCCGCACAAAATGTAGGTAGCGGGCTCGCCCGGCCCGCGGGCACCGTCCCCGACCTCGACGGCATCGACACGGCGCGCGCCCAAGAGGCCGTCGAGACCCATGTTCATCACGTGTCAGCAGCAAGACGCCGGCAGTGACGAGCAGACCGAAGAGCAGGAGGTGCGCACCATGCTTTCGCCCGTCGTCGCCGCAGTGGACGGATCCGTCGAGAGCCTTGCCGCTGCCGAGTGGGCGGCCCGCGAGGCCGTGCGCCGTGACCGCCCGTTGCGACTGGTGCACGCCTGGAACTGGCATCCCCGCCAGAAGGACGGCGAGCCGGCGAACGCCGCGCAGCGGCATCTGGCGCGACGCGTCCTGCGGCAGGCGGAGGAGCGCATCCGCGCCGCCGCCCCTGATGTACGCGTCACCGACGAGCAGGTCGAGGGTCCGGCGACCGCGGCCTTGCTGAAGGCCGCCGCGCAAGCGGAGCTGCTGGTGCTGGGCTCACGTGGCCTGAGCGGCCTCACCGGGCTTCTGGTCGGCTCGGTCGCCCTCGGGGTGGTCGCGAAGGCCACGCGTCCCGTCGTTCTCGTACGCACCGGGGAGGAGGCCGAGGACGAGCACGTCCCGGCGGACGACGGCGGTCCGTCCACTCGGACCGGCTACCGCGACGTGGTCCTCGGCATCGACCTCGCCGACGCCTGCGACGAGGTGATCGCGTTCGCGTTCGAGGCTGCCCGGCAACGGCACGCCAGGCTACGTGTCGTGCATGCCTGGCAGCCGCCGTCCGCGATCGGTCTCGGCCCCGGCGAGATCGGTCTGGTCAACGATCCCGAGCGGGCCGGGGAGTGGCAGCAGTTCCTGTCGGCCGTCCTGAACGTGTGGCGCGAGAAGTACCCGGAGACCGAGGTCCTGGAGACCGTTGTGGAGGGCAAGGCCTCCCCCGCGCTGGTCCGGGCCGCCTCCGCCGCGAGCCTGCTCGTCGTCGGCCGCCGCGTGGCCGAGCGACCGGCACTCCCACGCATCGGCCCCGTCACCCGTGCCGCCATCCACCACGCCGGCTGCCCGCTGGCCGTCGTCCCCCACGAGTGAGAAGCCGGAGAGCGCGCCGACTTCTTCTCCTTCGCGCCAACGACCTCGCACAGACGACCTGGGGGGCTGTCCCGCGACGACGCCGAGGCGTCCTGCCTCCCGCTGTACACGCTGCGTCCGAGGCGGCCAGGAAAGGGCAATGACCGCTGTCCGGCACGAGATGCGGCCGTACGGACGGATGGGCATCCGCGGTTCGATCCATGCCCAGGACGCAACTCCGGGCATACCCGACTCCCCTGCCGACCAGGCCCCGGTGCCGGGACCATTGGGCCCCATCGCACTCGCCCGGACTGGGCCGGAAGGCCACCGGGCCGGGACCTCGAGCCCCACGTGCACCAGGGCTCGGACCGCCTAGCGTTCCCAGCCATGGAGAACGATCAGAACGCACGGCCTCAGGCTTCGAGCGCTGGTGAAGGCTGGCCGCTGGCCGCCCGCAGGCTGCTCACCCGCCGTGAGGTGTCGGCCGACGGGCGCGCCGTGTTCGGCGAGAGCAACGGCGAGTGGGAGGGGTTCTACCGCGACCGCTGGGCCCACGACAAGGTGGTGCGCTCCACGCACGGTGTGAACTGCACGGGTTCCTGCTCGTGGATGGTGTACGTCAAGGACGGGATCATCACCTGGGAGCACCAGGCCACCGACTACCCGTCGATCGGTGCGGACTGCCCCGAGTACGAGCCGCGCGGCTGCCCGCGCGGTGCGTCGTTCTCCTGGTACACCTACTCGCCCAGCCGGGTCCGCTACCCGTACGTGCGCGGCACGTTGCTGAAGCTGTGGCGCGAGGCCCGCAAGCGGCTCGGCGACCCGGTGGCGGCCTGGGCCGAGATCACCGGCGACCCGGCGAAGGCCCGCGCCTACAAGCGGGCCCGCGGCAAGGGCGGCCTGGTGCGCGCCGACTGGGACGAGGTGACCGAACTGGTCGCCGCCGCCCACGTGCACACCATCAAGGCATACGGCCCGGACCGCGTCGCCGGCTTCTCTCCGATCCCGGCGATGTCGATGGCGTCCTTCGCCGCCGGCTCCCGGTTCATGTCGCTGATCGGCGGCACCCTGCTGTCGTTCTACGACTGGTACGCCGACCTGCCGATCGCCTCGCCGCAGGTCTTCGGCGACCAGACCGACGTCCCCGAGGCGGCCGACTGGTGGAACGCCGGCTATCTCATCATGTGGGGCTCCAACATCCCTGTCACCCGCACACCGGACGCCCACTTCCTCACCGAGACCCGCTACAACGGCACCAAGGTCGTCGCGGTCAGTCCCGACTACGCCGACAACGTCAAACACGCGGACGAGTGGCTCGCCCCGCACCCCGGCACCGACGGGGCGCTGGCCATGGCCATGGGCCACGTGATCCTGCGCGAGTTCCTCGTCGACCGCGAAGTGCCCCACTTCCAGGGCTACCTGCGCAAGTACACCGACGCGCCGTTCCTGGTGACCCTGCGCGAGCACACCGAGGGCGGCCTGGTCCCGGACGGATTCCTGACCGCCGCCGATCTCGGACACGACGCGGAACACGCGGAGTCCAAGACGGTTCTCCTCGACGCGGCCACCGGCGAACCGGTCGTGCCGAACGGCTCGCTCGGCTTCCGCTGGGGCAAGGGCGAGCAAGGCCGCTGGAACCTCGGCCTCGGCGACACGGTGCCCGAACTGAGCCTGCTCGACAGCGCGGAGGAGACGGCCGAGGTCGCGCTGCCCCGCTTCGACGAGGGGCCCACGGAGGGCGGCTCGGTGATGGTGCGCGGGGTGCCGGTCCGCAGGATCGGCGGGCGCCTGGTCACCACGGTCTTCGACCTCATGCTCGCCCAGTACGGGGTGCGGCGGCCTGGCCTGCCGGGCAACTGGCCGGCGTCCTACGAGGACGCGAGCGAGCCGTACACGCCGGCCTGGCAGGAGACCATCACCTCCGTCCCGGCGGAACAGGCGGCCCGGATCGCCCGGGAGTTCGCCCGCAACGCCGAACGCACCCAAGGACGGTCGATGATCGCGATGGGGGCGGGCACCAACCACTGGTTCCACTCCGACACCATCTACCGCGCCTTCCTCGCGCTGACCACGATGACCGGCTGCCAGGGCGTCAACGGCGGCGGCTGGGCCCACTACGTGGGCCAGGAGAAGGTCCGCCCCCTGACCGGCTTCCAGCACCTGGCGTTCGCCTTCGACTGGCAGCGGCCCACCCGGCACATGACCGGCACCTCCTACTGGTATCTGAACACCGACCAGTGGCGCTACGAGGCGTTCGGGCCCGACGAGCTGGCCTCGCCGCTCGGTGAGGGCCGCTTCAAGGGCAAGGCGTTCGCGGACTCCCTCGCCCAGGCGGTGCGGCTCGGCTGGACACCCGGCCACCCCGGCTTCGACCGCAACCCACTCGACCTGACCGACGAGGCGGCAGCCCAGGGCCGTCCGGTCGCCGAACACGTCGTCGACGAACTCAAGGCGAACCGGCTGAAGTTCGCGGTCGAGGACCCCGACAACCCGGCCAACTTCCCCCGCGTGCTGACCGTGTGGCGGGCGAACCTGCTCGGCTCCTCCGGGAAGGGCAACGAGTACTTCCTGCGCCACCTGCTCGGCACCGACGCCGCCGTCCGCTCCCAGGAGACCCCGCCCGAAGGGCGCCCGAAGGAGGTCGTCTGGCATGAGGAGGCCCCCGAGGGCAAGCTCGACCTGCTCGTCACCATGGACTTCCGGATGACCTCCACCAGCCTGCTCTCCGACGTCGTCCTGCCGGCCGCCACCTGGTACGAGAAGGACGACCTGTCCAGCACGGACATGCACCCCTTCGTGCACGCCTTCACCCCGGCCATCGCCCCGCCCTGGCAGGCCCGCACCGACTACGGCACCTTCCTGACCATCGCCGACAAGTTCAGCGACCTGGCCGCCGAATACCTGGGCACCCGCACGGACGTGCTGGCCGTACCGCTCCAGCACGACACTCCCGACGAGCTCGCCCAGCCCGGCGGCGTCGTACGGGACTGGAAGGCCGGGGAGTGCGAACCGATCCCGGGGCGGACCATGCCCAAGCTCGTCACCATCGAGCGGGACTACGCCGCCGTCGCGCAGAAGATGCGCGCGGTCGGTCCGCTGCTCGACACTCTCGGCACCACCACCAAGGGCGTCACCGTCCACCCGGACCAGGAGATCGACGAGCTGCGCCATCGCTGCGGCACCGTCCGCGACGGGGTGGCCGCCGGCCGTCCGTCGCTGGCCAACGCGTCCGACATGTGCGAGGCGATCCTCGCCCTGTCCGGCACCACCAACGGACGCCTGGCCACCGAGGGGTTCAGGGAGCTCGAGCGGCAGACCGGCAGCGAGGGGCTGGTGGAACTCGCCTCCGAACGGGAGGCGGAACGGATCACCTTCGCCGACACCCGTACCCAGCCCCGGTCGGTCATCACCTCCTACGAGTGGTCGGGCTCGGAGACGGGCGGGCGTCGCTACTCACCGTTCGTCATCAACACCGAGCACAACAAGCCCTGGCACACCCTCACCGGCCGGCAGCACTTCTTCGTCCAGCACGACTGGATGGCCGAACTCGGCGAACAACTCCCCGTGTACCGGCCCCCGTTGAACACGCCCCGGCACTACGGCGACGAGCATCTACGTGAGGACGGCCGGGCAGAGGTCACGGTCCGCTATCTGACGCCGCACTCGAAGTGGTCCATCCACTCGAACTACCAGGACAACAAGTACATGCTCGACCTGTCCCGCGGCGGACCCACGATCTGGATGTCCACCGCCGACGCCGAGAAGATCGGCGTGAAGGACAACGAGTGGATCGAGGCGTACAACCGCAACGGCGTCGTCGCCGCCCGGGCCGTGGTCACGCACCGTATGCCGGAGGGCACGGTGTACATGTACCACGCGCAGGACCGCAACGTGAACGTCCCCAGGACCGAGGTCAGTGGCAAGCGCGGCGGCATCCACAACTCCCTGACGAGGCTGCTGCTCAAGCCCACCCATCTCGCCGGCGGCTACGCCCAGTTCACCTACGCCTTCAACTACTACGGCCCGACCGGCAACCAGCGCGACGAGGTCACCGTCATCCGCCGCCGCAGCCAGCAAGTGGAGTACTGACATGCGCGTCATGGCACAGATCGCGATGGTGATGAACCTCGACAAGTGCATCGGCTGCCACACCTGCTCGGTCACCTGCAAGCAGACGTGGACCAACCGCACCGGCGTCGAGTACGCCTGGTTCAACAACGTCGAGACCAAGCCCGGCGTCGGCTACCCCCGCCGCTACGAAGACCAGGAACACTGGAAGGGCGGCTGGATGCTGGACAAGCGCGGACGCCTCGTCCTGCGCTCCGGAGGCCGCCTCAAGCGGCTCCTGTCCCTCTTCTCCAACCCCGACCTGCCCGCGATAGATGACTACTACGAGCCGGTCACCTACGACTACGACAACCTCGTCAATGCCCCGGCCCAGAAGGACATGCCCGTCGCCCGCCCGCGCTCGGTCCTGACCGGCAAGCCCACATCCATCACCTGGGGCGCAAACTGGGAGGACGGCCTGGGCGGCGCCCCCGAGAACGCCGGCGGCGACCCCAACCTCACCGGGGAATGGGCCGAGAAGGTCAAGTTCGAGTTCGAGCAGACCTTCCTCTTCCACCTTCCCCGCCTGTGCGAGCACTGCCTCAATCCGGCCTGCGTCTCCGCTTGCCCGTCCGGGGCGATGTACAAGCGGGTCGAGGACGGCATCGTCCTGGTCGACCAGGACCGCTGCCGCGGCTGGCGGATGTGCGTGACGGCGTGCCCGTACAAGAAGGTGTACGTCAACCACGCCACCGGCAAGGCCGAGAAGTGCACCTTCTGCTTCCCGCGCATCGAGGCCGGCCAGCCCACCGTCTGCTCGGAGACCTGCGTGGGGCGGCTGCGCTACCTCGGACTGCTTCTCTACGACGCCGACAAAGTGGGCGAGGCCGCGGCCACGCCCGACGAGCAGGACCTGCTGGAGGCCCAGCGGGGCGTCTTCCTGGACCCGCGCGATCCCGAGGTGATCGCAGCCGGCCGCGCCTCCGGCATCCCCGAGGACTGGCTGGACGCCGCCCGCCGCTCGCCGGTGTACGACCTGGTCATGCGCTACAAGGTGGCGCTGCCGCTGCACCCGGAGTACCGGACGATGCCGATGGTCTGGTACGTGCCGCCGCTGTCCCCCGTTCTCGACGCCGTCGACGCGGCGGGCGGTGACCAGGACGATCCCGACCACGTGTTCGCGGCTGTCACCCGGCTGCGCATCCCGCTGGAGTACCTGGCGGAGCTGTTCACCGCCGGGGACGCCGACGTCGTCGCCGGTGTGCTGATGAAGCTCACCGCGCTGCGCTCGTTCATGCGGGAGCGCACCCTCGGTGAGGAAGGCGACGAGGCGGTGCTGAAGGCCGTCGGCCTGACCGCCCGTGAGGCGGAGGATCTGCACCGGCTGCTGGCCGTCGCAAAGTACAAGGACCGCTACGTCGTCCCGGCCGCGCACAAGGAGGACGCGGCCGCGTTGACTGCGATGGAGAACCGCTGCCCGGTCGGGTCCTCGGGCGACGCCGAGCCCCGCAAGGTCATGCTCGGCATTCCCGCCCTGCGACGCGACACCACCGCCGGAGGACGTCCGTGAGCCCGCTGCCCGCAACGATTCCCGCCCTCGTCCGCACCCGCGTCCGGGCGGCAGTACGCCGCCCGGCCCGGCTCACCCCCGAGGAGACGGCGGGCCGCGCGCTGATACTGCGGCTCGTGTCGCTCTTCCTGCAGTACCCGGACGCAGAACTGACGGCAGCAAGGACGGAGTTGGCAACCGTGGTGCAGGCCCTGCCGGCCACGCCCGCGGCGCTGCACCTGGCACGGTTCACCGACTGGTTCGCCGCACAGGTCCCCGAGGAGCTGGAGCGGCACTACGTCGAGATGTTCGATCTGCGTCGCAAGAGCAGCCTCTACCTCACCTACTACCTGCACGGCGACACCCGCCGCCGGGGCATGGCCCTGCTCACTCTGAACCAGCGCTACCGGGCCGTCGGCTGGGACACCGACGGCGGAGAACTGCCCGACCACCTCCCGGTCGTGCTGGAGTTCGCCGCCCTGGCGGGTCCGGGAGGAGGCGAGGCACCGCTGCGCCAGCACCGGCGAGGACTGGAACTGATCCACCGCGCCCTGACCGACGCCCAATCCCCCTACCAGCACGTCCTGGCCACGCTGCTCACCCTGCTGCCACCGCCCACCGAGGCCGACCGCGCGGCAGTCGCCCGACTCGTGGCCGAGGGGCCGCCGAACGAGGACGTCGGCCTCGACCCCTACGGGACCTACGGGGACGGCGAGTTCGCCCCGCCGGGCACCTTCGTTCCGCCGTCACCCGCCCCGCCGACCTGTGTGCCACCCGCCCCGACCAGCCGCACGGAAAGTCCCCGATGAACGCCCCACTGTCCCCCTTGGCCGCCGCCCCGGCGAGCGGCGCCGATCTGCTGCTGTGGGTCGCCTTCCCCTACATCTGCCTGGCCGTGTTCGTGGTCGGGCACGTCTGGCGCTACCGGCAGGACCAGTTCGGCTGGACCTCCCGCACCAGCCAGCTGCTCGAACACCGCTGGCTGCGCTGGGGCAGCCCACTGTTCCACCTGGGCGCCTTCGCCGTGATCGCCGGTCATGTGGTGGGCCTGGCGGTGCCCGCGTCCTGGACCGAAGCAGCCGGCATCAGCGAGCACGCGTACCACACCACGGCCGTCGGGCTGGGCTCCGTCGCCGGGGTCGCCATGGTTGCCGGCCTGGGCATGCTGTGCGCCCGTCGCCTGCTCGCCCGCCGGATCCGCCTCACCACCGACCGCAGCGACAAGGTGCTCTTCCCCCTCCTTTCCGTCACGGTCCTGCTGGGCTTCAGCGCCACCGCCGTGCACAACGTCTTCGGCGGCGGCTACGACTACCGCGAGACCGTTTCCGTCTGGTTCCGCGGCATCTTCTCCCTCCATCCGCACCCCGAGGCGATCGCCGGGGCGCCGCTGCTGTTCCAACTGCACGCCCTCAGCGCCTGCCTGCTCTTCGCCGCCTGGCCCTTCACCCGCCTCGTCCACGTGTGGAGCGCCCCGGTCGGCTACCTGGCCCGGCCGTATCTGGTCTACCGGCGGCGGGCCACACCGGCCGCAGCCCCGACGGCGGGTGGCCGGCCACGGCCGGCCTCTGGGCCCCGGCGAGCGGCATGAGTCACGGACCCGCGCTCGCGCCGGACGCCACGAGCGCCCGGCGCGCGCACGCCGTGGGCGCGAGCCGCCGAACGGGCATGGTCATGCTCCTGACCGGGATCGTCGGCTGGCTCGCCTCCTTTGCGCTGACCGTGGACGACTGGCGGCTCCTTCGCGACCCCTCCTATCAACCACCGTGCAACCTCAGTCCCGTCGTGAGTTGCGGCAGTGTCATGTCCAGCCCCGAGGGCCACCTGTTCGGCTTCCCCAACATGCTGCTCGGACTGGGCGCCTTCGCCGCCGTGGCCGCACTGGGCGCCGCCGTGCTCTGCGGTGCCCTCCTGCACCGTCGGCTGTGGCTCGCGCTGGACGCCGGGGCGCTGGCAGGGGTCGTGTTCGTCCACTGGCTGATCGGACAGTCGCTCTACGAGCTGGGCAAGATCTGCCCCTACTGCGCTGTCGTCTGGACCGTCACCATCGCTCTGTTCTGGTTCCTCGTCCTGCACAGCCTGGACAGCGGGCTCATCCCCGTGCCCCGGGGAGCACTGGCGGTCGTCCGGGACACGCACTGGATGCTGTTGGTCGCCTGGTACGGGGTGATCGCGCTGCTCGTCCTCACCCGCTTCTGGTCGTACTGGAGCAGCCGGGGCTGACCGTGTGTGCCGCAGCCCGCCGGGAAGGGACTGTCGGCCCACCAGGAAGGACTGTTCGGCCGCTGCGCCGGGCCACTCCGGCGCAGCATGCTGATCAGCGACCGATCCGGAGGTGTCCCGTGTCCTACTGCAACCAGCATCCGTGCGGCTGTCTCCACCGCCGGCCGCCGTCACGGGTGCGGCGCACGGTCCGGTCCGGTCACCGTCCGGCCGCCCGCCTCGTCTGCCCTGACTCCAGGGCGGCCGGACGCAGCCTCAGGGCGCTGGGCAGGGCGGCCTGATGAGCGCCACCGACCGTGCCGTCCGCCGTCAGCGGCACGACGCGGCCGACCGGCCGTTCATCGTCATCTGGGAGTCCACCCGCGCCTGCCCGCTGGCCTGTCTGCACTGCCGGGCCGAGGCGGTGCCCGACCGCGACCCGCGCGAGCTGGACACCGCCGCCGCCAAGGACCTTCTGGACCAGGTGGCCGCCTTCGGACAGCCCGCCCCGCTGTTCGTGATCACTGGCGGCGACCCGTTCCAGCGCCCCGACCTGACCGACCTCATCGCGTACGGCAGGGAGATCGGGCTCGTGGTTCTGCCGCTGGCCCGCCACCTGCTCGACCCGCAGGCCAAGGAGCGCTTCACCGCCGCGGCGGGCCGCCGGTTCGGAACACTGACCGGCGCGGTGTTCCTGCCGGCGCAGCTGGCCACCGGCTGGCCCATGGCCTGGCACAAGGGAGTCACCTGGGCCTCGCTCGCCGAACCCGGCTACGGCCGTGCCCTCGCGGCCAAACTCGCCCTCTTCGTGGTGGTGATGGCCGCCGCGGGCGGCCACGGCATCGCCCACGCGAAGGGCCGCTCCGAACTGGCGCGGACCCTGGCGGTCGTGTCCCTCGTCGGCTCGCTCGGCGTCGTCCTGCTGGCCACCGCCCTGCCCGCCACCCGACCTGCAACCACGACAGAGAGGAAGAGGAGGCATCATGCGCACCCGGACCCGGCTGGACTCCGCCACCGTGGAGTCGCTCCTGGCGGCGGCCGTGGCAGCCCCGTCGATCCACAACACACAGCCCTGGCGCTTCCGCGTCAGTCCTCGCGACCAACTGCTGGAGGTCCATTCGGCGCCGGAGCGAACGCTGCCGCTGGCCGACCCGATGCATCGCGCCCAGTATCTGTCAGTGGGCGCCGCGGTCTTCAACCTCCGGCTCGCCGCCGTCCACCAGGGCTGGCGGCCGGAGGTGAGACTGCTGCCGGATCCGCACCAGCCGGGGCTGCTCGCCACCGTACGACTGACTGGTCCATTCGGCGCGGACGACCAGCCCTCGGACCCGGGTCTTCATGAGGCCATCGCACGGCGGCACACCAGCCGGATGCCGTTCACCGGCCGACCGGTGCCCGAGCCGTTCGTGGCGGAGATGGCGGCGGCCGCGCACGCCGCCGGCGCACGCCTGCACGTGCCGGACGTCGCCGGAACCCGGCGGCTGCTGCGCCTGACCGCCGCGGCCGAGGCACGCAACCACACCCGCCCGGACCGCACCGCCGAAACCCGCACCTGGATCACCGCCCCGGGAGCAGACACCCCCTACGGGATACCCGTCACCGCCCTCGGTCCGCCCGACGCGGCCGCGCGGATGCCGATGCGGGACTTCGTCGGCGCGCTGCCCGCCCTCCGCTTGCCGGCGCTGTGGTTCGAACGCCACATCCAGGTGGCCCTGCTGTGGACGTCCCACGACCGGCGGGACGACTGGCTGCGGGCGGGCCAGGCACTTCAGTACGTGCTGCTCACGGCGACCGCCCACGGGCTGCGCACGTCACTTCTGCACCAGGCCATGGAGTGGCCCGACCTGCGGGCCGCGACGGCCCTGCCGGGACACAGGCGGTGTCATCCGCAGATGCTGATCCGATTCGGCTACGGACCGGACGGCGGCCGCACCCCGCGAGCGCCCGGGCGTTGGCGTCCCGGACCACCGCCTGCCACCGAAACCGAAACGAGTTGAGGGCGCGGACTGTCCCTGTGCCGTCCGAGGAAGACGGCGGACAGGCCGTACCTGTCCGCCGTGAAGAAGGCTGGCCTCTCAGCCCGCGCCGCAGGTACCCCCGGGGCCGCGGCCGGTAACGAGCTCCGCCTCAGTGTCCGAGCGGCCTGGGTGACTCCGGTTCTCCACGGAGAACGAGCGGCCGGACGGGCAACGATGGTGACATCTGAGGCGGATTGGCCCTGCGTGCCTGGCCGTTGGGCGCGGGGGAGGCGGATCTGACCTTGAGGACCGTTCACCTGGTCCATAGGGCCCCTCGGCCCATGTCGCCCGGGCGCCCGGATGCGGACAGTGGCTGCGAGGCGTTCGATCCGGGGCGAGGAACACGCGGTTCCCGTACGACCCCACGCGCCGAACCAACGTGAGAGTGAAGGGACGGACACCATGGTCCAGCCGACGACGGAGAACGAGAGGCCGGTCTCGGGTGCGCCGGTGCCAGGCCGGGCATGGCTGATGCTGGCCCTGGCCACCATCGGGTTCGCCGTCAACTTCTGGGCGTGGGCGCTGCTGAGCCCGCTCGGCCCGCGGTTCAAGGACTCCCTCGACCTGTCTTCGTTCCAGCAGTCGTTGCTGGTGGCGGTACCGGTCGTGGTCGGCTCCCTCGGCCGCATCCCGGTGGGCGCGCTGACCGACCGGTTCGGCGGCCGGATCATGTTCCCGATCGTGTCCGCGGCCACCATCGTGCCGGTCCTCTATCTGGGTCTGGCCGGGCACTCCTCGCTCACCGCGCTGCTGGCCGGCGGGTTCTTCCTCGGCATCGGCGGCACCGCCTTCGCCGTCGGCGTGCCCTTCGTCAACGCCTGGTTCCCGCCCGCACGACGCGGGCTGGCCATCGGCGTCTTCGGCGCCGGCATGGGCGGCACCGCGATCAGCGCCCTGACCACCGTCAAGCTGGTCGACGCACACAGCATGTCCACCCCCTTCCTGATCACCGCCGTAGTGCTCGCCGTCTACGCCGTGGCCGCCGGACTCCTGCTGCGCGACGCCCCCGGCCGCACGGCGCCGACCGAGCCGCTGACCCGCCGTCTGGCGGCCACCTTCAAGCTGGGCATCACCTGGCAGGCGTCCGCCCTGTATGCGGTGGCCTTCGGCGGCTACGTCGCCTTCTCCGTCTACCTGCCCACCTACCTCAAGACCGGCTACGGCCTCACCCAGGCGGACGCCGCGAACCGCATGGCCGGCTTCGTGCTGCTGGCGGTGGCGATGCGCCCGGTCGGCGGCTGGCTGTCGGACCGCATCGGCCCGGTCCGGGTGCTGGCCGCATCGCTGGCCGTGGTGGCCGTGGGAGCGGTGGTGCAGTCCTTCGCCCCGTCGCTGGCCCCGGTGGGCACCGTCGCGTTCCTGGCGATGGCCGGCGCGCTCGGCGCGGGCAGCGGTGCGACCTTCGCTCTGGTGGCCCTGCTGACTCCGGCGAACAAGGTCGGCTCCGTCACCGGAGTCGTCGGCGCCGCGGGCGGCCTGGGCGGCTTCGTGCCGCCCCTGGTGATGGGGTCGCTCTACGGCGAGTACGGGACGTACGCGGCCGGCCTCGTCCTGCTGGCGATCGTGGCCGCCGCGGCACTGGGCTTCACCCTCACCGGTGTCCGCTCCGCCGTCCTGGGCGGCGGCCGGGCTCCCCGCACCGACCGTGGACAGCGGCACCACGGGGCGCACACGACGGCGTGAGACCACGCGGCTGACAACGACGCAACGAACAGGCGAGGAGAAACCCAGATGTGCGAGTACTGCGGCTGCCAGTCCCTGGCGTCCATCGACGAGCTGACCCGCGAGCACGACGAGGTCGTCCGCCTGATCAGCCACCTGCGCCCCGCCCAGGACAACGGTGGCGTGGCCCGGATGGCCGAAATCGCCCGTGAGATCACCACCGTGCTCGACCCCCACACCCGCGTCGAGGAGCACGGCCTGTTCCCCGCCATGGCCGCCGACTTCCCCGAGCAGATCGCCGCCCTGGAGGCCGAGCACCGCCGCATCGAGTCGGTTCTGGCCGAGGCCGCCGACGGCGTCACTCCCTCGGATCCGGCCTGGCCGGACCGCCTGATGGAGGTGATGGCGATGCTGCGCAACCACATCCTCAAGGAGCAGGACGGCGTCTTCCCGGCCGCACTCGCCGGCCTCGGCACCGAGGAGTGGGAATCGGTCGAGAAGGTGCGCGCGGGGGCGGGCAGTGCCCTGTCCCCGCCCGCCGCCTGACGCTCGTTCACCGCAGGTCACCACGGCGGTCCGGCCTCAACACCGGCTGGACCACCGCTCGTCTGTGCGGGCTGATCCGTTCCGGCGTGCTGTCTCGTTCGCGCACAGCCCTGCGAGAGCGGTCGGCAGTTCGGCGCGCAAACGATCTCGGCACCCGGTTTGCGTGACCGTGGTGCGGCTGTCGACCTCCCCGGGGACAGCGGTCGTATTGTCGTGAACGGCCAGACTTGATCACGACTCGAACGGGCCGGCACGCCCGGGGCGGAGTGGCACGGTGAGCTCGGAGACCAGCCGGACACGGGCAGGCATGGACAGCGACCTGACGGACGCACTGGTGCGCTCCCGCCGGTTCTTCACCCGGGCGGAGGTCTCCGAGGACCTGCGCACCGTGCACCGAAAGGGCGGCAGGCAGGCCGACGACTTCTACCGGGACCGCTGGTCGCACGACAAGGTCGTGCGCTCCACGCACGGCGTGAACTGCACCGGCTCCTGCTCGTGGAAGGTGTACGTCAAGGACGGCATCATCACCTGGGAGGCCCAGCAGACCGACTACCCCTCGGTCGGACCCGACCGCCCCGAGTACGAGCCGCGCGGCTGCCCACGCGGAGCCGCCTTCTCCTGGTACACGTACTCGCCCACGAGGGTGCGCTACCCCTATGTGCGCGGGGTGCTCCTGCAGATGTACCGGGAGGCGAAGGCCCGCCTCGGCGATCCGGTGGCGGCCTGGGCGGACATCGTCTCCGACCCCGAGAAGGCGCGCCGCTACAAGAAGGCGCGCGGCAAGGGCGGCCTGGTCCGTGCGAGCTGGGACGAGGCGACCGAGATGGTCGCCGCCGCACACGTGCACACCATCAAGGAGCACGGCCCCGACCGGCTCGCCGGGTTCTCCCCCATCCCGGCGATGTCGATGGTCTCGCACGCCGCAGGGGCCCGCTTCTACTCGCTGCTGGGCGGGGTGATGCTGTCCTTCTACGACTGGTACGCGGATCTGCCGGTTGCCTCCCCGCAGGTGTTCGGCGACCAGACGGACGTACCGGAGTCGGGGGACTGGTGGGATGCCGGCTATCTGATCATGTGGGGTTCGAACCTGCCGGTGACCCGCACCCCTGACGCGCACTGGATGGCGGAGGCCCGCTACCGGGGTCAGAAGGTGGTGGCGGTCTCTCCGGACTACGCGGACAACGTGAAGTTCGCCGACGAGTGGCTGCCCGCCCAGCCCGGCACCGACGGGGCGCTGGCCATGGCCATGGGGCATGTGATCCTCAAGGAGTTCTTCGTCGACCGGCCCACCCCGTACTTCACCGGCTACGTCAAGCAGTACACGGATCTCCCCTTCCTGGTCTCCCTCGACGAGGTCGAAGGAGAACCGGGCACGTACACGCCGGGCAAGTTCCTGACCGCCGCCGATCTGGGCGGCGAGCACGCCGAGGCCGAGCATGCGCAGTTCAGGACCGTGCTGCTCGATGCCGCCACCGGAAGGCCGGTGGTGCCCAACGGCACACTCGGCGACCGCTTCGGCGAGTCCGGCGCCGGGAAATGGAACCTGGACCTCGCCGGCACCGACCCCCTG
The DNA here is from genome assembly GCF_000424945.1 of Streptomyces sp. 142MFCol3.1. Classification (NCBI taxonomy): domain Bacteria; kingdom Bacillati; phylum Actinomycetota; class Actinomycetes; order Kitasatosporales; family Streptomycetaceae; genus Streptomyces; species Streptomyces sp. 142MFCol3.1. The sequence goes on from NZ_AUKV01000007.1 coordinate 38,307, forward strand.
CTGTCCGCCGAGGGCAGTGACGAGGCACCGGTCGCCGTCGAACTGCCCCGCTTCGACGCCCCCGACGGCAGCGCGGACCGGTTGAGGCGCGGCGTGCCGGTGCGCCGGGTGGCCGGGCGGCTGGTGACCACGGTGTACGACCTGCTGCTGGCCCAGTACGGCGTGGCCCGCGACGGGCTGCCCGGCCACTGGCCCACCGGCTACGACGACGCGGCCGAGCCGTACACACCGGCCTGGCAGGAAGCGATCACCGGCGTGGAGGCCGGGAAGGCGGCCCGTATCGCCCGGGAGTTCGCTGCCAACGCCGAGGAGTCCAGCGGCCGTTCGATGATCATCATGGGTGCGGGGACGAACCACTGGTTCCACTCCGACACCATCTACCGGGCGTTCCTGACCCTGACCACGCTGACCGGCTGCCAGGGCGTCAACGGCGGCGGCTGGGCGCACTATGTCGGCCAGGAGAAGGTCCGGCCGATCACCGGCTACTCGGCCATCGCCACCGCGGCGGACTGGAACAGGCCGGCCCGGCAGATGATCCAGACCGCGTACTGGTACCTGCACGGCGACCAGTTCCGCTACGACCCGTTCTCCGCCGACACCCTGGCGGCGACCGGCCCGGGCACGGGCGGCCCGTTCGCCGGGAAGACCACGGCGGATGTGATCGCGCAGTCGGCGCGGATGGGCTGGATGCCGTCGTATCCGACCTTCGACCGCAATCCCCTCGATCTGGCCGACGAGGCCGAGACGGCCGGGCGCAGCGTGGGTGAACACGTGGTGGAGGAACTGAAGGCGGGGCGGCTGGGGTTCGCGGGCGAGGATCCGGACGCCCCGGAGAACTTCCCGCGCGTGCTGACGGTGTGGCGCGCCAACCTGCTGGGATCCTCGGCCAAGGGCAACGAGTACTTCCTCAAGCACCTGCTGGGCACCGACGCCTCGGTCCGCGCGGCCGAAGCGCCGCCGGAGGCCCGTCCGACGGACGTGGTGTGGCGAGATCAGGCCCCCGAGGGCAAACTCGACCTGCTGCTCACCCTGGACTTCCGCATGACCAGCACCACGGTCTTCTCCGACATCGTGCTGCCGGCGGCGACCTGGTACGAGAAGCACGACCTGTCCAGCACGGACATGCACCCCTTCGTGCACTCGTTCAACCCGGCCATCGCCCCTCCGTGGCAGACCCGCACCGACTGGGACGCCTTCCACACGATCGCGAAGGAGTTCAGCCGCCAGGCCGTCGGGCATCTCGGGGTGCGAAAGGACGTGGTGGCCGCGCCGCTGCTGCACGACACCCCGGACGAGCTGGCCAATCCGCACGGCCGGGTCCGCGACTGGAAGGCCGGCGAGTGTGAGCCGGTACCCGGCCGCACCATGCCCAAGCTGATCACGGTCGAGCGCGACTACGGTGCCGTCGCCCACAAGATGGGTGCCCTCGGCCCGCTGCTGGACAGCCTGGGCGCCACCACCAAGGGCGTCACCTTCAAGCTCGAGCGCGAGCTGGAGTACCTGCGGCACAAGAACGGCACCGTGCACGGCGGGGCCGCCGACGGACGGCCGTCGATCGCCCGCGACGTGCACGCCTGCGAGGCGATCCTCGCGATGTCCGGCACCACCAACGGCCATCTCGCCACCCAGGGCTTCCACACCCTGGAGGCCCGTACCGGCACCCGACTGGCCGATCTGGCCGCCGAGCACGAGGGCAAACAGATCACCTTCGCCGACACCCAGGCCGCACCCGTCCCGGTCATCACGTCCCCGGAGTGGTCCGGCTCGGAGACCGGCGGGCGCCGCTACTCCCCGTTCACCGTCAACGTCGAACGCCTCAAGCCCTGGCACACCCTCACCGGACGCCAGCACTTCTATCTCGACCACGACTGGATGACCGCGCTGGGCGAGCAACTACCCGTATACCGACCACCTTTGAACATGCACGCACTGTTCGACGAACCCCGTGTGGGCGACGTCGGCGAGCTCGGGGTGACGGTGCGCTACCTGACCCCGCACAACAAGTGGTCCATCCACTCCGAGTACCAGGACAACCTGTTCATGCTGTCCCTGTCCCGGGGCGGGCCGACGATCTGGATGAGCACGAAGGACGCGGCGAAGGTCGGCGTGAGCGACAACGACTGGATCGAGGCGGTCAACCGCAACGGGGTCGTCGCGGCCCGCGCGATCGTCTCGCACCGCATGCCCGAGGGCACCGTCTACATGCACCACGCCCAGGACCGCCTGATCGACGTGCCCCGCACCGAGACCACCGGCCGGCGTGGCGGCATCCACAACAGCCTGACCCGGCTGCTGATCAAACCGAGCCACCTGATCGGCGGCTACGCCCAGCTGTCCTACGCCTTCAACTACCTCGGCCCGACCGGCAACCAGCGCGACGAGGTCACCGTCATCCGCCGCCGCACGGACCAGGAGGTGCAGTACTGATGCGCGTCATGGCCCAGATGGCGATGGTGATGAACCTCGACAAGTGCATCGGCTGCCACACCTGCTCGGTCACCTGCAAACAGGCGTGGACCAACCGCACCGGCGTCGAGTACGTGTGGTTCAACAACGTCGAGACCCGCCCCGGCCAGGGCTACCCCCGCCGCTACGAGGACCAGGAGACCTGGCGCGGCGGCTGGGAGCTGAACAAGAAGGGCCGCCTCGCGCTGAAGGCGGGCGGCCGGTTCAAGAAGCTGATCACGATCTTCTCCAACCCGGTCCTGCCCACGCTCGACGACTACTACGAGCCCTGGACGTACGACTACGAGACCCTGACGAACGCCCCGCTGCAGGAGCACACCCCCGTCGCCCGCCCCAAATCCCTGATCACCGGCAAGGACATGAAGATCTCCTGGTCGGCGAACTGGGACGACGACCTCGGCGACTCCGCCGCGACCGGTGAGAAGGACGTGCTGCTCAATCAGGTCTCGGAGAAGATCAAGCTCGAGTTCGAGCAGACCTTCATGTTCTACCTGCCGCGGATCTGCGAGCACTGCCTCAACCCGTCATGCGCCGCGTCCTGCCCCTCCGGCGCGATCTACAAGCGGGAAGAGGACGGCATCGTCCTGGTCGACCAGGACCGCTGCCGCGGCTGGCGGATGTGCGTGACCGGATGCCCGTACAAGAAGGTCTACTTCAACCACCGCACCGGCAAGGCCGAGAAGTGCACCTTCTGCTTCCCCCGCGTCGAGGTCGGCCTGCCCACCGTCTGCTCCGAGACCTGCGTGGGCCGGCTGCGCTACATCGGGCTCGTCCTCTACGACGCCGACAAGGTGCTGGAGGCCGCCTCCACCCCGGACGACACCGATCTGTACGAAGCCCAGCGTGGCGTCTTCCTCGATCCCGACGACCCACAGGTCGTGCGGGAGGCGGAGAAGGCGGGCATCCCCCGGGACTGGATCGAGGCCGCCCAGCGCTCTCCGATCCATGCGCTGATCAACACGTTCAAGGTGGCGCTGCCGCTGCACCCGGAGTACCGGACGATGCCCATGGTCTGGTACATCCCGCCGCTGTCCCCGGTGGTGGACGCCGTGCGTGACACCGGCGAGGACGCCGAGGACCACCGAAACCTGTTCGCCGCAGTCGACGCGCTGCGCATCCCCGTCGACTACCTCGCTCAGCTGTTCACCGCGGGCGACCCGGCCCCCGTGGACGCGGTGCTGCGCCGCCTGGCGGCGATGCGCGCCTACATGCGTGACATCAACCTCGGCCGTGAACCCGATGCCGCCGTCCCTGAGGCGGTGGGGATGGGCGAGGAGCAGATGTACGACATGTACCGGCTGCTGGCGCTCGCCAAGTACGACGAGCGGTACGTCATCCCGCCCGCGCACGCCGAACAGGCCCACCAGCTCGAAGAACTCGCCACCGAGTGCAGCCTGGACTACGAGGGCGGCCCCGGCATGGGCGGCTCCGGCCCCTTCGGCGAGACCTCCGGCGGCGCCGCCCCGATCGCGGTGGAGAACTTCCACGCCCTGCGGGACCGCCAGACGTCCGACACTCCCGCCGCCCCCACCGACAAGGCCACCCGCGTCAATCTCCTCAACTGGGACGGCAAGAGCTCCCCACCCGGCCTTTTCCCGGACAGGCCATCCGACGGCAGCGCTACCGGCGGGGAGGGAGAGCCGAAGCCATGAGACGCAAGCCCACGCGCACCGCCCGCCCGCAGCCCTGGCACCCCCACGCCTGGCAGGTGCAGTCCCTGCTGCTCGCCTACCCCGACGAGCAGTTCGAACAGCTCCTGGCCCTGGCCGGCCGGGTCGCCGCCACCCTGCCCGAGCCGGTGGCCGGTCCCCTGCTCCGTTTCACCGCACACGCCGAGCGGACCGCCCCCGCCGATCTGGCCACGGCCTACGTCGCCACCTTCGACCACCGCAAACGCTGCTGCCTGTACCTGACGTACTACGCGCACGGCGACACCAGGAAGCGCGGCGTCGGCTTGTTGCGGCTGAAGCAGACGTATGCGGCGGCCGGTTGGCGCCTGAGCGACGACGAACTGCCCGACCACCTCGCCGTCGTCCTCGAGTTCGCCGCCACCGACCCGGCCACCGGGCAACGCCTGCTCACCGACCATCGGGCCGGCCTGGAACTGCTGCGCCTGGCCCTGACCGAGGACGGCTCGCCCTGGGCGCACGTGCTGGACTCCGTCTCGGCCACCCTGCCCGCCCTCGCCGGCGACGAGCGCGAAGCCGTCCTGCGCCTCGCCGCCCAGGGCCCGCCCGAAGAACAGGTCGGCCTCGACCCTTACGCCTCGCCGGTGTTCCTGCCCGCCCCCGTCGTAGGAGGCCCCCGATGACCGCACCCGCGCAGTCCCTCACCGCGGCGGCCGAGACGGGCACCGGCGGCATCCTGCTGTGGGTCGTCCTGCCCTACATCGCCCTCGCCGTCTTCGTCCTCGGCCACGTCTGGCGCTACCGCTACGACAAGTTCGGCTGGACCACCCGCTCCTCCCAGCTCTACGAACGACGCCTGCTGCGCATCGGCAGCCCCCTGTTCCACTTCGGCATCCTCGTCGTGCTGCTGGGCCACATCGGCGGCCTGGTCATCCCCAAGAGCTGGACCACAGCGGCCGGGATCAGCGAGCACACCTATCACGTGGGCGCGGTTGTCCTGGGCACGATCGCCGGCGTCGCCACGCTCGGCGGACTGGCCATCCTGGTCTACCGGCGCCGCACGGTGGGCCCGGTCTTCTCCGCGACCACCCGCAACGACAAGGCCATGTACCTGTCCCTGACGGTGACCATCGTGCTCGGCCTGTCCGCCACGGTCGTCGCCAATCTCATCGGCGGAGGCTACGACTACCGCGAGACCATCTCCCCCTGGTTCCGCTCCATCTTCTACCTCCAGCCCGACCCCGACCGGATGACCGGCGCCCCGATCCTCTTCAAGCTCCACGCCATCAGCGCCATGCTGCTCTTCGCAGCCTGGCCCTTCACCCGCCTGGTCCACATGCTCACCGCACCCGTGGGCTACCTGACCCGCCCCTACATCGTCTACCGCAGCCGGGACGTCCAACTCGGCGCCCGCGCCCCGCGCCGCGGATGGGAGCGCACCCGATGACCTCGACCCCGAACGGCTCCGGCGCGGTCGTGCCGTTGCGCAGCCTCGGCCAGGAACTGCTGGCCGAGGCCCGCACCGTCGGCTCCGGGCGGGCCGCACGCACCATCGTGGCCCTCCCCGGACTGCGGACCACGCTGCTGGCCCTGACAGCAGGACGTGAACTCGCCGAACACCAGGCCCCCGGCGCCGCGACCCTGATCTGCCTGGCCGGACAGGCCCGCCTGGCCACCGCCGAGCGTGAATGGGACCTCCACGAGGACGCCCTCGTAGCCATCCCCGATCAACGTCACCGGCTCATCGCCGACAGCGACACGCTCGTCCTGCTCACCGTCCGACTGGACTGAGAGCACACCGCTGGGGTGTGCGCATCGTGGCGGCATGCCCGCTCGGCTCGCGTTGGCCCGGCCGCGTGCACCGGTGTCCTGCGGCCCTCGGGTTCTTCCCGGCGCTGGGCTGAGGGCCACGTCGTTCGCGGTTCCGGCGAGCGCCCTGACGTGGCAGGTGGCCCCTGGTCCGACCTCGAGGATCAGGCCGCGGCGACCACGACGGTGATCCCGGTGATGATGCCGTACATCACCAGCCAGTTCGCCCCGCGCACGACGCATGACCGACCGCGGGTCATTCCGCGGGGAGCGGCGAACTTCGCCTTCCTCGGCCAGTTCACCGAGATACCGGAGGACGTGGTCTTCACCGTTGAATACTCCGTGCGCGGCGCCGTGCACGCCGTCTACGGACTGCTCGGCCTCGACGAGCGCGAGATCCCCGGCGTCTACCACGCCCTCGCCGACCCGAGAACGGCCTTCGGCGCACTCAAGGCCGCACTGTCCTGAGCTGCACTGCCATTCCTGTGGCGCCGGCACAAAGTGTGACACCGCGGTGCACCAGCCTTCCGTCGCCCCCGTAAGGGGCTGCAAGGGGTTGCTCCCTCCCGTCTCCGGTGGCCTGCCCGGAGAAGCCGGGCCAGGCTTCCCAGAGCGGGCGCACCGGCGGGCCACCTGGAGGCGGTGACCGGACCGGCCCGACGGGCCCTGTCCTCAGGGAAGTTCGGCCCTATGTGAGACCACGGCGTCACCGACACGATCGATGTGCCGGTCGGATCCGCCGCACGGTCCCCGGCTGTGACGGTGAGCGCCGTCCCGATATGTGCCCGCGTTCCAAAGGAGAGCCATGCTTTCGCCCGAGTCGGCCGCTGTCATTCGCGCCACCCTGCCCGCCGTCGGCGGGGCGCTGGACGAGATCACGGCACGTTTCTACGGCACCATGTTCGCCGAGCAGCCCGAGTTGCTGGACGGGCTGTTCAACCGCGGCAACCAGGCCAGTGGCGAGCAGCGACGTGCACTGGCCGGGTCCATCGCGTCCTTTGCCCAGGCACTGCTGGCCGACCCCGACACCCGCCCCGACGCGCTGCTTGCCCGGATCGCCCACAAGCACGCCGCGCTCGGCGTCACCGAGGACCAGTACACGATCGTCCACAAGTACCTCTTCCGTGCCATCGCCGACGTGCTCGGTGAGGCGGTCACACCGGAGGTCGCCGGGGCCTGGGACGAGGTGTACTGGCTGATGGCCGGAGCCCTCATCGCCCAGGAGGCCCGGCTCTACCAGGAAGCCCAGGTCGATCCCCGGCACCCGTGGCGACAGTGGACCGTAGTGGAGCGGCGGGAGGAGACCCCGGACGTGGCGTCCTTCCTGCTGCGCCCGGCAGACCACGGCCCCGTGCCGCCGGCCCGCGCCGGCCAGTACGTCAGCGTCCGCGTGCTCATGCCCGACGGCATCCACCAGACCCGCCAGTACAGCCTGTCCAACGCTCCGGGCGACCGGCTGCGGCGCATCACCGTCAGGCGGGTGGCGAGCGTTGCCGAGGCCCCGGAGGGCGAGGTCTCCAACCAACTGCACCGTACAGTCCTGCCCGGCGGCGAACTCACCCTGTCGGCCCCGTTCGGAGATGTCGTGCTCGACGACGCCGACACCCCCCTCGTGCTGGTGTCCGCCGGCATCGGCATCACCCCCATGGTCGCCATGCTCGAACACCTCGCTGCCACCGGCTCGCCCCGTCCGGTCCTTGTCCTGCACGCCGACCGCACCCCTGCTGACCATGCCCTGCGCACCGACATCCGCCGTCTCGTGGAACAACTGCCCGACGCACGGGCAGAGTTCTGGTACGAACAGGACGCAACCGACGAACCCGGTTCTCGCACAGGCCTGATGGATCTCGACGGACTGGACCTGCCCGCCGACGCCGACGTGTACCTGTGCGGATCGCTTCCCTTCATGCGCGCCGTCCGCTCCCAACTGCTCCAGGCCGGTATCCCCGCGCGCCGCATCCGCTACGAGGTCTTCGGCCCCGACCTGTGGCTGGCCCACGCCGAGGGCTGAGACGTCCGCCCGCCGAGGCAGCAGGAAGCACACGATCAGGGAGGGCCCGCAAGGCTGGTGATCAAGGCCGCGCGCGGGCGGGCCAACCGCGCCGGCCGCGGGTCCTGGGACACCGCGGCCGTCACAGCTCGCCGGGTGCCCCGAGGCCGGTCAGGGCGCCCACCGGATCGAGGTCGGGGGTACCTCGGGGCCACCAGTCGTCGTGGCCCGGCTCCGACTCGTAGGCGTACCAGAGACCGTTCTGGCCCAAGCGCAGCTGGGCGTGACCCCGCGGGTGGGTGAGGTGGTTGCGCCAGGGACGGAAGGCGGGCAGGTCGGCGGCGAGCAGGAGCGGCCGGGCCCGGTCGAAGCGGCCCGCCGGAGGGTCCCAGGGTTCCTCGAGCACCCTGAGCGCCTCGTACCCGCCCTGGCGCCATGCGGCGACGGCCCGCGCCAGGTCGGTCGCGGTGCGCCCGGACGCGGAGGCCAAAGACGCGTACAGGGCGCGGGTCGCGGCCGTGAGTCCGGAACCGGGCCGGGCCGCGGCGATACGGACCGCGTCCTGCCACAGCGTCAGCTCGGCGACGGGGTCACGGCCCGTGGTGATCAGCGCGTGCGCGCGGGCGGCGGCGTCGGTCGCCAACTGGTCGAGCGCGAACGGGTCCGGGCCCCCGGGCACGCCTGGGTAGGTCGGCGGCTGCTCGGGGTGCGCGGGCGGCGGCAGTGGTGCGGGGAGCGGCGGCAGGGCGCGCGTCGCGAGCACGTCTCGAGCGCGCACGCCGGGGACGGGTGCCGGTTCCTGTTCCTGGGCGGCGCGGGCGGCGCGGGCGGCGCGGGCCGCACTGCGCCGGGACAGCGCGTCGAGCAGCTCGCGCTCGCCACGACCGCGCAGCAGGAGCAGGACGAACGGGTCCTCGTCCAGCAGACGTGCCGCCTGGTAGCAGAGGGCGGCGGCGTGCTTGCAGGGACGGCCCGAGTCGGGGCAGCTGCACCGCGGTTCCAGCTCGTCGGGGCCGGGAAGCAGCGCGACCCCGCATTCCGCGAGCGACCTGGGCATCTGCTTGTCGAGGAGCGCGGCGATGTGCCCGGGCCGCTCGGCCGCGGCGTCCAGGAAACGGTCCCAGTCCTCGTCCGGCAGCGTCCGGACCCCGACCTGCACGCGATACGGCCGCGGGCGCGTGCCGTGCACGTACGCGAGCAGCAGGCCCGGGGTGACGGTGATGGCGTCCACGTGTCCGTGTCCCGCGTACGTCCGCCCGCGTGCCAGCCGTGCCGCGTCCAGTGCCCCTTCCTCCAGGGCGCTGACCCACGCGTTCCCCCACCATGTCTCCGCGAAGGCGTCGGTCTGCGGCATCCGCGCCGGGAAGGCCGCGAACGTACGGCGCAGCTCGCCGTCGCGCCCCGGGGACGCCATGGAACGGGGCAGCCGGTCGCCGGTGAGCGCGGCCCTGTCCGCGGTTCCAGGGCGCGCCTCGCGCGCCTCGGCCGATCCGCCGTGCCCGGAGCCGGGACGCGCCGTACGGCCGCCGCGCGGCGGCTCGCTCAGGTCGTCCGGTTCTCCGGACGGCGAGTCCGCGGCCGCCCGGTACCGAGCGCCGCTTCCTGCCGGGTCCGCGGCCCGCGGGGTCTCGTCCTCGTCGCCCGGCCGCCAGGGTGTGGGGGTCGGGGCCGCCGGGAGCGACCCCCCGGGCAGCGCGGAGCGGCCACGGCGCCCTCCGTCGTCCGCGTCACCCGCGTCACCGTTGTCGCCGGGGACGGCGTCGGGGGCCGTCGGCGGCAGGTCCGAGGGACGCTCGGGGCGCCCGGCCGCGGGCTCTCGGCCCGCGGCGCGGGGCCGTGCCTGCGGCCGCTCCGCGGGCGCGTACGTGTTCTCGGGGCCGTCGGCGTCGTCGGTGGGCATCCGGAACGCCCCGGCGAGCAGCTCCCGCAGTTCTCGGGCCCGCGGCTCCGGGTCCCGGCGGCGGCGCCCAGGCGGGGCCGCCCGGCGGCCGGTCCTCGACTCGGCGGACCGGCTCCCGTCCTCGACCCCCTTGAAAACAGGGTCGGTTGGCCTTCGCCTCTCGGGTTCTGTCTCATCTGCAGCGGCATCGGCGCGGGCTCTCCGCGCCTCGTCGCGCGCCGCACGCAACGCTTCCCGCGCCACGTCACCGGGGCGCGCGCCGCGGCCCGCGGCGCCCGAGGCGGGGCTGTCCGCCGGACGGGGTCCGCGCCCGCCCGCCGCACGCGCCGAACCCGGTCCGTCGGCCCCGGAGGCGTCCCCCGGCGCGGAGGTCTCGCCTCGCATCGAGGCGGCGCCCGGCACCGAGGGCAGCTCGTCCCGGTCGTCGCCCGGCACCGAGAGCAGCTCGTCCCGGTCGTCGCCCGGCATCGCGGACGGTGCGGGTGCAGGGGTCTTCGCCCCGGCCCCCCGCTCCCGCGCGGCCCGCAGGGCACGGCGGGCCTCGTCGGCGGGGCGCGCGCCGGTCACCGGGCGTGGGTTCTGTGCCGCACCGGTCACCGGGCGTGAGTCCACCGCCGCGTCGGTCGTCGGCCGCTCCTCGGCTGCGCCACCGGTCATGCGGACCTCCGCAGCGACACCAGGTCCGACAGCTCACGGTCGGTCAGTTCGGTCAAGGACGCCTCGCCGGAGCCGAGGATCGCGTCGGCCAGCGCCCGCTTCGCTTCGAGCATCTCGGCGATGCGGTCCTCCACCGTGCCCTCGGTGATGAGGCGGTGGACCTGCACGGGCTGGGTCTGGCCGATGCGGTAGGCGCGGTCGGTGGCCTGTTCCTCGACGGCCGGGTTCCACCAGCGGTCGAAGTGCACCACGTGGCCGGCCCGGGTGAGGTTCAGGCCGGTGCCCGCGGCCTTGAGGGAGAGCACCAGGACCGGCGTCGCCCCGCTCTGGAAGCGGTCCACCATGCGCTCGCGGTCGGCGACCGGGGTGCCGCCGTGCAGCAGCTCCACCGGGACGGCGCGGGCCGTGAGATGGGCCGTGATCAACCGGGCCATGCCGACGTACTGGGTGAAGACCAGGGCCGAACCGTCCTCGGCGAGCAGCGTGTCCAGCAGCTCGTCGAGCAGGGCCAGCTTGCCGGAGCGGACGGAGGGCCCGTGGGCGGCGGAGCGTGCCTCCTCCTTGAGGTACAGCGCCGGGTGGTTGCAGATCTGCTTGAGCGAGGTGAGCAGTTTCAGGACCAGACCCCGGCGGGCCATGCCCTCGGACGTCTCGATCGCCAGCATCGACTCCCGGACCACCGCTTCGTAGAGGGACGCCTGTTCGCGGGTCAGCGGTACGGGGTGGTCCGTCTCCGTCTTCGGCGGGAGCTCGGGGACGATGCCGGGGTCCGACTTCTTGCGGCGGAGCAGGAAGGGGCGGATCAGCCGGGCCAGACGGGCCACCGCCTCCTCGTCCTCGCCGTTCTCCACGGCGCGGGCGTGCCGTGCGCGGAAGGACTTGAGGGGGCCGAGCAGGCCCGGGGTCGTCCAGTCGAGCAGGGCCCACAGTTCGGAGAGGTTGTTCTCCACGGGGGTGCCGGTGAGCGCCACGCGCGCGGGGGCGGGGACGGTGCGCAGGGCCTTCGCCGTCGCCGAGTACGGGTTCTTGACGTGCTGTGCCTCGTCCGCGACGACCATGCCCCACTTCTGCTGGGCGAGCAGGGGTGCGGTGGACCGCATGGTCCCGTACGTCGTCAGGACGAAGCCGCCCTCGAGGCCGTCCAGGGTGCGGTCGGGGCCGTGGAAGCGGCGCACGGGGACTCCGGGCGCGAAACGGGTGATCTCCCGCTGCCAGTTGCCCAGCAGCGATGCGGGGCAGACGACCAGGGTGGGCTCGCTGCGGGCGCGCCGCAGGTGCAGCGCGACGACGGTGACGGTCTTACCGAGCCCCATGTCGTCGGCGAGGCAGCCGCCGAGGCCCAGGGAGGTCATGAGGTCGAGCCAGGCGAGGCCGCGCAGTTGGTAGTCCCGCAGGCGGGCCTGGAGGCCGGGTGGCGGCTCGACCGGTCCCACGCCCGCGGTCAGGCGGTCGCGCAGCGCGGCCAGCGCGCCGACCGGCACCGCGTCGACGGTCTCGCCGTCGACCTCGGCGCTGCCGGTGAGGGCGACGGACAGCGCGTCGACCGGGTCGAGGAGGCCCAGTTCGCGCTTGCGCGCCTTGCGGACGAGGGCCGGGTCGACGAGTACCCACTGGTCACGCAGCCGTACGACGGGGCGGTGGGCCTCGGCCAGGGTGTCCATCTCGGCCTCGGTGAGCGGATCTCCGCCGAGCGCCAACTGCCAGCGGAACTGGAGGAGGTCCTCGCTCTCGAAGAATCCCGTGCCGTCCGTCGCCGACCCGGGCGCCGGGCGCACCACGGCGGCGGCGCTGAGGTCCTGGGCGAGGTCGCGGGGCCAGTGCACGGCGACCCCGGCGGCGCCGAGCCGGGTCGCCGCGATGCCGAGCAGATCGGACAGCTCCTCCTCGGAGAGGGCGAGCACGCCGGGCACGTCCTGTTCGGAGAGCCGGTCCAAGGGGGGCCAGACGCGGGCGGCGCGGCGCACGGCCAGCGCCGCGTCGACGCGCGCGCGGGGCCCGAACGTCGTGTCGGCGTCTCCCGCCCACAGGGCCGTGGCGTCCGCGACGAGCGTGGGGTCGGCGAGGCTGTGCACCTGGACGACGGCCGCGCCGGCCCGGCGGGCGCCCTCGCCGTCGTCGAAGAGCTGGTACGCGGACAGGTCGAGGCGGAGCGAGATCCGCACGCCGGCGTCCATGCCCGCGGCGACCTCGGCGGCCCAGTCGTGGGCGCCGGGCAGCCGCTGGGGCTCCCGGGCGGCGAAGGGCCTGCCCGAGGTGTGGGGGGCCGCCGGGGTGCGGGGCAGGGTGTCGGCGACCGCGTCCAGGAAGGCCCGCACCAGGGCTTCCGGTTCCGGCAGGCGCAGCGGGCCCTTGCCGGGGAGGGGGACGGCGTGTCCCTCGTACGGGAGGGCGGCGGCCACGGCCCGCAGGTGGGCGATGTCGTCCTGGTCGAGCGGGCCGGCCCGCCAGGCGTCGAACCCGTCGGGGGTCAGACCCGGCAGCAGCCGGCCGCGTGCGACGAGCCGCAGCGCGTGCAGCGCCGCGGCGCCCCAGCAGGCGGTGGCGGGATGGGCGGCGGGGTCGCGGCGGGCCCCGGCCAGCAGGGGCAGGGCCTCGGCGACCGACAGGGTCACCGCGGGGACGGTGCCTCTGCGGACGCCGGTGCCGTGCGGCCTTACGACCGTGAGGTCGGTCCGGTGGTCCGGTGGCGCGCCGTCGGCGGGCCCGGTGCCGGGGGCCGGTGTGCCGTCCGGATCCCAGAAGGCGATCCGCCCCTCGCGCGGCAGCGGCGCGGGGAGGAAGACGGCGGCGAGCCGCACGGACGGCGCCTGCCCGGTCGCCGTGACCACCCCGTCCCCCATACGTCCTGCCACCTCCCGTCCACCGGTCGAATCAGTTGTCTTCGACTCTACGGGCGGGCTCTGACAATCGGTCTCGCCGGCCGCGTCGCGCCGGACGGGGCCGGGTCACGGTCACGGTCACGGAATGGTGCGCGAGACCACGTACACCATGGGGTGGTCGGGCGTGCTCCAGTTCACGACGATGTCCAGGGTGGGTGCCGGGTCCTTCTGCTTGTGGACCAGGCCGGCCCAGGGGCCGGGTCGGGTGAACTCCCAGCCGACGACCTGCTGGTTGCGGGCGCTGATCGTGACGTCGTCCTTCTTCAGGGCGTCACGGCTGGTGCCGACGTCCTTGAGGAAGGTGTCCAGGCCCGTCGGGGTGGTGCCGAACTGCACGTAGAGGCGGCTCGTCTTCCAGTTGTTCGTCTCGTAGTAGGCGACGTCGGTGGAGTTCGTCGGGACCGGCACCTGGTAGAGGCGGCGCTGGACGCGCGACGGCCAGCCGGCGGTGAGGCCGGTCGCCGAGTACTTCGCCTCCTTGTCCTTGCCGCTGTTGCGGCTCTGGTTGGCGGAGATCACCAGGTAGCCCGCGGGCACGCCGATGAGCAGCACGATGATGAGCAGCGTCAGGGCACGGCGGCGGAACTTGTGGCGCGGGTCCTCTGGGGGCCGCTGCGGCTCGTCCGGCGGGGACGCCTGGCGCGGCAGCGAGGCCGTCACAGGGACCCCTGGGTGGTGCGGCGGGACTCGGCGTAGCGCTCGTACCGCTCGTAGCGCTCCACGCGGCGGCGCTTGGCGCGGCGGAAGCGGCGGGCGACCAGGCGGGCGAGGTCGGCCGCGCCGACCATGCCGGCCTCTGGGCCGAGCTGGGCGCGGGCGATACGGGCCTCGGGGCGGTAGCCACGGCCTGTGAGGTGCCTGCGGAAGGCGTCTCGCGCGGGGCCGATGAGCAGGTCGTCGGCCGCGCTGACGCCGCCGCCGATGACGAAGCAGGAGGGGTCCAGGGCGGCGGCCAGGTTGGCGATGCCGACACCGAGCCACTGCCCGATGTCCTGGAGCAGCTCGATGCACATGGCGTCGCCCTCGCGGGCCAGCTCGGTGATCATCGGGCCGGTGATGTCGCCGACGCTGCCCTTGACGTGCTCGATGATGCCGTACGCCACCGGGGAGTCGGCTGCGGCGAGCTCGCGGGCCTCGCGGACCAGGGCGTTGCCCGAGCTGTACTGCTCCCAGCAGCCGCGGTTGCCGCACGGACAGCGGTGGCCGCCGGGCACGACCTGCATGTGCCCGAACTCGCCCGCGACGCCGAACTTGCCGCGCTTGACCTGGCCGTCCTCCAGGATCGCGCCGCCGATGCCGGTGCCGAGCGTGATCATCACCAGGTGGTCCTCGCCGCGGCCGGCGCCGAAGCGCCACTCGGCCCAGGCGGCGGCGTTGGCGTCGTTGTCGACGAGCACCGGGACGGAGAGCCGGCCGGAGAGCCGGTCGCGCAGCGGTTCGTTGCGCCACGACAGGTGTGGGGCGAACAGGACGCGGTTGCGTTCCGCGTCGACCCAGCCCGCGGCGCCGATGCCGACGGCGTGCACGTCGTGCCGGTCGGAGAGGTCCAGGACCAGTTCGACGATGGTGTCCTCGACGACCTTGGGGCTCTTGGACTTGTCCGGCGTCTCGGCGCGGACCTTCTCCAGGATGTTGCCGTCGGCGTCCACGACGCCCGCCATCACCTTGGTGCCGCCGATGTCGATGCCGACGGTGGGGACGCGGGGCGCCGTCAGGTGCGATCGGCGCTCACGCGTCCCCACGGTCCGCAGGACGGTGGCCCGCGCGGAGCCGCGGTGTGCGAGGTCGCGGTAGGTGCTCATCGCGCCGATTCTGCCCTAAGCCCCGGCGGGGCTGCACCGCGGGAGCGCGGGGCGGCCCGTGCGCCGGGGCCCGTGTGCGGCCGGTCGCACCGTGCCGCGTGACCGGGAAGGGGGTGCTTCCTAGGCGCCGCGTTCCAGCTCGTGACGGAGATCGTCCAGCTCGCTGCCCCCGGCCATCTGGCGGGTGAGCTCGTCGAGGGTGATCCCGTCGCGGGTATGGCTGCCGGACATCGTCCCGCGCTTCAGCAGGACGAAACGATCACCCACCAGATACGCGTGATGCGGATTGTGGGTGATCAACACAACACCCAGTCCCGCGTCCCGGGCGGCGGCCACATATTTGAGGACCACACCGGACTGCTTGACGCCGAGGGCGGCGGTGGGCTCGTCGAGGACGAGGACCTTGGCACCGAAGTGGACGGCGCGGGCGATCGCCACACACTGGCGTTCGCCGCCGGAGAGGGTGCCGATGGGCTGGTCGACGTCGCGCAGGTCGATCCCCATGCGCAGCAGCTCCGCGTGGGTCGTCCTGCGCATGTGCTCGACGTCCAGGCGGCGGAAGGGGGCGACGCCCTTGCGCGGCTCGGAACCGAGGAAGAAGTTCCGCCACACCGGCATCAGCGGGACGACGGCCAGGTCCTGGTAGACCGTGGCGATCCCGAGGTCCAGTGCCTCGCGCGGGGAGGCGAGCCGGGTCTCCTCGCCCTCGATGCGGAGGGTGCCCGCGTCGTGCTGGTGCCGACCCGCGATGATCTTGATGAGGGTGGACTTGCCCGCGCCGTTGTCGCCGAGGACACAGGTGATCTCGCCTGCGTGGACCTCCAGCGAGACCCCTTCGAGGGCGCGGATGTTCCCGTAGTACTTGCTGACGTCGTCGAGTGCGACGAGTGCCGTACCTTCGGGGGCGGCCTGACCGGCCGTCGTGTTCGCGTCGGTCGTCACTTCGTCGCCTCCGCCCGCTTGCGGACCCAGTGGTTGAGCAGGGTGGCCAGGAGCAGCATCACCCCGAGGAAGAACTTGAACCAGTCCGGGTTCCACTCGGCGAAGACGATGCCCTTGCTGACCATGCCGAAGATCAGCGCGCCGACCGCCGCGCCGACGGCGGAGCCGTAGCCGCCGGTGATCAGACAGCCGCCGATGACGGCCGCGATGATGTAGATCAGCTCGTTGCCGACGCCTTCACCGGACTGCACGACGTCGAACGAGAACAGCAGGTGCTGGCCGGAGATCCAGGCGCCGAAGGCGACCCCCATGTAGAGGCCGATCTTGGTCTTGTCGACCGGGACGCCCACCGCGCGGGCGGCCTCCTCGCCGCCGCCGACGGCGTAGATCCAGTTGCCGACACGGGTACGCAGCAGGATCCAGGTGGCGACGGCGACCAGGGCGAGCCACCACACAATGGTGATCTTGAAGCCGACCCCGCCGATGGTGATCGTGGAGGCGAAGACGTCCTTGGCGGAGGAGAAGCCCTCCATGTCGGAGATCGACTTGGTGGAGACCGTGCCGCTGATCAGCTTGGTGAAGCCGAGGTTCATGCCGGTCAGCATCAGGAACGTGCCGAGCGTGATGATGAAGCTCGGCGGGTCGGTGCGGGTCAGCATGACGCCGTTGAAGACGCCGATCGCCAGGGTCACGATCAGCGAGACGAGGACACCGACCCAGACGTTCGCGGTCATCTGGTAGCTGAACATCGAGGAGACCAGCGCGGAGCTGGTCACCATGACGCCCGCGGACAGGTCGAACTCGCCGCCGATCATCAGGAGCGCGACCGGGACGGCCATGATGCCGATGGTGGAGGCGGCGTAGAGGACGGTGCTGAGGCTCGACGCCCGGACGAAGCTGTCGGCGAAGACGGCGAAGAAGACGAAGACCGCGATCGCCCCGACCACGGACCCGAGCTCGGGCCGGTTCAGCAGCCTGCGCAGGGTCGAGGTCTTCAGGAGGCGCTCGTCGGTCCTCTCGCCCGGCGACGGCGTGGGGGCGGGTGCCGTCGTGCTCATCGGGTGCCCCGCTTCGCGTAGTCCTCCAGCTCGGCGGCCTGGTCCTTGGTGATGATCTGCGGGCCGGTGAGGACCGGCTTGCCGCCGCCGAGGACGTCGGCGTTGTACTTGTACAGCCAGAGCAGGTCGACGGCCTCGTACCCCTGGAGGTAGGGCTGCTGGTCGACGGCGAAGCCGAGCGTGCCGTTCTTCAGCTCGGCGGCCACCTTCTCGTTCAGGTCGAAGGTGTCGATCTCCGCCTTGCTGCCCGCGTCGTTCTTCGCCTTGACCGCGGTGTCGGCGAAGGGCGCGCCGAGGGTGACGACCGAGTCGATGGACTTGTCGGCCTGGAGCTTGGCGCCGATGGAGGCCTGGACGTCGGGCATGCTCGTGCCCTGGACGTACAGGTTCTGCACGTCGCCGTCGAAGGTCTTCTTGATGCCGGCGCAGCGCTGCTCGTGGCCGACGTTGCCCTGCTCGTGCAGCACGCACAGGGCCTTCTTGCGGCCCCGCTTGTTCAGCTCCTCGCCGACCGCCTCGCCGGCGATGGTCTCGTCCTGGCCGATGTGCGTGAGCGCGCCGAACGCCTTCGACTCCTCGGAGCCGGAGTTCACCGTGATCACGGGGATGCCGGCCTTCTCGGCGCGCGCGACGGCCGCCTTCATGGCGTCGGGCTTCGCGAGCGTGACGATGATGCCGTCGACCTTCTTGTCGACGGCGGCGTCCACGAGCTGCGCCTGCTGCTGCGCCTCGGCGTTGTGCGAGTACAGGAAGTTGATGTTGTCCTTGACGGCGGCCTGCTCGGCGCCGTTCTGGACGATGTCCCAGAACGTGTCGCCATCACCCGAGTGGGTGATCATCGCGAACGTCCACTTCGGCGTGTTCACCGCGGCCCTGCCCTGGGCCGCCGCCGCCTTGCGGGCGTCCTCGGCCCGCTTCCCGCCGGTGCTGCTGCATCCCGCGAGGGACACCCCCAGCGCCCCTGCGAGCGCGATGCTTACCCAGGTCCGAGTCCGTGCCACGAGGCCGTGCCCTTCTTGCTGTGCTCCTTGTGCGCCGGGCCTTGCGGACCGGGCCGGGGACCCTCCGTCAGGCCCTCGCGAGCCGGCGTCGCACCGGCCCAAACGCCCAAGTATCAATCACGGGGATCATCCACCCCACCAGCGGGTCCCGCGCGCGGTGGGCCCGGCGGGTGGCCGTACGGACTTTCCGGCGCGGTCGGCCGGGCTGCGGGGGACCTCCTCGCGAAGCGGGTCCGGGACACCCCGGACGGCTTCCCGAGCGGGCGAGGAGCGGGCGGCGAAGGGGCCGAGCGGGGGCCGGAGTGCTGGGCGTGGCGAAGGGCGCGGGCGAGGGGCGCGAGTGGCCGGCGCGGCCGTACGCGGAGCCGGAAGCGGCTGCGGGCCGGTGCCGGGTCTCAGGGACGTACGAGGAGCTGGAACTCGAAGGAGTAGCGCGAGGCTCGGTAGATGTGGGTGCCGAACTCGACGGCGCGGCCGGTGTCGTCGAACGTCGTCCGCTGCATGGTGAGCAGGGGCGCCCCGGCCGGCTCGCCGAGCCGCTCGCCCTCCTCGGCGGTGGCCGCGCGGGCGCCGACGGACTGGCGGGCGCTGTGCAGCGTGATGCCGGCCGTGCGCATCAGCCTGTACAGCCCCGTCGCCTCCATGCGGTCGCTGTCCAGCTCCAGAAGGCCGGGGGGCAGGAAGTTGCAGAGGTAAGCCATCGGCTCGCCGTGGGCGAGCCGCAGCCGCTCCACCCGATGCACCTCGCTGCCCTCGGTGACGCCGAGCGCGGCGGCGACCTCGGTCGAGGCCTCCTCGACGGTGTTGACGAGCACGCGGGTGGCGGGGCGCTGCCCGGCCGACTCCAGGTCGTCGTAGAGGCTGCTCAGCTCCAGGGGGCGCTTCACCTGGCTGTGCACTACCTGGGTGCCGACGCCGCGGCGCCGCACGAGCAGGCCCTTGTCGACGAGGGACTGGATGGCCTGGCGGACCGTGGGCCGGGAAAGGCCGAGCCGTCCGGCGAGCTCGATCTCGTTGCCCAGCAGGCTGCCCGGGGTCAGCGCTCCGTGTTCGATGGCGGCCTCCAGCTGCTGGGAGAGCTGGAAGTAGAGCGGGACCGGGCTGGTGCGGTCGACGCTGAGCTGGAGCGAGACGGTCGGGTCCACATCTGGTTTCGGCACGGCCCGAGCGTAGCTCCGGGAAATGTTGACGGGAAGTTGTGAGGTTCGATTGTCCGGACAAAGCATTGACAGGGCGCCGGGTACACCCTCAGTTTGGTCCCATGCGCATCGGACTTATCGGAGCGGGTCGTATCGGTACATTTCACGCGGCCACTCTCAGTCGTCATCGCGAGGTGGGCGGCTCGCTGATCATCACCGACGCGGACACCGCGCGGGCCCGTCGGCTGGCGGACCGGCTGGGCGCGACGGCGGCACCCAGCGTGGACGAGATCTTCACCTGGGGCGTGGACGCGGTGGTCGTCACGGCGGCGACGTCGGCCCACTCCGAACTGATCGGTCGGGCAGCGCGCTCCGGGCTCCCCGTCTTCTGCGAGAAGCCCATCGCCCTCGATCTGGCGGGCACGCTGGACGCGCTGGCCGAGGTCGACGCCGCCGGAACGGTTCTGCAGCTGGGCTTCCAGCGCCGCTTCGACATCGGCTACACGACGGCCCGGGAGGCCGTCCGGTCGGGACGGCTGGGCCGGCTGCACACCGTCCGCGCGATGACGTCCGACCAGGCACCGCCCCCGGCCGACTACCTGCCGCACTCCGGCGGGATCTACCGCGACTGCCTGATCCACGACTTCGACGCGCTCCGCTGGGTCACCGGCCACGAGGTCGTCGAGGTCTACGCGACCGGGTCCGACGCCGGACCCGCGATGTTCCGCGAGGCGGGCGACGTCGACACCGCCGCGGCCGTGCTCACCTTCGACGACGGCACGCTCGCCACCGCGACGGCCGCCCGGATGAACGGCGCGGGCTACGACGTCCGCATGGAACTCGCCGGCGAGCTCGACCAGATCGCCGTCGGGCTCGACGACCGCACGCCGATCGCCTCCACCGAACCGGCCGGACCACCGCCCGCCGACAAGCCGTGGACGGGCTTCCTGGAGCGCTTCGGCCCCGCCTACGAGGCCGAACTCGTCGCCTTCGTCGAGGTCGTCCGCGGCGAGCGCGCCAACCCCTGCGACGGACGTGAGGCCCTGGAGGCGCTGCGCATCGCCGAGGCCTGCGAACTGTCCCGGCACGAGCGGCGCCCGGTGCGCCTCGCGGAGATCCCGGACCGGCGGACCTGACCGCGGAGGCCCGTCGGCGCTCCCTCACGTCGGCGGGCCGGGCGCCGCGACCAACGCGGCGCCCGGCGCGGTGGTGTCTCACACCAGCAGGCGCACCGACGGGCTCCGGGTGTCGGCCGCGAGTTCGCGGTCGCAGTGCTTGCACGTCAGTTCGTGCGGCCGCACCAGGTTGGTCTGGACGCTCGCGGTGCCCGACTCCTTGGCGCGCGGGCAGTGGTAGCCGAGATGCAGCCGGACCCAGGGATGGCTGGTGGGCGCCGCGGACCTGTGGCCGTCGCGGCTGTCCGTGAAGGGCGCCCACCAGAAGTCGACCACGGCCCGCACCCCCATGCGGTCCCGGCCGCTCGTGGTGTCGAAAGCGGCGAGCCGCGCGGCCGTGTAGTGGCGCGCGAAGCCGCTGCGGCTGCCCGAGCACAACGCCCGCTCGGCGCCGCGCTCGAAGACGGTCGTACGGCCGACCCGCTCACAGACGAAGCAGTCCAGCGAGCACTCCAGCGTGCCGCGCCAGTACAGCTGATGGGAGTCCTCACCGCGCCGCTCCTCGCGGCTCAGCTCCGCGGTGATCTCGGCCGTACGCAGCACGGGCGACGCTCCTCTCGCGGCCGGGGTCCGCTCGCGCGCCCCTCGTCGGACGGCATCGGGCCGCTCACCAGCGCACCGGCAGGCTGCGCACGCCCCGCATCAGCATGCCGGGCAGCCAGCCGCCGGGCGGTCCGTCGAGCGCCAGGTCCGGGCAGCGCTCCAGGAGCGAGCGCAGCGCCACACGCGCCTCCAGCCGGGCCAGCGGCGCGCCCAGACAGTAGTGGATGCCGTGTCCGAAGGCGACATGGCCGCGGGTGTCGCGCCGGATGTCGAAGCGGTCGGGCGCCGTGAAGCGCGTGCCGTCGCGGTCGGCGGCGGTGAGGCCGATCATCACCGGGTCACCGGCCCCGATCGGTGTGCCGCCGATGTCGAGCGGCTCGACGGCGAACCGGAACGTCGCGTTCTCCACCGGTCCCTCGTAGCGCAGCATCTCCTCCACAGCACCGTCGAGAAGTGTCATGTCGGCGCGCAGCGCGGCGAGTTCGCCGGGGTGGGTGAGCAGTGCGCGCACCCCGCTCGACAGGAGGTTGACCGTCGTCTCGTGACCGGCGATGAGCAGGACGAAGGCCATGCCGCGCAGTTCCTCCGGGGACAGCCGGTCGCCGTCCTCCGCGGTGGTGCGGATCAGGCCGCTGAGCAGGTCGTCGCCCGGCGCGGCGCACCGCTTGTCCTCGATCAGCCCGGTGAGGTAGTCGGCCAGGCGGACGAACGCGTCGTACTCGCTCTCCGCGCTGGTGGGCGCGACCGCCTCGGTGGACATCTCGCGGAATGCGGCCCGGTCCATCTCCGGCACCCCGAGCAGTTCGCAGATCACGGTCAGCGGCAGCGGGTGGGCGAACGACGCCACGAGGTCGGCCCGCCCGCACGGCAGCATCGCGTCGAGCAGCTCGTCGGTGATCTCCTGGACGCGCGGCCGGAGCGTCTCCACCCGGCGCGTCGTGAACTCGCGTGCGACGAGGGCGCGCAGGCGTGTGTGCTGCGGCGGGTCCGCGACGAGCAGGTACTTGCCGATCAGCTCCTCGTCGAGGAACGTGAGCCCGATCTTCTGCCCGTCCTTGGCCAGTCGCGGGTCGGCGAGTGCCGCGCGTGCCTCCTCGTGACCGACGACGAGCCAGGTCTCGTGATGCGCGTCGGAGCCCGGCAGCCGTACCCGGTGCACCGGTCCGCGCCGGCGCAGCTCGGCGTACACGGGATGCGGGTCCTCGGTGAACCGCTTCCCGAACTCCCCGAGATCGATCATCTCTGCTCCTTCCCCCGTCCCCTGTCCCCCTGTTCAACGACAACGGCCGGCGATCGGTGCCCGGCAGGCGCGGAGGCCCGGACCGATGCGCCTTCGTCCCGTCGACCGGGGACCGGCGGCCGGGGACCGTGGGCAGTCATGCCGTCATGCCGTCATGCCGTCGTGCCGTCGTGCCGTCGTGCCGCGCAGCCGTCACTTCCCGTTGTCCTCGAGCAGCCCGGCGTCGTACGTCAGCAGGGCGATCTGCACACGGTTGTTGAGGCCGAGCTTGGCGAGGATGCGGGAGACGTGGGTCTTGACGGTGGCGACGCTCATGAACAGCTCTCCGGCGATCTCCGCGTTGGAGCCGCCCTGTCCCACGGCGACGGCCACCTCGCGCTCGCGGTCGTTCAGGACCGCGATCCGGGTACGGGCCGCGGACCGGCGGGCGTCGAGCGTGGAGCCCGCCGCGTGCTCGATCAACTGGCGGGTCACCGTGGGCGACAGCACCGGGTCGCCGGCCGCCACGCGCCGCACCGCCTGAAGGATCTCGGCCGGCGGGGTGTCCTTCAGGACGAATCCGGCCGCCCCCGCGCCCAGCGCCCGCAGCACCTGTTCGTCGGCGTGAAAGGTGGTCAGCACGATCACCTGGGGCGATTCCTCGCGGCCGCGGAGCCTTTGCGTGGCGGTGAGTCCGTCGACCGTCGGCATCCGGATGTCCATCAGGACGACGTCGGGCCGGGTGCGGTCGACGAGGGCCTCCACCTCGCCGCCGTCGGCCGCCTCGCCGACGATCTCGATGTCGTCGGCACCGCCCAGCATGAGGGACAGACCGGCTCTCACCAGGGGGTCGTCGTCCACGAGCAGCAGTCGGATCGCAGTCATGGCGTCCACCTAACCAGGTCGGGCGCCCCCGGCCGGGCCGCCGTCGGCCGGAACCCGCCGATCCGGCCGCCGGCCGCAGGCCCGAGCCTGCGGATCGGCCCGGTCCCCGGCGGCCCGCTCCCACCGCCCCGCCCCCACCGGCTCGAACAGCGCCATCCGTCGGCCCGGACCACCGCCCCGCACGGCCGCCCGCCGCCCTCCCCCACCAGGCCGCAACCGTCCCCGCGCGAAGGCGACCTGACTGACTTCCCGGGCATCTGACGGACTGCGCCGGCCGTCCTCCCACCCGTCGCCGGGCCCGCGCAGACTCGCCAGTGCGTCGTCGGCCGACAACGCGTCCAGAGCTCCCCGGTGGAGCTCACAGATGCCTTCCCGTGTTTCGAAGAGAGGTTTGCCCGATGGCTAGCAGCGTCCTTCCCATGCCGCCCGGTTCCGACCCGGAGTGGCAGACGGAACTGCTCGATCTCGACGCCTACTTGGCCCGTATCGGATACGACGGGCCGCGCACCCCCACCCTGGAGACCCTGCGCCGGCTCCACCGCGCGCACGCCGACGCCATCAGCTGGGAGATCGTGGACTCGGCCGTGGGCCGGCGCATCGCGCTCGACATCGAGAGCGTGCAGGAGAAGATCGTGGGCCGCGGCCAGGGCGGCTGCTGCCTGGAGAGCAACCTGCTGTTCGCGGCGGCCCTCGACCGGCTGGGCTTCCCGCTGGTGCGCCACCTCGCCCGGGTGCGCCGCGGCACCCGGACCGTCCGTACCCGCTCCCACGCCGTCCTGCTGGTGGAGGTCGAGGGCGCGCTCTGGTTCGCCGACCCCGGCTTCGGCGACGAGAGCCCGCTGGAGCCGCTGCCGTTCACGCACGACGCCTCCGTGACCGTCGGCGACTGGACCTGGCGTCTGCAGCGCGACGGTGAGGACTGGGTGCTGCAGAGCCTGCACGCCGACGGCTGGTTCGACGTGTATGCCTGGCAGCTGGAGCCGCACTACTTCCTCGACTTCGACATGGTCAACCACTTCTCGTACGCGGACCCGCGGTCGGTGTTCATGCCGCCGGGCGGGCTCAGCCACCTGATCGCGCAGCGCGGCGACGACAAGACCCGACTCGTGCTGAAGAACCAGGTCCTGACCACGCAGTACCCCGACGGCCGTCTCGAGCACGCGGAGCTGACCGCGGACGAGGTCGTCGAGACCCTGCGGGACGCCTTCAAGCTGACCATCCAGCCCGAGGACGCCCAGTTCCTGCGGGAGCGCTTCGCGACCGCTCCGGCCGCCCAGCAGGCCGCGCCCGCCCAGAAGTCCGCCCAGTAGTCGCGGGCAGTCCCGACCGGCAATCGAGGCAATCGAGGAGAGACAGCAATGCCCCGGATCCCTGTACGGCGCAGTGGGCTGTATCTCGGCGTGGTCGCCGAGCATGCGGCGGCCAAGAACGCCGGCACACCGCTGACGCTCGACCACGACCTGGACGTCCTGCCCGGTACGGGCCGGGAGTTCACGGTGGCCGCCCTGGCCGAGCACGTGGACGACATGGCGGCCCGGCTGTGGGCCGCCGGTGTCCGGCCCGGCGCCCACGTCGCCCTCCACAAGACGTCCAACTTCGACATCTACATCCTGGCCAGCGGGGCGTCCCGCATCGGCGCCGTGCCGGTGATGCTGTCCCCCGCGCTGCCCGGCAAGAGCGTCGCCGCGCTGCTGGGGCGGCTGAAGCGGCCGTATCTGGTGACGGACACGGCGAAGCTCGACGGCTCGCTCGCGGACGTCCCGCTGGACGGGCTGACCGAACGGATCGTGCTGGCCGCCGGGCACCGCGCGGGTACGGTCTCGCTGACCGACCTCGCGGGTGCCCCCCGGCAGAAGCCGGTGTTCAACGACCCCGACCGGCCCGCGCTGATGACCCACACGTCCGGCACCACGGGGCTGCCGAAGCTTGTCGTGCACTCGGCCCGCACGCTGCGCGGCCGGTTCCGTCCGCAGAACCGCCTCGCCGGGCTGATCCGCAAGCGGGAGACGGTCGCCGTGCACGTCTCGTTCGTGCACTCGCGGATGTTCCTGGCGATGGCGGTGCTGCTGCCGCGCGCCTTCCCCGTCGTGCTCATGGAGCACGGTGACCCGGAGCGCACCGCCGAACTGTTCGCGCGGACCAGGCCGGGCTTCCTGGAGACCCACCCCAACTCCTTCCTGGAGTGGGAGGAGATCGCCGACGACCCGCGCCGGCCGTTCGCCAACGTCAAGTACTTCAGCAGCACGTTCGACGCGATCCACCCGGGCACGATGGACCGGCTGCTCAAGGCCTCCGAGCGGCGCTCGCCCCTGTTCTTCCAGATCTACGGACAGAGCGAGTGCGGCCCGCTGGTCGGCCGCGGCTACACACGCAGGAACGCCCACAAGGCCAACGGCCGCTGCCTCGGCTACGCCATGCCGGGCATCACCAAGTTCCGGCTGACCGGCCGCGGGGGCAAGCACCCCTCGAAGGCCAACCCCGGCTACATCGACGTGTACACCCCCGGCCGCGCGGTGACGTACTACGGGGAGAAGGAGCGCTTCGAGAAGCAGGCGATCGGCGACTGGTGGCGCGGGATGGACATCGGCTACCGCAGCAAGTGGGGCTGTCTGCACCTGCTGGACCGCGAGGTCGACCACATTCCGGGCGTGCACAGCACCCTGGAGGTGGAGGACGCGGTCCTCGCCAAGCTCCCCGAGCTGACCGAGCTGGTCCTGGTGCCGGGCCCACGCCAGGAGCCGGTGCCGGTGGTCAGCACCCGCAAGGATCTGCCGCTGGACCCCGAGCGCTGGCGCGCGGCCGCCGCGGACTACCCGCAGCTCGCCGCCCCCGTGCAGCTGCCGCTGAGCGAGCTGCCGCGCACGGCCACGATGAAGGTGCAGCGGATCGAGCTCGCACGCCGGCTCCAGGAGCAGACGTGAGCGCGCGGTCCGTGGTGCGGGCCGACGTCGACGTCCTCGTCGTCGGCGGCGGCCCCACCGGCCTGCTGGCCGCCTGCGAACTGCTCAGGCGGGGCGTACGGGTGCGGATCGTCGACCGGGCCGAGGAGCCCATGGCCGTGCCGAAGGCGCTGTCGCTGTGGCCGCGCGCCATGGACATCCTCGAAGACCTGGGTGTGGGCGAGGAGTTGAGGCGGGCGTCCAACCGCATCGACGCCTTCTCCTACTTCTCCGACGGGCGCCCGCTGGCCACGTTCGGCTTCGCCGAGGACCTGGCCTCGCGCACCCTCCCGCAGCCCGTGACGGAGAGCCTGCTCACCGCCCGGCTGCACGAGCTGGGTGGCAAGGTGGAGCGCGGTGTACGCCTGCTGTGCCTGGACGGTGTGGACTTCTCCGGGCGGATCGACGCCACCGACGGTGTGACCGCACTGCTGGAGCACCCGGACGGCACGCTGGAGCGCACCCACGTGCCGTGGGTGATCGGTGCGGACGGGGCGGGCAGCTCGGTCCGCGGCCAGCTCGGCATCGGCTTCCAGGGCAGTACGTACGAGATGGCGTTCGCGCTGATCGACACGCGGATCGAGGGCGAGCTGCCGACGAACCGGGTGCTGTACTACCAGGCACCGTCGGGCACGCTGGTGATCGTGCCGATGCCGGACGGCGTCTTCCGGTTCCTGTCGGTGATGCCGGCGGGCGGCGGCGAGGTCACCGTCGCGATGATGCAGCGGATCCTCGACGAGCGGGGCCCGCGCGGGGTGCGGATCACGGAGCCCGTGTGGCAGACGGTGTTCAGGGTGCACGCGCGGCACGCCACGGACTTCCAGCGCGGGCGGGTCTTCCTGATGGGCGACGCGGCGCACGTGCACAGTCCGGCCGGCGGTCAGGGCATGAACAACGGTCTCCAGGACGCGCACAACCTCGCCTGGAAGCTGGCCGCGGTCGTGCACGGCACCTCCCCGGCCGACCTCCTGCTGAGCTACGGCCCGGAGCGCGCGGAGGCGACCCGTCGCATCGTGCGGGACACGGATCTGCAGACCCGGGCGTGGATGGCGGGGAGCCGGCCGAAAGTGGTGGCCCGCGACGCCGCGTTCAGGCTGCTCGACCGCACCGGGCTGGTGTCCCGGCTGTACGCACCGGTGATGGCGGGGCGCAGGCTGGCCTACCGGCCCGAGCGGGACAGCCAGGTGCCGTCGGGCAGGCGCGGCTGCGGCCGGCGCGCTCTCAGGCCCGGTTCCGTCTTCCCGCGGCCGCTCGCCGTGGAGCACGGGATATCCGGCCCCGGCGCGGACCCGAACGCCTGGACGCTGGCGGTCACCGGACCTGACGTACTCGCCGCGGCAGAGCAATGCGCGCACGGGCACCCGCGGTTGAGGGTGGTACGGCTGCGCAAGGAGCGGGCCGCACCGCTCACCGGCTGCCGGCGGGCGGGCTACCACCTGATCCGACCGGACGGACACGTCGCGGCGCACGGGCACGCAGGGGACCTGGAACGGCTGCGTACCGAACTCGCGCTCGCGTTCACCCCCGTCGCCCCGGACTGACCTCTCATTGGAGTACGCACATGGGTACCACGGTCGCCATCGCCTACCACTCCGGGTTCGGGCACACCACGGTCCTCGCGGAGGCGGTGCGCGACGGCGTGGCCGACGCGGGTGCCGACGCCGTGCTGATCGCGGTGGACGGCATCACCGATGAGGAGTGGGCCGCCCTCGACGCCGCGGACGCGATCGTCTTCGGCGCGCCCACCTACATGGGCACCGCGTCCGCCGCCTTCCACGTCTTCGCCGAGTCGACGTCGAAGCGGTGGGCGGCACGTGCCTGGAAGGACAAGCTCGCCTCGGGGTTCACCGTGGCGGGCGCGATGAACGGCGACAAGCTGCACACCTTGCAGTACTTCTCGATCCTCGCCTCGCAGCACGGCATGCACTGGATCAACCTGGACCTGACGCCGGGCTGGTGCTCGTCGACGGGCTCCGAGCACGACCTCAACCGTCTCGGGATCACGCTCGGCGCCGGCGCCCAGGCCAACACCGACGAGGGCCCGGAGGCCGTCACCAAGGCCGACACGGAGACCGCCCGGCATCTGGGCCGGCGAGTCGCCACGGTGGCCAAGGGCTACGCGGGGGTGGCACGTTGAGCACCCTCGGGGCCACCGCGCTGGTCGTGATCGACCACGAACTGCTCAGCCACGGCGTCCGCTCCATGCTCAAGAGCATCCCCGCCATGGGGTCGGTGTGGGCCTGCGGCAAGGCGTCCGAGGCAATGGCGCTGCTCCCCGCGCAACGGCCGGACATCGTGCTGTGCCTGGGCTCGGGCCCGGACACCGCCGGCCTGGTGCGCGGGGCGGTGCGGCAGGGTGCGCGGGCGCTGATCCTGCTGGAGGGCCCGGACCTCGACGTCCTCGACGAGGAGACGGTGCTCGCCGCGCACGGCTTCCTGATGCAAGCGGAGGTGACCGTCGACAAGCTCCGTGAGGCGGTGGACCAGATGAACGCGGGTGACATTCCGCTGCCGCCCGCACTCGCCCGCAATCTCATGTCGCGTTCCCGGCGAAGGCCGGAGCACAGGCCCTCGCGGCGCATTTCCATCACACCCCGCGAGGAGGAGGTCCTGCATTTTCTGGCCGAGGGTCTGAGCAATAAGCAGATAGCACGCCGACTCGACATTTCCGAGCACGGCATAAAACGTCATGTCACCAATCTCCTGGCGAAGTTGAACGCCCCCAACAGAACGCTCGCGGTCGCGCTGGCACTCAAGGAAGGCCTGATCAGAGCCGCGCAACCGGCGTAGACCGTACACCGGGGAACAGGGCGTGCCGCCTCGACGGCACGCCCTTTCCCGTTTTCCGGGCGGCTTTGTCAGGCGACCGGACCCTACCCGTTCGGGTACCCCGACCGAGCACCCCGGAAGTGCATTACCGAATACGGCGGGATGCGCGAATCTATTGGTGCGGCAAGGAAATCCGGAAAGCCTCCCAAAAGGACGAGCCGGAAGGCCGAGAGCCCAGAAGGCCAAGGCCGTTCCGCAGGCAGGGGCGCGGCTCCACGCGAGCCGCGCCCGGCCCGGCACCGCTTCCCCTTCTCCGCCGCACAAGCCTTCATCCGTACTCAGCCTCACAGGAGTCACGTCCGATGGAACTCACCAAGAAGACCTCGCACGGCGTCGGCATCAAGGCCGTCGGGGGCCGCATCCCGGACCGGGTGGTCACCAACGCCGAGCTGGAGCAGCTGCTCGACACGACCGACGAGTGGATCAGCAAGTTCATCGGCATCAAGGAACGGCGCTGGTCCGCCCCGGACGAGTGGACGTCCGACCTCGGCGCCGCCGCCCTCCTCGACGCCTGCGAGCGTGCGGGGGTCAGCCCGGACTCGCTCGACCTGGTCATCTGCGGGACCTACACCCCGGACCACATGATCCCGGCCGCGGCCGTGGCCATCATGCGCAAGGCCGGCGTCCAGGGAGTGCCCGGCTTCGACGTGAACAGCGGCGGCTGCCCGGGCGGCGTCTTCGCCCTCGACGTGGGTGCCAAGTTCGTGAAGTCCGGTGACTATCGCCGTGTCGCGGTCGTGCTCGCCGACGTCAACACCAAGCTCTTCGACCCGGAGGACCGCACGGTCGGCGTCATCTTCGGCGACGGTGCCGCCTGCTACCTGCTGGAGCCGACCGCTCCCGGCACGGGCGTCGGTTCGGCGCTGCTGGCCAGCGACCCGAGCTCGTACCACACCGCGTACGTCAAGCGCGAGGACCGCACCTGGCCGGACGGCACCCCCAAGCTGTCGGCGTTCGGCAACAACTACTCCTACATGCACGGCCGTTCGGTGCGCGACTTCGCCCTGGAGCACATTCCCGGCTTCGTCGAGCAGCTGGTGAAGGCCGAGGGCATGACGGTCGAGGACATCGACCTGATCATCTTCCACCAGGCCAACTACCACATGATCCACGCCCTGATGGACAAGATCGGCCTCCCGGCGGAGCGTACGTTCACCACGGTCGAGCGGTACGGCAACACCTCGGGCGCGGGTGTTCCGCTGGCCCTGCGCGACGCGATCGACGCCGGGCGGGTCAAGCCGGGCGACAACGTGGTGCTCGTCTCCTTCGGCGCCGGCATGAGCCACGGCGGCACTGTCGTGCGCTGGGCCGCGGAAGACGACTTCCTGCTGGGTGCCTGAGATGACGGTCACCACTGCCATCGAACTCCCGGTCGGGAGCCGGGAGTTCCGCACCATCCAGGTCGCCTGGGGCGGCGGGGTGGCCCACATCCTGCTGAACCGTCCCGAGCGGCGCAACGCCATCGACCTCCCACTCGCCCGCGATCTGCTGGACGCGGTGCACCTGGAGCCGGTGGCTCGCGCCCGGTGCGTGCTGCTCACCGGTGCCGGCCCGCACTTCTGCGTCGGCGGCGACCTGAAGAGCTTCCGCGCCCAGCCGGACATCCCCGGTCACCTCCTGGAGGTGACCAGCCACCTGCACGCCGCGCTCGCCCGGCTGGTCGCGAACGACGCCCCGCTCGTGGTGGCGGCAGGCGGCCATGTGGCGGGCGCCGGCCTCGGGGTCGCCAGCCTCGCGGACGTGCTGCTCACCGAGGAGGGCTCGACCTTCCGCTCCGCGTACGCGGCGCTCGGGCTCACCCCCGACGCCGCCACCAGCCACCAGCTCCCCCAGCTCGTGGGACTGCGCCGGGCGCAGCGGATGACGATGCTCGGCCATGTGCTGGAGGCCGAGGAGGCCGTCGAGTGGGGTCTGTGCACCGAGGTCGTGCCGGCCGGGCAACTCGCCGAGCGGGCACGGCAGGTCGCCGAGCAGCTCGCCGCGGGTCCCACCCGCGCCTTCGGGGAGAGCGGGCGGCTGCTGCGCGCCGCCTCGCGCCGGGCGCTGGCCGAACATCTGGAGGACGAGTCGACGACCCTGCGGGCCACCGCGGGCACGCTCGACGCGGCCGAGGGCATCGCCGCGTTCGTCGAACGCAGGCACGCTTCCTTCCGGGGGCACTGACCACCGCACCCATCGACCGGACACGCCGGACGCGGCGCGAGAGACGTACTCGACGAGACGAGGAGTCATGAACATCGAAGGGAACGTCGCCCTCATCACGGGCGGCACCTCGGGCCTGGGACTCGCCCTGGCCCGGCGGCTGCTCGCCGCGGGCGCCCAGGTCGTGCTGACCGGCCGCTCCGCCGAGCGGGGCGCGAAGGCGGCGGCCGAGCTCGGTCACGACATCGGGTTCGTGCAGGGCGACGTCTCCCGCGAGGAGGACGTCGAGGCGGCGGTCGCCGAGGCTGCGCGGCGGGGCCGGCTCGGCATCGCCGTCAACTGCGCGGGCTCGGCCCGCACCGGCCGGGTCCTCGGCCGCGGGGGCCCGCTGCCTGCCGCCGAGTTCGAGGAGGTCGTGCGCGTCAACCTGCTCGGCACCTTCAACGTCGTACGGCTGGCGGCCGCCGCGATGGCGGGCAACGAGCCGCAGGACGGCGACCGGGGCGTGATCGTGTGCACGGCGTCCATCGCGGCCTTCGACGGGATGGCCGGGCAGGCCGCCTACGCCGCGTCCAAGGCCGGTGTCACCGGGATGACGCTGCCACTCGCCCGGGACCTGGCCAAGCACGCCGTCCGGGTGGTCACCGTGGCGCCCGGCCTGTTCGAGACCCCGATGGTCGCGGGGCTGCGGGACGACATGCGGGCCTCGCTGGTGGGACAGACGCCGCACCCCAGGCGCATGGGCCGGCCCGACGAGTTCGCCTCGCTGGTCACCCACGTGGTGGAGAACCCGATGCTCAACGGAGAGGTGATCCGGCTGGACGGCGCGGTGCGTCTCGGTGTCGCGTGAGGCGCCCCGCCGCCGCCGTCACCCACGGGGCCCGGCCTTCCCGACCGCCGTCGGACCGGCCGGGCCCCGCCTTCCCGGCTCCGTTCAGGCCGCCGCGGGCGACGCGGTGCTGCTCAGCTCCGCGGTGAAGCCGGTACGCCAGGTCGGGTACCGCGGAGTCCAGTCGAGCTGGAGCTTGGCGCGGGAGTTGTCCGCGCCGCGCAGCTGCGTCATGAAGGCAACGCCCCAGCCGCCGACGGCCATCCTGGCGAGCGCGGCGGGCGCGCCCTTGGGCTTGCGGGCGCCGAGGATGTCGGCGAGTTCGGGCAGCCACACGTTCATCGACGCCGGCTCGTCGTCGACGACGTTGAGCACACCGCTGTAGTCGGAGTTGAGCGCCGCGACCACCGCGGCGGCCGCGTCCCGGGTGTGGGTGAAGGAGAAGGTGGCGGTGCCGCCGCCGACCAGTGGGACCTTGCCCGCCCGCACCTGCTGGACGAAGGAGCCGTCCTGGGCGTAGATCGTGCCCGGCCCGTAGAGGTGCCCGAGGCGCAGCACGGCACCCTCGGCGAGCAGCGTCTGCCGCTCCAGGTCACGCAGGGCGCCGAGTACCGGCACGAACTGCTTGGGCGGGTTCTTCCACAGCGGCGCCTCCTCGTCGGCGGGGCCGCTGCCGCCCGGTTCGTAGGCGTAGGCGAGCCCCTGGGCGACGACGCGTCGTACGCCGATGTCGCGGGCGACATCGAGGAGGTTGCGGGTGCCCTCCGTGCGCAGCCGGTTGGTCAGTTCGAAGTCCTTGGCCAGGCGGCGCGGATTGATCTCGGCCGGGATGGCCGTGAGCATGTTGACGATGGCCTCGGGGGCGGCGGAGCGCAGCGCCTTGGCGACCGCGGCGCGATCCAGCGCGTCCGCTTCGACGACCTTCGCGCCGAGCCGGTCGGCGGCCGTCGCGCTGCGTCCGGGACGGGAGAGCACGACCACGTCGTGGCCCGCCGAACGCAGCAGCGGCACCAGCTGCCGGCCGATGACGCCGGTCCCTCCGGCAACGAGAACTTGCATGACTACTCCAGGAATCAGGCCCCGGCTGCCCGGGAACGATGGGTGACTTCAGGACGGGCGACGGCGCGTCGCTGCGACAGTTCGTCGATGTGATGCTGGTCACTGTCACCGGTGAACCGGTCAATCTCGTGGGCGAGTTCGGCCAGCAGCCGGGGCGGCGGGTCGAGGAAGGCATGGTGGCCGCCGGGCAGGGTCACGCTCCGGAAGGCGCCCCGCGCGGAGCAGGCCGCCCAGCCCGCCATGCGCTCCGGCGGCACCTGGTCGTCGTCGCGCCAGCCGATGGCGTGCACGCCGACGGGCAGCGGCACCGGGAGCTGGACGCTGTAGCGCTGGGCGGCGGTGACGTCGGCCCGCAGCACGGGCAGTCCCGCGCGGATGGTGCCGAGGGACTCGACGCCGCCCATGGCGCGCGTGAGCCTGCCGATCTCGGTGACGAGCTGGGCGTCGCTCATGCGCAGCAGCGGACCCCAGGGGCCGTGGTGCGGCGCCACCTGACCGGAGACGAACAGCCTTTGCGGCAGCGGAAGTTCCCGTCTGACCAGGTGCACGGTGAGCGCGAAGGCCTGCAGGGCGCCGGTGCTGTGGCCGAGCAGGGCGAAGGGCCGGTCGAGCAGGGGCAGCAGTGCATCGGCGGCCCGCGCCGCGAACGCCTCGTACGTGCCGTAGTGCTCCTCGCCCCGGCGCGCCTCCCGGCCCGGCGGCTGGACACGGCAGAGTTCGGCGTCGGCGATCCGGTCCGGCCAGTGCCGGTAGGCGGAGGCTCCGAGCCCGGGAAACGGGAAGCAGAAGACACGGGCGGCGGCCTCCGGCGCGGGCGTGCGGGACAGCCAGGGTTCGGTCGGCACGGGGACACCTCCAGACGCGGTGGGGGGCGGTGCCGGGACAGCTCCTGACCGTGCCGGCGGGCCCGGCCGGCGGCCGGGACCGGGATGCGGCCCTCGGCCGCGAAGTCACCTCAGGGGTGCCGTCGACAATTCGGGGCCCCGGACATGGTTGGAGCCTTCCACAGCGGGAATTTGACTTCCGTAGTCAAGTCCATGCACCTCGGACAGTCAATCAAATCTGACACAGTGTGGCGATCCGCTACGGCGCAGCACGTCGGAGTGGGTGTGGCGGGAAATGGAGAGGAACAGACTTCGGCCATTGCCCGGGTACCCGCATTGACACGCTGACAATTGGCGGTAAACAAGAAGTCGCACCGTGCCCGCAACCACCCCCCATGCTGTGCAAGGGCATGTCAGTAAGCCCCTGGAGAAACATGAAACCGCCATTGAGCGCGTCCAGCGGCATCGGCCGGCGTCTGCGCGAGCAACGCCGACGGCGCGGCCTGAACCAACAGGACCTGGCCTCGGAGGACATCTCCGTCAGTTACGTGTCCCTGATCGAGACGGGCAAGCGGATGCCGTCTCCCGCGATCCTCGAAGCACTCGCCGACCGGGTGGGCTGCTCCGTGGAGTACCTGCGCACCGGGCGTGACGACGACCGGCTCAAGGAGCTCCGGCTCAAACTCGCCTTCGCCGACATCGCGTTGCGGGGCGGCTCCCACGGGGAGGCCCTCCAGGCCTACAGCGAGGTCCTCGACTCTGCCCGCCTCCTCGACGGTCCCGCCCTGAGCAGGGCGAAACTCGGCCAGGCCCTGACCATGGAGAGACTGGGCCACACCGAATCCGCCCTCCAACTGCTGCACTCCCTCTACGAATCGCCGGACACGACACCCGGCTCGGCGGAATGGGCCCAGCTGGCGACCGCGCTCTGCCGCTGTTATCGCGCCGCCGGCGACCTGGACATGAGCATCGAGATCGGTGAGAAGGCCACGCGCGTGCTCGACGAGCTCGGCCTGGAGTCCACCGACGACCATGTGCAGCTGGGCACCGCCCTGATGGGCTGTTACCGGCTGCGCGGCAATCTGCCACGGGCCCACATGCTCGCGGCCCGGCTGGTCGAGACCGCCGAGCACACGGGTTCGCGGGTCACACGAGGCTCGGCGTACTGGAACGCGGGTCTGGTGGCCCACTCCCACGGCCGGACCAGTGAGGCCCTCGCCCTGATCGAGCGGGCGCTGGTGCTCATGGCGGAGACGGACAACGTCCGCCACCAGGCGATGCTCAAGAGCTCGTACGGCATCCTGCTGCTCGAGTCCCACACCCCCGAGCCCGAACGGGCGTTGCGGCTGCTCGAGGAGGCACGGCGGGAACTCGCCGAAGTCGGCTCGGGGACGGAGCGCGCGCTGGCCGAGATGGGTGTCGCCTGGGCCACGCTGCGCTGCGGCCGCGCCACGGAGGCGGTGGAACTCGCCGAACGGGCGCTCGGCCTGTTCGGGCCGCAGGACTCCTCGGAGGCCGTCGAGGCACGGTTCATCCTCGGCGAGGCGCTGTTCGCCACCGGGGACACCGGCCGCGGCGAGACCGCGTTCCAGGACGCGGTGCTCCTGCTCGACGGGATCCCGCCGAGCAGGAAGACCTCGAAGCTCTGGCGCCGCATCGGCGACCTGAGACAGCACCAGGGCCGGTCGGCAGAGGCCCTGGGCGCCTACCAACGGGCGCTCGCGGGAGTCGGGCTGCATCCGCTGCCCGCCTCCGAACCGCTGTCCCTGGAACAGCTGCCGATGCGCGAGGTGGTGCTCAGCGAACCGCACCTGTGAGCCGGGGGCGACCCTCCCCGTCTCGCGGGCCGGGGACTCGTCCCGGTGCGGCCGGGACGAGCTCCGTGCGGCCCACGGAGCGGGCTGGTTCACCCCTTGAGGATGTCCGCGGCGGCCTGCTCGCCGGAACGGACGGCACCCTCCATGTGACCGTTCCAGAAGGTGGCGGTCTCGGCACCCGCCCAGTGGATGACACCGCTGGTCTTCCTGATGGCGGTGCCGAACCGGGTGAGGACACCGGGCGGCGTGAAGCCCGGCGCGCCGCCGCGGGTGTACTCCTCGGCGTCCCAGCGTCCCAGCACGAACTCGGTGGGCGTGGCCGCCTTGGAGCCGAAGTACCGGGTCAGGTCGTCGAGGATCAGCTGCTTGACGGTGGCGTCGCTCTTGTCCTCGACCGCGCGCATCTGATCGCCGTCGAGGAAGGCGAGCAGGGCACCGTACGAGCCGTCGGGCGGCGAGTTGTCGAAGGTGCTGCGCGTCGTCCCGGTCAGGGCCGCCACCTGGCCGTTGAGGCCGGCGTCCCGCCAGAAGGGCTTGTCGTAGACCGCGACGGCCTTGCCGATGGAGGAGAGGGGGAAGCGCTGGGTGAGCTGGTCGCGGGTCGCGGGCAGCGCGGGGGTGTAGACGATGCGGCCGGCGAGTGTGGGCGGCAGCGCCACGACGACGGAACTCGCCGACACCGCGAGGTTGTCGGCGACGACGAGGGCGGAACCGCCGGACTGGACGATGCGGCGGACCGGCGTCTTCAGGACGACCTTGCTGCCGAGGGCGGCGGCCATCTTCGTGGCGATCTGGTACGGGCCGCCGACGAAGCGTGAGTCGCGGGCACCGCCGAGGGTGCTGATGAGGCGGGTGAGGTTGCCCGGGTTGGTCTCGTTCCCGGAGACGGCTATGTAGTAGAGGATCCAGAGCAGCGAGATGTCGCGGGACTCGGCGGAGAGCGCGCCGTTGGACATCAGGTGCAGGATCGTCTTCGCGTCGGCGTTGGTGACGTTGCCCTCGATCCAGCTCGCGAAGGTCTGGCCGTCCAGTTCCTCGGCCTTCGGCGCGGCCCAGGGCGTGTCGACGGGGACGGTCGAGGCGAGCGTGTCGAGCTGGTAGATGGCCTGACCGAGCGCCTGGTAGGAGTCGTTGTCCATGGGCGGCAGCGCTCCGGTGTAGCGGATCGCCGTGCCGTCGGCGGTGCAGTAGATGCTCTCGCCGGTGTTGTAGCCGGTGAACGTCTTCACGCCGAGTTCGCCGGCGAGCGCCTGGAGCCGGGTCTGGGTGGGGCCGGTGAACTGACCGCCGCGCTCGATGGTTCCGCCGTTGGCGAGGCCGATGTCGTGGACGCGCCCGCCGACTCGGTCACGGGCCTCCAGGACCAGCACCTTCTTGCCGGCGGCGACCAGTTTGCGGGCCGCGGCCAGGCCGGCGAGTCCCGCTCCGACGACCACCGTGTCGACGATGGCGTCGGCGCCGTCGACGGCCTGCGCCCTGGCGGGGGTCGCCACGGCGGTGGTGGCGGCGCCGGCTCCCAGGGCGACACCGGCGCCGAGGAGGCTTCTGCGGTTCATTTGCGGTCTCATGATTCCCCTTCGAATGCGTGGCATGGCTTGCGTTGCGTGCTCGGGACGCGGGCGTGCCCGTGCGGTGCTGCGCGGTGCGTCGTGAGGAAAGGGCTACGCGTCCGTCCTATCAGGACCGGACCAAGTGTTTCGAAATCCCGTGCGGATGCGGGAAATTGTCCGGGGGCCGCCTTCGCACTGCGTCAAGTTCCGTGGACAGGAATATGCGTTGTGGATACAACGGCAGTCACCGGATTTCTCGGGAGGGTAAAAGGATGTCCGCATTCCGCCACGAACCCGTTCTCGTACGGGGCGCTGAGGCCGAGGCCATCGGCCATGCCACCGGCGCCGCTTTCCTGCTCACCGACTCGGCGAGCACGGCGGGCGCGCTCAGCTGCCACCGGGTGCTGCTCGCCGCGGGAGCCGACGGTTCCGCACCGCACTATCACGCCCGCTCCTCGGAGCTGTTCTACGTCGTGTCGGGCGCCGTGCAGCTGCTCAACGACGACAAGGTCGTCGAGGCGGGCCGCGGCGACCTCGTGGTCGTACCGCCGTTCATGCCGCACGCCTTCGCCGCGGTGTCCGGATCGGAGGCGGAGCTGCTGATCACCATCACGCCGGGTGTCGACCGCTTCGACTACTTCCGGCTGCTGGGCCGCATCGTCAACGGGGAGGCCCCGTACTCGGACCTGCTGGCCGTCGAGGACAGCTTCGACAGTCACTCGGTGCAGAGCGAGATCTGGGCGGCGGCACGTTCACCGCAGGCCGCCTGAGGGCACATCGACGGCCCGTACGCACATGTTCCCCGAGGGCCCGCGGCATCCGGACCGGCAGGACGTCTGCACTGCCGGTCCGGGCGTTCGCGGGTCATGCCGTGCCGGGCGCCGCGGACCCGAGCCGATCCGGACGAAGCCCCCTAGTCCCAGGGGCCGAAGCCGGTCACCCGGTCGACGGTGGTACGGACGACGAATCCGGTGGCTCCGGCGAAGCGGTCGGCGGGCCAGGTCCTGCCGTCCTCCAGGTACGGTGCGGCGATCCGGCCCAGCAGGGCGACGGCGCCGCCCTCCAGTACCTCGGCGGTACCGTGGGCCACGAAGTGGTACTCCATGCCCTCCGGACTCCTGACGCCCGCCGCCATGGACAGGGCGACCCGCGGGTCGCGCCGCAGATTGCGGATCTTCTGCTGCGCGTAGAGATGCCCGGAGACGATCCGGTCCTCCTCGTCGAGCCCCACCCAGACACAGGCCACCTGCGGACTGCCGTCGGGGTTGAGCGTGACCATGTGCGCGAGAAGGCCGGAGGTGAGGGCCCGGCGCACCGGTTCGGTCAGTCGGTAGGCCTTCGTGGTGGTCAAGTTGCTCCCTCTCTCACTAACCAACCAGCCGGTAAAAGGGAAACAGCTCCCGCCGCCCGACCCCTGGCGGCGGGAGCTGTGCGGGGACGCCGCTTCGGAAAAGCGTCCCCGGCCTGTGGGGGGAAATTGCGGGAGACCGCCGGAATCGATCCGCCGGACTCCCGTGCTCCGGACCTCCGCTTTTTCGGATCTGTTCGTTCCGAGTTTCCCGGGTATTCGGATCGACAGGTCCTCGGAGAGTCACGGAAGTTCCCTGGCCCCGGTCGCGACGCGGGGCCGGTGATTCCTGCCCGTGCGGTGCGCCGTGCGGCACCGCGTCGGGTGGCGCGGGTTCTTCACGGGGACATGGCGGCCACGGCGGGCATGGCCGGGATTCCCCCGTGACGACGCAGGACACCGGCCGCCCGCCGGGCCGCCAGCCGCTCCAGGGCCTGGAAGCCGTGGGCCGCGGACGCCAGCGTCACATGGTGGTGCCAGCCCCGGAAGGAGCGCCCCTCGAAGTCCACGAGCCCGCACTCCTCGCGCAGCCGGCCCAGGTCGTAGCGGGAACGCCAGCGCAGCTTCGCCATGGAGACGAGGTCCGGCAGCCTGCGCGAGCCGAGGTTGGTGACCCAGTAGGTGCGCGGCTGCGGGCGTCCGGCCGGCCATTCCACCAGGAGCTGGCGGGGCCGGCGGAAGCGGCGCTCGCCGTGCCGGGCGGTGGGCCCGCCGGGTCCGGCCGGGATCTGTGCGGCGAGGAACTGCGACTGCCTCACCCGGCTCTCGACGCCCTCCCGCCAGGCGAGCGTGACGCGGGCGCTGCGCCGGCCGGCGGTGTGCATCATGTCGGCGGCGGTGCCCAGCACGACCGGCGATCCGTTCGCCGAGGGTGCGGCGAGCAGCGGCGCACCGCCGGAGACCTCGACGAGATAGCCCAGCCCTCGGGCCTCCAGGCCGTCGAGCAGGGGCAGTACGTCGGGCTCGTGCCGCCAGTCGGCGAGGATCGGGGCGGGCTTGAGGTCCCACTCCTGCACCATCTCGTCGAGGCTGTCCAGGACGTGCCGCCAGCGCGGCTGATGGCGCTCGACGTCGGGCACCCGGGCGGCGCCGCGCCGCCGGTCGTCGTCGTCCCAGTGTGGTGGCATCAACAGCCGCCAGTTCACCGGGATGCTGGCCTCCTCGGTGGCGAGGGAGACGGCCAGACCCAGCTGGCAGTTGGCAGTGCGTCCCTCGGCCGGCACGTACTGGCGGGCGACGCCCGCCGAGTGGTTGCCGTTCTTCGGGAAGACGACCTCGTCCACGACCCAGGCGTCGGGCTCGGCGGCATGGAACACCTGCTCGGCGAGCCGCTTGCGGACGTCGGTGCATTCCCAGGGACTTTGGCTCACGAACTGTTGCAGCGACTGCGAGGCGCGGCGGCCGAGGACGTGCTCGGAGATGCGGGCCGGCGTCTTGCGGCCACTGGCATCGAGCAGTCCACGCACATAGACCTCACCCCAGCGACGCTGGTCGGAGCGGGCGAATGGCGAGAAGAGATACGCGCAGTATTCGGAGAGACCGTCTCCCCAGCCCCGCTCCCGCGTGGCGTTCAGGTCAGCGTTCAAAGACATGGAGACCCCCTGCGTGAAGCATCAATGATAGTTAACTCCGCCTGTGAAAATCTGTCAAGTCGCTAGTAAAGCGGGGAGTTGACCGGGCGACACACAGCAAGGGGCGGAGCCTCCGACCTTCGGAGACTCCGCCCGTTTGCGGAGGAAGAGCGCGTGTTACAGCGCCGCCGAGCCCTCCATGGGGTCCAGATCGTCCACGATGTACGTCTTCACCAGCGGGCGGCCGTCCTCACCTGCCACGACGATCCAGGTCTGGTAGGCGTCGAATCCGAGCCACTGGCTGCGTGCCGCCGGCGGATTCCAGATGTGGGCCTGCCAGTTGACAACCACCTTTACAAGCGTTTCACCGCCGACGGTGGGCTCCACCTCGACGCTCTTGAGCTCGTGCACCTCGTCGAAGAAGCGATTGGTCACCGCCTCGTACCAGCCCTTGAACTCGTCCAGGGTGGTCAGGGTCGCCTCGGGGAAACGCATCTCCAGGCCGTCCTGGACGAGATAGGGCAGCACCTGCTCCAGCGGGACGTGCTGGTCCAGTGCGACGTACCAGTCGCGGACCGCGTCCTTGATGGACTGTTCGGTCAGCGAGGCGCCGAGCAGCGTGGATTCGGTCATGGGAAGCCTTCTTCCTCGTACGCGTGTGATCGGTCTCTTTCAGTCAAGGCAGGCCCCCGTGCGCTTCCGCCGACTTGGCGGTTCGTCGCGCGAACTGTGCCAACTCCGGTGCACAGAACCCGACGACGGCCGGCTGCCTTCTCTTCTCCGCTCCTCCGCCGTGCCCGGCCCGCGCACGGTCCGGGGCACCGCGCGGGACGCGGGCACCGGACGGCGAAGGGCGGGCCAGGCCGTCGCTGCGGCCCGCCCGCCCCGCCGGTGGTCAGGAGGCGTCCCGGTACCCCTCGCTGACCTCGACGATCACCCCGTCGGGGTCGGTCAGCCAGACGGTCTGCCACCCGGGGATGAAGTCGTCGAAGTGCAGCGGTCCCAGAGTCACCGGAACCTCGTCGCCCACCTTGGCCAGGAAGGCCTCCAGGTCGTCGGTCTGGAAGGCCAGATGGCGGGCCACACCCGGCTGCGCGGGGCCGTCGCCGGCCGGCTTCACCAGCGGCTCGGTGTCGGTGTGGAACAGCTCCAGGTACACGTCGCCCTGCCGAAGGAACACGATCCGGTCGTCGTCCAGTTCCACGGTGCGCGCCCGGCTGAAGCCGAACCACTTCTCGTAGAAGGCCTCCGTCGCGCCCAGATCACGGCAGTTGAGCCCCACGTGGGACCACCGAAGGGTCATGCGTCCCCCTTGATCAGGTCTGCGGCGCGCTCGGCGATCGCCGCGATGGCCGTGTTGCAGTTGCCCGACGGCACCGCGGGCATCACGCTCGCGTCGACGACCCGCAGCCCGCTCACCCCGTGCACCTTCAGGTCCGGGTCGACGACCGAGAGGTCGTCGATGCCCATGCGGCACGAGCCGGCCTGGTGGTGGTAGCTGTCCGCGCGCTCGCGCACGAACCGCTCGATGTCGGCGTCCGTGCGCACGTCCGGGCCGGGCAGCAGCTCCCCCTTGAGGTGCTCCTTGAAGGCCGAGGTGGCGAAGATGTCGCGGGACAGCTTCACCGCCTGCACCAGACGCTCCACGTCGGAGCGGTCCCCCAGGTAGTTGGGGTCGACCAGCGGCTTGGCGAACGGGTCGGCGCTCGCCAGCCGCACCGTGCCCCGGGAGTTGGGGCGCACCACACCGGGCAGGATGCTGACCGCGTTCGGGTGCTGCCGGCCGACGATGATGTCGAACGGCACGTGCACGAAGGCGATCTGCAGGTCGGGGGCGATCATCCCAGGCCGCGAGGTGGCGAAGAGCGCCGACTCGGAGAGGTTCTGGTGTCCCTGTTCCACGGGCTCCGCGGTCTCCGCGATCAGACCGGTGAGCACGTGGTTGTGGAAGTTCTCCCCCACACCGGGCAGCGCCTCCGTCACGTCGATGCCCAGCGGCCGCAACTGGTCGGGGGATCCGATCCCGGACAGCAGGAGGATCTTGGGCGATTCGATCGCGCCCGCGCACAGCAGTACCTCGGCACCGGCCCGTAAGGTGTGCTCGCCCGGCTCGCCGGGCCCCGCGTTGGGCACGGTGCGCCCCTCACCGGCGGGAACCACGTCCTGCTGGACGTAGGTGACGCCGGTGCACCGGCCGTCCTCCACCACCAGCCGGGACACCTGTGCTCCCGTACGCAGCGTCAGGTTCGGCCGGTCCAGGGCGGGTTCGAGGTAGGACACCAGGGCACCGCGCCGCCGGCCGTCGCGGGCGTCGAGGTGGTGCCAGCCCGCCCCGATCATGCGGGCGCCGTTGAAGTCGTCCAGCTCGGTGTGCCCCAGCTCCACGCACGCGTCGATGAAGGTGCGGGAGAGCGGGTTGGGCCGGTGCGCGCCCGCGTTGGTGACGACCTGGGGTCCGCCGACGCCGGTCGCGGGGCCGTGCGGATCCTCCTGGTCCTCCATCCTGCGGAAGTAGGGCAGCAGGTCCTCGTACGACCATCCCGCAGCGCCCTGGTAGGCCCAGGCGTCGAAGTCCGAGGGGTGCCCCCGGACGTGCATCATGATGTACAGGTTGCTGCTGCCGCCCGGGATCTTGCCCCGCGGCTCGTACGTCGAACGGCC
The DNA here is from genome assembly GCF_000424945.1 of Streptomyces sp. 142MFCol3.1. Classification (NCBI taxonomy): domain Bacteria; kingdom Bacillati; phylum Actinomycetota; class Actinomycetes; order Kitasatosporales; family Streptomycetaceae; genus Streptomyces; species Streptomyces sp. 142MFCol3.1. The sequence goes on from NZ_AUKV01000007.1 coordinate 80,969, forward strand.
GCCGAGGGCGGGCTGCGGAACACTCGTGTAGCCCCAGTCGACCTCGGAGCCCAGCAGCGTGAACCAAAGCGGTGCCTGGTCGACGTTGGCCGGGATGTGGTTGCCGCCGGCCTCCAGGAGCAGGACCCGTACCGCGGGGTCCTCGGTGAGGCGCGCGGCGAGCACGGAGCCCGCGGTGCCCGCGCCCACGATGATGTAGTCGTAGTCCTTGTGGTCCTCGTGTTCCGCCATGGCGGCTCCCGCCTCTAGTCGGTCCCGAGCACGGGCCGGAACGGGACGGTGTCGTGGTGGTTGGACATGTACGAGATGAGACCGCCCTCCACCCGGAAGTAGTTGACGACGTCGGCCTCGATCGGCTCGCCGGCGTGCGTGGCCGCCGAGATGTGCGAGACGACGGCGGCCTGCTCGCCCTCGACCACGATGTGCCGGGGGGTGTTCGTGAACGAGGCGTACATCGCCGGGAAGCCCTGCATCATGGCGCGCAGGGTCTCCCGTCCCTCGACGTGCCCGGCGAGCTGCTCGTCCATGGTCTGGCGCTCGGCGAACAGGTCCGTCCAGGCGTCCCAGTCACCCTTGTTGGCCAGCTCGTAGTAGCTGTTCACCACTTGCCTGGTGTCCACGTGAGTCTCCCTCGGGCAGGGCTCAGACGGCGATGCGCTCGTCGATCGACTTGAGCTGGAAGACCGTCCACATGAAGCGGTCCACGCTGTGCTGGTCCGCGGTGTGCACCTGGACGTCGGCGATCCTGCCGTCGCGGATGCCGTACGTCGTGGACGTCGGGAACAGGTACTCCTCGGTGTCCGCCTTCGCGTGACCGAGGTGCTTCTCGACGACGGTGCCGTCGTCCAGCTCGCCGAAGTGGACGTTGTCGACGGTGACGCCGGCCTTGAACAGCTCGCCGAAGAAGGCCATGACCTGGCCGGCGCCCCGGTGGTCGCCGGAGAGCGGGTGGTGGCCGGGCATCTTCCAGGAGATCTCCGGGTGGAACAGCTCCTCCTGGATGCGGTCCAGCTGGCCGGAGTTGAAGTACTCGTACATCTTCAGAACCAGGTCGGTGTTCGACACAGCGCTCTCCTCGGATCGTGGTGGTTGTCTCGCAGCGGCGGCCGGGCCCGGCGGGGGGTTCGCGTTACCGGGCCCGGCGGCCGCTCGGCGGGACCCCTGCGCCGTGAAGGGGGGAACGGCGCACGCGGTCCGGCCGGCTCGGACGTAGAACTGGTCGTTCCTGAATTTCGGGAGACCCTCGAAAGCGGCATCTCGTGAATCCAGCGGAAAGGCGTGCCCCTTCTCCTGCCTTTCCGCGGGATCGCCGCCGAGTAAGAGTGAAACGGCGCTCCCTCTTCCCCTGCGACAACATGGGACTACGTCGGCGACACTTCGGCAGGTCGGCGACGTACTCGCCCTCCGCGCACCAGACTTCCTGCATGTTGAGCGCACAGCGCGGCAGCGGGCGCCGCTGGGTGAGCCTCGCGGTGATCCTGGCCGGCGCATTCATGGCCATTCTCGACGTGGCTGTCGTCAACGTCGCCATGCCGTCGATCCACAGTGATCTCCATACGAGCCTCGGCGCCGTCGAATTGGTGGTTTCCTCATACACCCTTCTCTATGCGAGTTTCCTGGTGACCGGTGGGCGGCTCGGTGATGTCATCGGCCGGAAAAGCATGTTCATCACCGGTCTCGCGGTGTTCACGGCGGCGTCCGCGCTCTGCGGTCTGGCCCCCGACATCCACGTCCTCGTCGCGGCGCGCGCCCTGCAGGGCGTGGGCGGAGCGCTGTTGTACCCACAGGTCCTCGCGATCATCCAGGTGACCTTCGAGGGTCCCGAACGCGCCCGCGCCCTGGGCGTGTTCGGTTGTGTGGTGGGCGTCGGTGCCATCGCCGGGCAGATCGTCGGCGGGCTGCTGCTCGCCTGGAACGTGTTCGGCCTCGACTGGCGGCCGGCCTTCCTGATCAATGTGCCGATCGGCGTGGCGACCATCGTGGCGAGCCGGATGCTCCTGCCGCCGGACGAGCCGCCCCGGTCGCGTCCGCACCTCGACGGGCGCGGCTCCGCGCTGTCGGTGCTGACCCTGGTGCTGCTCATCGTGCCGCTGCTGATGGGCCGCGACGCGGGCTGGCCGCTGTGGATGCTGCTGTCGCTCGCCGCCGCTCCCCTGATCGCCGTCCTGTTCCTGCGGCACGAGCGCGCGGTCGCCGAGCGGGGACTCGATCCGCTGATCAGGCTCTCGCTGTTCCGCAACCGCGGATTCGCGGGCGGAGTGCCGATCGCCGGCATGTTCAGCTTCTCGTACGTCGGCTTCATGCTGGTCCTCGCGCTGTACCTGCAGATCGGTCTGGGCTTCTCACCGCTGCACGCCGCCCTGGTGTACACGCCGAACGCCGTCGGCTTCCTGATCACCTCGCTGCTGGCCGCGCGGATCGCCCGCCTGCTGGGGCGCCATGTGCTGACGCTGGGCTATCTCGTCGCGGCCGTCGGACTGTGCTCGGTGGCCGCCACCAGCGCCGCCCAGGGAGCCGGGCTCAGCGGCTGGGAGCTCGGGCTGCCGATGTTCATCGCGGGCCTGGGCCAGGGACTCGGCATGACCCCACTCATCGGCACCATCATCGGCACCCTCGCGCCGCGCGACGCGGGAGCCGGAGCGGGCGTGGTGACCACGACCCTCCAGGTGGGCAACGCGCTGGGAGTCGCCCTGATGAGCCTGCTGTTCTTCGCGGTGCTCGGCGACGGCACCGGTCACGCCGACTACGCGACGGCCTTCTCGCAGGTGCTGCCGGTGGCCGCGCTCGTGACGCTGATCGCCGCGTTCATGGTCACCCGGCTGCCCCGCGGCACCGGCGCCGGCAACGCCCTGCTGGAACGGCTGCCCGGCCACACGGTGGGCTTCGCCTACTCCATGTACCTGATGACCGGCGGCCGTATCGGCGACCGGCTCTTCCACGAGATCCTCGGACACGTCACCGAGCGCCGCGAACGCGAGGTCCGGGAGGCTCCGAGTGCCGCCGGCGACTTCTTCGTCTACCACTTCGAGTCCGCACACCACGACGCCGCCTGGCTGACCTACCTCACGCGCGAGGCGCTCGCGTACGGCAGCGCTCCCGTACCGCACGAGGAGGAACGGCGCGCCGTCATCAAGTCGCAGGTGGACGAGATCCGCAGGCGGCAGTGCGGCGGAGAGCTGCGTCCGGAGCTCGATCCCGAGCTGCTGCGGCTGCTCACCTTCGCCCTCACCAACTATCCGCGCCTACTGCCGCAGATCACCCGGATGGCGACGGGCCTCGGCCCGGACGACCCCGGGTTCACCGCGCGCTGGGAGCTGTTCCTCCAGCAGCTGGGAGATCTGCTGCACGCGGGCCCGCCCACCACGTCCCTACCGCGCGTGAGCGCATCCTCCGGAGGACAGGAATGACCACCATCGATCCCTTCGACCCGCTCGAACCCTTCGATCCGTTCGACTCGTTCGACGTGATCAGCCCGTTCGACGAGAACCTCGTCATCGATCTGCCGGTGTACGAGACGGTGCTCGGCGAGGCCGCGGCCCGCGGCACGAGCCCGGCGCTGATCGACGGCGTGACCGGTCGCGAGATCGGCTACCGGGAACTGGAGCGGGCCACCCGCCGGCTCGCGGCGGGACTCGCCGACGCCGGTGTCGAGCAGGGCGACGCCGTGGCGCTGTTCGCCACCAACACCCTGTGGTATCCGGCCGTGCCGCACGCCTGCGCTCGTAGCGGCGCCGTGGTGTGCGTGCTGGACAGCCAGGCCGACGAGGCGGAACTGGCCGCCCATCTGACGGAGAGCGGCGCGCGGTGGCTGTTCACCACGCCCGCGCTGCTGCCGATCGTGCGGGAGGCGCAGCGCCTGCGCGGTGCGGGACAGCGGCCGGTCGAGGAGATCTTCACGCTGGAGCCGGTGGACGGCCACCGCTCGGTCCAGGACCTGATCGCCTCGGAGTCCCCGGAGCCGATCGTGGACATCGAGCCCGTCACGGACATCACCGTGGTGCACCACGCGGTGGGGTCCCGGCGGCGTGCCCAGCTCACCCACTCGGACATCGCCGCGGACCTCGCCGTGCTGGCCTCGGACAATCCGCTGGAGAAGGGCGAACGGGTCCTGGCCGGCGTGCCGTTCGCGCAGCAGGACGGCCTCGCGTTCCTGACGCAGCACGCGCTGCGCTGCGGTGCGGCCGTGGTGGTGGTGCCCGAGCTGATGCACGCGCCCGAGCTGCTCGACGCGATCCGGGCTCAGCAGGTGCGTACGGCCTTCGTCACCCAGTCCGTGCTCTACAGCCTGGTCGCCTCGGCCCCCGAGGACGTCGACGAGCTGGGGTCGCTGGAGCGGGTCGTCTGTGTGGGCCCGGAGCTGACGCCGGACACCGCGGAGACCTGTGCGGCCCTGCTGGGCGTGGAGCACATCGAGTACCTGGGCCGGCAGGCGTTCGCGGGGATCGCTCCCCCGCTGCCGGGGGCCTGAGCCGCATGGGGGTGCCCCCGCCGGAGATCCGGCGGGGGCACCCCCATGCGCGCGCTCACAGATGCAGATCGCGGCTGAGTGCCGCCTCCTCGAAGTCGAGCTGGTGGACGACCTGGCGGGCCACCTCGTCGTCGAGGCGTCCCTGGTTGCGCATCATGATGAACGCCTCACGCTCGGCCGCCAGCATCTCCCGGCGCAGCAGCCGGTAGGCGGCGGACGGCGACTGGCTGCCGAGCCGGCCGTCGTCGCGCAGCCGCTCCCAGGCGGCGACGCGGCGGTACTCGGCGACCTCCCGCAGCCGCAGCACCACATGCTGCGGGCAGTGCCTGTGTTCGTGCGCGACCAGTTCCTCCAGGCGGTGCTGCGCGAGACGGGCCGCCTCCTCCTGTGCCCTGGCCTCGGCGAGGTGGTCGTCGTGCTCGCCGTTCGTGCCCGCGAGCCCCAGCAGGCGCACGAACGCCGGGAATCCGAGCCCCTGCACGAAGAGGGTGCTCAGGGTGACGGAGAAGGTGAGGAAGAGGACGAGTTCGCGGTGCGGCATGTCGTCGGGCAGCGCGAACGCCGCGGCCAGTGACACGACGCCGCGGATGCCCGCCCAGGACAGCGTCGCGGGCAGCTGCCACGGTGGCGAGGGGTCCCGGGCGCGCAGCCGGGGCGACAGCCACCGCGGCAGATAGGTCGCCGGGAACACCCACAGGAAGCGGCCGAGCATGACGGTGGCGGATACGGCGGCGGCGTACCAGATCAGGGTCCAGGGTGCAATGCCGTCCAACGACCCAAGGACCGGGCGGAGTTGGAGTCCGATCAGTGCGAACACCAGGGATTCCAGCAGGAAGACGATCAGCTTCCAGGATGCCTGCTCCTGGATGCGGGCCGCGTGCGAGGCGCGGTTGGAGTGGTGTCCGAGGTACAGCCCGGCGGCGAGGACCGCGAGCACACCGGAGGCGTGCAGGTACTCGGCGAGCGCGTAGGTGACGAAGGGCACCAGCAGGGAGACCGCGGTGTGCGCGACGGCGTCGCCGAGCCAGCACTGGAGCCGGCGCACCGGCCAGGCGATGAACAGGCCGAGGAAGAGTCCGCCCGAGCAGGCGAGCACGAAGTCGCGGACGCCGTCGAGGAGGGAGAATCCGCCGCCCGCGACGATCGCCACGGTGATGCGGTACGCGGTCAGGCCGGTCGAGTCGTTGAACAGCGACTCCGCGGTCATGATCCGTACGAGTCTGCGGGGCAGCCCGAGTCTGCGGGCGACGGACACGGCGGCGACCACGTCGGTCGGTCCGAGGACCGCGCCCAGCACGAAGGCGACGGGCCAGGACATGCCGGGGACGACGCTGTGCGCGACCAGCGCCACCAGCGCCATGGTGAACAGGACGAGTCCCACGGACAGCAGGGCGATGGGTCGCGCGTTGACCCGGAAGCTGAGGAAGGAGCTCTCGCAGGCCTCCGAGTACACCATCGGCGGGATGAACAGGAACAGCACGACGTGCGGGTCGAGATGGTAGTCGGGCACGCCCGGCACGAAGGAGGCGAGCAGACCCGCGAGGACCAGGCTGACCGGTGCGGAGATCTCCGCCCGCCGCACCACCACCGCGAGCAGGGTCACGGGGACCACGAGGAGCAGGACGTCGGTCACAGGGCATCGCCCGGCGCGGAGTACGACGGGGCGCTGCCGCCCGGCGCCGGATGCAGATGCCGGCCGAGTCCGGCCAGCCGGTGCTGCCTCGGCCGGCAGCCGCAGTGGCAGCTCGGCGCCATGCCCACCACGGCGGTCTCGACGACGGCCGCGGCCGTCACCGGCACGGTCAGCAGGCCGAGCGCCAGCAGGCCGGAGCGGCCGTCCGCCACGAACGGGACGAGCAGGGCGACGGCGGCGACCGTGAGGCGCACGGTGACGACCGAGCGCGGCAGTCGCCAGCGCGGCCAGGCGAACACGGTGTGGAAGCCGACGGCTCCGGCGCACATCAGCCACAGGACGGGCGTCTCCGCCGCGGCCCGTGGGTGCGCCACGGCCGACCACACGCCGACGGCGATCGCGGAGACCGAGCCGAGGAGGCAGTAGTGCCCGTAGGCGAGGAGCTCGCGCACCACGCGGCTCTGGTCGTCCTCGGTGCGCAGCTGGTGGGCGATGCGGCTGTTGCTGAGGTGGAAGTAGATCCACCACAGGGAGGCGACGAGCAGGAACGCGGTGCCCAGCGCCACGGCCTGGCGCGCGGAGAAGTCGTGCGGGATCTTCCCCCCGGCGTCCACGAAGGGCACGCCCAGCGCCAGGATGACGACCAGGCCGAAGCGTTCGGGCAGGTGCAGCACGTCGACGCGTATGTGGTTGAGGCGTCTGCGCAGCAGGAAGGTGCTGGACAGCTCGACGGCCATCAGGACGGCCCAGGCCACCCGCTGCTGCTCGTGGCCGAGCCCGGCGGTGAGCAGCAGCAGCGGCGCGGTGAAGAACGCCGACACGGAGAACGGGTTCAGCCGCAGCCCGCCGAAGACGTCGATCGCCCACCACAGCAGCAGGGCGCGCAGCAGCAGGTAGGCGCCCGCGAAGAAGAGGCCGTGCCCGTGCAGGGCGGTGGGCGCGGCGATGGTCATCATCGAGGTGATCAGCGTGATGGCGAAGAGCCGCAGACGGTTCTTCACGTCGTGCAGGTCGGTCAGGTTCGACAGGATCCCCGTGCCCACCCACGACCACCAGAACGGTGTGAACACGGCCCAGGCGTTGACCAGGCCGGTCCAGGAGACGTCGTCGGCGAGGGTGTGGGTGACCTTGTTGACCGCGAAGACGAGCACCAGGTCGTAGAAGTGCTCCGCCACGTTGATGCGTTTGGACTGGATGAGCGGTGCGACGCGGCTCGTCGCCATGTCAGCCTCCGGCGGTGGGCCTCACCCGGTCGAAGCTGTGGCGGAAGTGCGCGTCGACCGCCTCGACCGCGGAGCCCACCTGGGGCTCCTGGTCGTAGAAGTCGAACTGCGTGCCCTCCAGCCACAGCACGCGGGCCGCCGTGGGCAGCAGGGTCGCGAAGCGCCGGACGCCGTCGGGCAGGGCGGCCTGCTCGCTGTGCACCACGATGGTGGGGGCGTCTATCCGGGGCGCCGAGGGGATCGGGCTGAAGGTCAGCCAGTCCCACCAGCCCATCACCGCGAACCGGTTGGACCACTCGGGCACACCCCCTCGCTCCGGCGAGAGGTAGTAGTCGTAGGGCCCGTACATGGCGGCCTCGGGGTCGGTCTCGCTGACCGCCTTCACATAGCGGACGGTGCCGGTGCGGGCGTACTCCTCGCGGGCGAGTGCGGCCTCGTCGAGCTTGCGGCGCACGGCGTCCTGGCCGCCGTAGACCTGGTGCACCAGGGAGGCGTCGTGCAGCCACGGGGCGACGAGGGCGAGCGAGCGCACCCGGGGGTCGTTGGCGGCGGCGACCGCCGCGTAGCCGCCGCCCGCGCAGACGCCGAGCAGGCCGACCGACTCGGGGTCGACCATCGGGTTCTCCAGGAGGTGGCTGACCGCGCTGCTCATGTCGCCGACCTTGCGGCCGACCAGCTCGGTGTCCCGAGGGTGCCCCGTGGACTCCCCGTGGCCGGTGAAGTCGAAGGCCAGGGCGAGGTATCCGAGCCGCGCGAGGCGTTCGGCGTACAGGCCGGCCATCTGCTCCTTGACGGTGGTCCAGGAGCCGGCGACCACCACGGCAGGGCGCGGTTCGCCGCCTTCGCTCTGCGCCAACTGGTAGAGGGTGCCGACCAGTTGCTCACCCTCACTCTCGAAGGTCACGCGTGCCCTGCGCACCATGGGCGTCTCCTCGATGCGGCGGTCCGCTTCCATGACTGTCATCCTCACGAGCAGTTAAACGGGGAGTCAAATCTGTGCCCGGTCAAGGGGCGTACTCTGTCGAGTCGCACTCCGTGGCCGGATCAGGCGGCCTTCAATTCGGCCGGGTACAGGAAGTAGTTGGCGGCCGAGGCGGCCTGGGAGCCCTCGTGCACGGCGGCGCTGACCTGGTGCGAATGGAGCGAGGAGACGTCACCGGCCGCGTACACCCCTTCGGCCGACGTCTTCTGCTCGGTGTCGACGGCGATGTGGCCGCTCGGCGCGAGCGCGAGACCGAGCGAGCCGGCCAGGGCGATCTCCGGGGTGGCGCCCTGGATGCTGAACAGGGCGTCCGCCTTCAGGTGGTGTCCGCCGCGGGTCACGACGGTGCGCAGCATGCCGTCCTCCCCCTCCACCGAGTGGATCCGGTCGTGCAGGACGGGGATGCCGGCGGCGTCCAGGCGCCGCCGGTACAGCGGGCTGATCTCGTCGCTGCGGCTGTTGGTGAGCAGCTGGATGTCGTCGGTGAGGCTGTGCATCTGGAGCGCCTCGGCGGCGGTCGCGTCGGTGTGGCCCGCCATGAGGACGCGTTTGCCACGGTTCTCGTAGCCGTCGCAGGCGATGCACCAGAACAGGGAGCGGCCCACGTAGGACTGCCAGCCGTGGAAGTGCGGGAAGTGGTCGAGCACACCGGTGGCGATGACCAGCGTGCGGCCGGTCCAGAAGCCGGTCTGCGCGTGCACCGTGAACCCGCGCCCGGCGTCGCCCTCGGCGCGCACGACGGCGTGGTGGACGATGCGGGCCTGCGGGTAGGCGGCCAGTTGCGCGCGGCCCAGCTCGCGCAGTTCGACGGTCGGGATGCCGCCCGGGAAGCCGAGGTAGTTCCGGTTGACCTGGTGATGGGTGGAGCGTCCGTGTCCGGTGTCGAAGACCAGCACACGGCGGTTGTAGCGGGCCAGGCACAGGGCGGCGGACAGCCCGGCGGGGCCACCGCCGACGACCAGGGTGTCGGCGTCTGGAACCGATGGGGCCGTGGTGGCCATGGGGTGAACCTCTCCGTCCGTCCGGGACTTCGGATGCCGGGCGCCGCCCCCGCCGGGCGGGCGGGGGCGGCGCCCGCTGCTCAGGGCGGCGGGTCTCCCGCCGCCCGCTTCGTCACTCGTCGTCGCAGCGTGCGTGCGGGTCGGTGAGGAAGGCGTCCGTGGCGGCCAGGGCCCGGGTCACCTCCGGCGGGACCTCGCCGACGATGACGAAGTCGACGTCCAGGCCTGCCTTCGTGCGCTGGAACAGCAGCTCGTTGATGGGCTCGCGGGAGATCTCGGTGACCCGGCACATGTGGAACTCGACCCGCTCGGGCCGGGCCTCCAGCGCTTCGTTCAGCGTGCGCCGCAGCTTTTCCAGCGAGTCCCGGCCGAGGACGCCCTCACAGGAGACCCGCGCGGTCCTGCCGTCGAAGCTGCTGGAGATCCGCATGGGCATCTCGGTGGGCTCGATCTCGACGCGTACCTTCAACCGCTCGGTGGACTCGGGCAGTTGTACGGTGAGGTTCTTCGGGTCGAAGTCCTCGTAGCGCTCGCCGTCGATCCACACCCGGGCGAGCCGCACGGCTTCCCTGGGCAGCAGGTCGGGCGCGACCCGCAGCGTGCGGCCCGGGAAGGACGCGGGCAGCGGCCGGAAGTGCAGGGTGAGCACGTTGTCGCCGACCAGCAGGTTGCCGTAGGTCGCGGCGAGGTAGCACAGCTCGAGGGAGTGGTAGCCCGCCATGGCGTGGCTGCCCTTGAGCCGCTCGGTGCCGAGCAGGTAGGGGATGCCGTTGGCGAGGACGTTGAAGTACACACCGCCGTCCTCGTAGTCGAGGAAGAAGGCGTTGTAGAACGATGCGGCCTCGCGGGCGAGCCGCCGGTGGTCGGGGTCTCCGGTCGTGCCCGCCAGGATGAGGTAGGCGAGGATCGACTGCTCCTGCTGCCACCAGGCCTTGCGGTCGTGCCAGATCAGCCGGTGGTCACCGAAGCGGGGATCGGCGCGCCGCTCGACGACGTCGTACCAGCCGCCGCGCTGCTGGTCGCTGCCGACCGCCGGCATGATCTCGGCGATCCGCTCGGCGAGTGCCACGTACTCCGGCTTGGCCACAAGGCTGTTGATGCGCATGAGGTTCCACGCGATCTTCAGGTTGTGGCCGACGACCGCGCGGTCCTGCTGCCAGCCCCAGGTGCGGTCGGGGCTCCAGTCCTCGTGGAAGCGTTCCTGCACGAAGGGGCTGTTGGGCTCGTCCGGGAAGTGCCGGACGATGGTGTCGGCGGTCTCCTCCAGCATGTCGGCCAGATCGGAACGGCCGGTCGCCAGGTAGGCGTTGATGAGGTAGGCGGGAGCGTGGTCGCCCACCGAGTTCCAGTTCTTGCGGGCCCGGTTGCGTCCCAGGGAGTCCGCGCGCGGGTCCATGGTGATCGGGTCCAGGTGCGAGAAGTAGCCGCCGCGGACGTAGTCCTTGAAGTAGCGGTGGAACAGCTCGACCGTCCGGTCGATGTCGGCGGCGATCCGCGGATCGCCGGTGATCCGGTACGTCTGGGTCGGTCCCGCCAGCGCGTAGATCTGCTCGTACATGGGGATCGCGTCGAAGTCGTCCCCGAACTCCGAGGCGAACACCTTGCGCTGCCCCGCCCCGGTGATGTCGATGCCGTGGTACCAGTAGACGATGCCCTCGCGGTCGTCGGCCACCTGCATGTGCTCGCGCAGGTACTCCGTGCCCGACTCGGCCGCCTCCAGGAAACGGTCCTCACCGGTCAGCAGGAAGGCGGTGGCGAGCCCGTACACGAGGCGGGAGATCGTGTCGGTCTCCTGCCGCACGTCCTGTCCTGCACCCTCGGGAAGGTGGGTTCCGCTCAGCGTCAGGTGCGTGCGGAAGTTGCGCCAGTCGTAGACCTCGCCGGGGAACTGGCCGCGCAGATAGAAGTCCGCGATCTCGCGGGCCTGATGGACCCACCATTTGGGGTCCTCGAAGACGTAGGAGCCGCGGTGTTCCTCGGGGAAGGTGATGTTGCGGGCCTCGATGCGCGCCCCGCCGTCCCATTCGTAGAAGATTCCGTAGACAAAGACGTAGCGGCCCTCGGCGAGCATGTCGAGGGTGGCCTCGCTGGTGTCGCGGTACCCCTCGGCGAGATTGCGCACGATCTGGGAGCCCAGGAGGCCGTCCAGGTGGATCGTGAACTCGCGCCCGTCGGTGGTCCGCAGGCCGAAGCGCTGGTGAGCGGGCTCGTAGGCGCTGACATATCCGGCGATGCTGTCGCTGTACGTACGGCGTATCTCGGGTGCACTCATCGAAGGGTGCCTCCATCATCGGGGGGTGCCATGAGCAGCACGGCGCTGTCTCCATGGGGGTGGAAAGGTGTGGCCGTGGACAGGGGTCTCCCGTCCCCGGCTCAGCCCACGGGAATCCGGTCCCAGTCCAGTGCGGCGAAGGAGGACTCCCAGTCGGTGACCGCGGGTCCGGTCTCGTTGAAGAGTTCGAAGGTCACGCCGATCGCGGAAGGGCAGTACATGGCCTGGATGCAGGCTTCCGCGGCATGCTGCCGCGAGACCTGGCCCGTGGCACGGTCGCCCTGCACCAGGCGTACCCGGGAGCCGGCCCGCTGGTCGTCCACGAGCCAGCCGGGGCGCACCACGGTGTGCGAGAGGCCCGACTCGCGGACCTCGTCCTCTCCCGCGCGGCGCCAGTCCAGCACTTTGCCGTAGGCGTTGAGCGGGTGGCCGTAGTGCGTGGCGTGGATCTGGCTGACGAGGACCACGTGCGGACGGCGGCCCGTGCGGACGGCAGACCGGAGCGCATGGCGCACGCCCAGGTACATCGTCGTCTCGGGCCGGTCCGGCCCGGTGTCGTCGGTGCCGGGAGAGACGCAGTAGACCAGCGCGGAACAGTCCGCGAGCGGTGCGTCGAGCGAACCCGGTTCCCGTACGTCGGCCGCGGTGTAGGTCACTCCCACGGGCAACGCCTCCCGGGGCGCGCCACGGCCGACCACGCGGACGCGCTCACCCAGGTCCAACAGCCTGCTCACGACCAGACGCCCGAGCCGGCCCGAGCCTCCGATCACCACCACCGGGCTGTCCATCGATTCCTCCTCGTGCTGGGGCGGTTCATCCAGGGACGGTTCATCTGGGTACGGTTCGTCGCGGACCGTTTCGTCGGGGACGGCGCCACGATCGTGGTGCCGCGGGTCGTCGGGGGCGGCCGGCGCCGGACGGTGTCAGGCGCGCCGGGCCGTCGGCAGGGCGTCCGGCTGTGCCGGTTCCCTCCGACCACAACCGGCCGGCATGACGGCCTCGGTCCGGCTCGTCGCCCCAGGCATGCAGGCCTCCCCGCTAGTCGCAGCCTCTCCGTTCGAGATGGAACCCCGCGGTGTCGAATGCTGTCAAATGCCTTGTAAATTAAGGTCGGACCTCGTCAACTCGGCTTCGTCGAATCTCATGTGGGGCTGCGAAAGCGGGAATTCCCGACCGGCGTGCGGCCGGTCGACCACGGCATCCGGCGGCTGCCGCGGGCGGGCCTGCGACACCCGCCGGGACCGGGGCGGACGCCCCGCGACCCACGCGAGCCTCGCACCGGCAGCCGGCCCGAGCCGAGCGCCGGTGCGCCGCAGCCTGCGCGAGCCGAACCCCCCGCACCCCGACAACCCGCGCGAGCCGAACTCCCCGCATCGAACACGCATCGCGGCGCGATCCGGAGCCGGCATCCCGCCGCAGCTGGACCCGGGACGGGTCCCCGGAGCGGACGCACCGTCGGAGCCCCTCTCCGGGCGCCCGGACGCGGTGGTCCGGACACCGTCCGGAGGGCCCTCGTGGTGGGCTCCCCACCATCGCGGCCCGGGACGGTTGCGCGGTCACCGCGACCGCCCCCAACCGTGTGTCCGGACCACCTGGGCATGGCACTGAGTGCCGCGCACTGTGGAGCCAGCTCAACAGAGCGACTCCGAACCGAGGTGGGATTCCGATGAGCGGCACCGAACTCTCTTCCACGTTGTTCGCCACCTTCCCGCGCAGCGATCAGCGCAGGAAGGGCGAGGAATACATCCAGGGCCTCCTTGCCACCGAAGGGCGCAAGTCCATAAGGAACATGGCGGCTCCGGCCGGCGGATCGGCCCGCGAACAGAGCCTCCACCACTTCGTTTCCAGTTCAACATGGCACTGGATGCCGGTCCGCAAGGCACTCGCCCAGTACGTCGCACGGACCGTCGCCCCGGAGGCCTACGTGATCCGCCGCATGGTGATCCCGAAGGCGGGCGACAACTCGGTCGGCGTGTACCGGCGTTACGTCCCCGAGCTCGGCCAGATCCGTGGCGTGCAGCAGGCCGTGGGCGTGTGGGCGGCGGCCCAGGAGTCCAGCGTTCCGGTCAACTGGCGGCTCGACATCCCGCAGGACTGGCTGGACAACGGCCTCCGCCGGCGACAGGCCGCCATCCCGGACAGCGTGCGCGAGGAGTCGCCGGAGGAGGCCGCGGTCGAGGCCATGCTCGCCGTGCGGGACTGGGGGCTGCCGGCCCGGCCGGTGGTCATGGACGCCCGCGACATGGACGCCATGTCCGTCGTGCGCCGCTTCCGCTCCTCCGGCGTCCCGCACCTGCTCCGCGTCAGCGGTTCTCTGCGGCTGACGCCCGCGGACCCGGCGCAGATCGGCCGCCCGGCACCGGAGTCGATGCCCGCGCAGCAGATCATGTCCGCCGCCAAGCTGCTGCGCCGTCCCGCGGTGTGGCGCGACCACAGCCCCGAACACGCCATGCGCACCAGCCTGGTGGCCGCGGTCCGCATCCGCGGTGCCTCCCGGGCCCCCGGCATGCGGGGCGGCGGGGACATGCTGCTCATCGGCATCGGCGACAGCGGCAAGGCGTGGCCGGCCGAGCTGTGGCTGACCGACCTGGTCGACATGAACCCCGTCGCCCTGCTGCGGCTGACCAAGCTTCTCGGCCGGGTCGACCGGGACTTCACGGAGATCTCCGAGCAGGTGGGCATCCGCGACTACGCGGGCCGCTCCTTCAACGGCTGGCACCGGCACGCCACTCTGGCCTCGGCCGCCCACGCCGTCGCGGCGCTCGACGGGACGTACGGAACGTACGACGAGGAGCTGCGCAGCGGCGGGGGCGTGCGTCAGGCCTCCTGAGGCGGCCCGGCCCGCCGCGCCGCCAGGACTCGCCCGCGGGGGGACGAGGTCCCGTCACGGCCCGGGCCCACGGACGCACTCGCCGCCGGCGGCCCCCGGACCACGCCTCACGCCTCACGCCTCACGCCTCACGCCTCACGCCTCACGCCTCACGCCTCACGCCTCACGCCTCACGGCTCACGGCTCACGGCTCACGGCTCACGGCTCACGGCTCACGGCTCACGGCTCACCAGATGGTTGCGGATTCTCAACAGCCGCAGCGCCAGCTGCACTTCGAGCGCCCGTCCGGGCTGCTGCCAGTCCGGGCCGACCAGTTCGCTGATCCTTTCGAGCCGCCGGGCGACCGTGTTGGGATGGACGTGCAGCCGCCGCGCCGCGTACGTGGGGCTGGCCCCCGCCTCGAAGAAGGCCTCCAGCGTGTGGGTCAGCTCGGAGAGCCGCTGCTCGTCGTAGGCGAGAAGCGGTCCGAGGACCGACTGGATGTACTTCTCGGCGTCGTGGGTGTCGGACAACAGCAGCCCGAGGAAGCCCAGTTCACCGGCCGAGCCGGCCCTTCCCACCGCCCCCAGCGCCGTCATCGCCTCCAGGCAGCGCACCGCCTCCTGGTAGCTGTGCCGCACCCCGGCCGGGTCCGCGACGGGGCCCGAGGCGGCCACCGTCACCGGATGGCCGAGCAGCGGCGTCAGCTCGCCGGACAGCGCGCGGGCCGCGGCGCCGGGATCGGTGCCCGGCAGCAGGAACACCGCCGTGCCGTGCCGGATGCTCTTCAGGCCGCTCTTGCGGTAGGCGTACGAGGCCGCCCACACCGAGGCCCTGGCCGGGGTCTCCTCCTCCGGCCGGGCGACGACGACCACGTGCGGGCCGTCCAGTTCGACGCCGAGCCTGCGCGCCCGGGTCCGTATCTTCTTCGGTGACAGGTCGGGATGAGTGAGCAGCTCGTCGAGGAGGTCGTCACGCACCTGCCCCTCGGCGATCGCCGCCCGGCTGTTCTCCAGCAGCATCAGCACCGCCATCGCCTGGGTCGCGAACCCGAGCAGCTGTGCGGCATGGTCGGTGAGCGGCCGGTTGGGGTGCACCAGGACGGTGCCGAGGTCGACGGTGCCGGTGCAGATCGGCGCGGCCCACATGCCGTCCTCGTCCAGCGGTACGGGATGGCAGGCGCCGTGCGCGTCCAGGGCACCGGCCGCCGCGTGCTCCCACTCGACCTCCGGCACCTCGCCCGCGGTGGCGAGGACCACGCCGTCGGAGCCGCAGATCCGCACGGCGCCGTCGAGCAGCTTGCTGGTCTCCTCCGCCACCTCGTTCAAGTCGCCGCCGCCGAGCACCAGTTGGAGCATCCTGGCGTGCGCGTCACCGGACTCCCGCAGTGCCGCCGCCCGGTCCAGGAGCCGGGCCCGTTCCAGGGTGGCGCCGGCGAGTTCGCCGTACGCGCTCATCAGCGCCACCTCGTCGGCGGTGAAGTGCCGCACGGTCCGCGCGGCGATGTGCAGCACGCCGAAGGGCCGGGTCTGCCGGTTCAGCGGCACCGCCATCACGGTGCGCAGTCCCTCCGCCCCGATCACCTTGTCGACCGCGGCACTGCGCTCGATCCGCTCGTCGGTGAGGTAGTCCGGGGTCCAGAAGGGCACCGGGTCCGTCATCGCCATGCTCCCCGGCCCCTCGCACACCGGCAGGGTCAGCCCGACGTCCAGGCCGGCGATCCGTCCGTCCGAGGCGTGGACGCGTACCCGCGCCGTGGCCGGCTCGCCGGCCGGCGCGTCCTCGTCCCGCGCGCCGGCGGGAGGCGCCCGGTGCGTGAGCGCTCCGTTCCGCGAGCCCGCGGGGGCCCGTGACGCAAGCTCCGAAGGCTCCCCGTCCTCGTGCGCCGAAGGGTCGCGCCGGCCCGCGTCGTCCTCCTCGCGGAAGCAGACGTACGCCATGTCGAGGCCCAGCAGCAGCCGTGCGCGCCGGGCGATCACCTGGACCAGCGTGCTCTCCGGCTGGTGCACGGCGCCCAGGTCGCGCGCGGCCTCCAGCAGTGTGGACAGACCGCTCTCGCGTTGCCGGTGCCGCTCCCAGCGCGAGGAGATACTCAGCCCGAGCCGTGCGGCGCGCTCCAGCTCCGCGAGCTCCGCGGCATCCACGCCACGCACCCTGGCCTCGTCCACGAGGGAGGTGAGACGGTCGCCGGAGGCTCCCGCCGCCAGCAGTTCCAGTACGGCGGAACTGGCGTCCCGCGTCGGCTCCTGGGACACACTGCCTCCCACTCCCCCGCACGTGTGCTCTGGTGTGTCGCTATCGGGCGCCGTGCAGCCGCAGTTGGGTGCCCACCGTCCCGCGGAGTGCTTCCCACGACCGGACCAGCCGTTTCTCGCCATGCGCGGCGAGCCTCCCGGCGACCGCCTCGAAGCGTAGGCCGGTCCGTTCGAATTCGTCCAACACGCGAAGGGCCTCCCAGCGACGGCCGTCGAGCGTGTCCCCGCACGGCGTTCCCCACCTGTCGGCGGCGACCAGGGAGCGCAGCGGAAGAGCCAGCGCGGTGTGCCATCCGACCAGTCGGGCCGCGTATCCGGCCTGGTCAGGAGTGTGCGGTCCGTCCACCGTCCAGAGCAGCCGCTGCGGCCTGGCGCCCGCTGCGGCGAGCCTGCGCCAGCGGTCACTGCCCAGCCGCGCGTCGTAGTCGTGGTACATCAGCCGGGCGAGTGCCAGGGCGGTCCCGCCACGCAGCGCGTCCGCGGCGGGGGTACCCAACTCGGCCAGTCGCGCGTCGCATTCGGTGTCGATGCGGTGCACCGGCGCCGAGGCCAGCGAGACGATGCCGTGCAGTGCCCGGCCGGCGTCCCGCGCGATCTCCAGTCCCGCGCAGTAGGCGTCCGCGACCTCCCGGTAGCGCCGCGGTGTGTAGATCTCGACCGCGTGCACTCCGATGCCCCGGCCCACGCAGTCCCTGATGGCCGTGAGCCCTTCGGCGGTGGCCGGGATCTTCACCAGCGCGTTCTGGCGGGCGACGGCGGACATCAGCGCGGTGGCCGCGGCGACGGTGGCCGCGGCGTCGTGGGCGAGCCCCGGGTCGAGGTCCATGGACACGTGCCCGTCGCGGCGGCCCGTGGCCTCGTGGACGGCGCCGAGGTCGTCGCAGGCCAGGCGCGCGTCCTGGGTCTGCAACGCCCTGAGCGCGGCGCCGACGTCCGTCCCGTCGCGGGCCAGCCGGGCCAGCTGCGGACGGTAGGCGTTGTCCGCGGACAGGGCGGCGGAGAGCAGGGCGGGCTGCGCGGTGGCGCCGCGCACGCCTTCCTCGGCCGCCAGCGCGGACAGCCGCCGCGCCTGGAGAAACCCACGGTGAAATCCGTTCAGCCATGGGGAAACGCCCTCGGAAATGAGACGACGCAGAATTCCGCCCCGCATAACCCCTCCCGGCGCCGTGATTGAGGACGACGGGTCAGCATGCGCGGTCCTTCCGCACTGCGCGACCTCGCTGCGCGGACAATGTCAACTCGTGCTGCGCGGGCGCCCGTCGGGAAGCGCGGGCGACCTGATGGACATGCGCTTCATCTGACGTATTAGCCGATGCGTCGTTGGCCGATACCCGCCGCCCTCGCACCCTTTGTCACCAAGGAGCACCCGTAGGAACAGCCTTGGAGACAACCGTGGACATTGATCTGCCCAGTGTCCGATCGCGGACTGCGCTGCAGCAGCCGGATTGGGACAGGACAGAGTTGATCCGTTCGGTCAGAGGGGAGTTGTCGAACAGTCAGGCACTCGTCGGTCACGACGACGTCACCGCGTTGCGCGACCTGCTCGCGCGGGTGGCCGTCGGTGAAGCCCATGTGGTCCAGGCCGGGGACTGTGCGGAGGACCCCACCGAATGCACCGCGGGCTATGTCGCCCGCAAGGCCGGCTTGCTGGACGTGCTCGCCGGCACCCTAAAGATGATCACCCATACGCCCGTGGTCCGGGTCGGCCGGATGGCCGGCCAGTTCGCCAAGCCGCGTTCTCGGCCCACCGAAGTGATCGGAGGCACCGAACTCCCCGTCTATCGCGGGCACATGGTCAACAGCCCGGAGCCAGACCCGGAGCTGCGCCGGCCCGACCCGCGCCGGCTCCTCGACGGCTACGCGGCCGCCCAGGAGGCCGTACGCCATCTCGGCTGGCTCGACGACGGACGCCCGTCGGTGATCTGCCCGCCGGTGTTCACCAGCCACGAGGCCCTGCTCCTCGACTACGAACTCCCCATGGTCCGCCGGGACGAGGAGGGCCGGCTCCTGCTGACCTCCACCCACTGGCCGTGGATCGGCGAGCGCACCCGGCAGCCGGACGGCGCCCATGTCGCCCTGCTGTCCCAGGTCGTCAACCCAGTGGCCTGCAAGGTCGGTCCCACCATGTCGGTGCGCGACCTGCTGACGCTGTGCGAACGGCTCGACCCGCACCGGCGGCACGGCCGGCTGACCCTCATCGCACGGATGGGAGCCGACCTGGTCTCCGAGCGACTGCCCTCGCTGGTGTGGGCGGTGCGCGCCGCCGGCCATCCGGTCATCTGGCTCACCGACCCCATGCACGGCAACACGGTGACCGCCCCCGACGGGCTGAAGACCCGCTTCGTCGAGACGATCGTCCGGGAGGTCGAGGGCTTCCAGTGCGCGGTGCGCACCTCCGGCGGCATCGCCGGCGGACTGCACCTGGAGACCACTCCGGACCACGTCACGGAGTGCGTCACGGGCGTGGACGACATCGACCACGTCGGCGACAAGTACACGAGCTTCTGCGACCCGCGGCTCAACCCGGTCCAGGCCGCATCCGTGGTCTCGGCCTGGCGCGGATGACCGGACCAGGGAGGTCCCGCACATGGAGAACCAGCAAGAAAACGAGGAATGGGAGAACCGGGTCGCCCTCGTCACGGGCGCCGCGGGCGGCATAGGCGCCGCGGTGGGCCGCGCGCTCGCCGAACGGGGCGCGACGGTCGCGGCCGTCGACCGTGACGCCGACGCGCTCGGCGAAACGGTGGAGAAACTGCGGGCGGACGGGCTGCGGGCCGAGGCGTTCGCCACCGACGTCAGCAGCAGCGCACAGGTCGAGGCGACGGTCGACGCCGTCGAACGACGGCTCGGCCCGGTCCGGTATCTGGTGAACGCGGCCGGCGTGCTGCGCCTCGGCGAGGTGCGCGGCTTCAGCGACGAGGACTGGCAGACCACGTTCGCGGTCAACGTGAACGGCGTCTTCCACGTCAGCCGCGCGGTCGTGGACCGCATGGCGGAGCGCGGCAGCGGGGCGATCGTCACGGTCTCCTCGAACGCCGCGGCCACCCCGCGCACCGAGATGGCCGCGTACGCCGCGTCCAAGGCCGCCGCCACCATGTTCACCCGGAGCCTGGGGCTGGAGGTGGCCCGGCACGGGATCCGCTGCAACGTCGTCGCGCCCGGCTCCACCGACACCCCGATGCTCAGCTCGATGTGGCACGACGAGTCGGGCCCGCGGGGGACTGTCGAGGGCCGCGCGGACGCCTTCCGTGTCGGTATCCCGCTCGGCCGCATCGCACAGCCCTCGCACATCGCCGACGCCGTGGTCTTCCTGCTCTCGGACCGCGCCGCACACATCACCCTGCACATGCTCACCGTCGACGGCGGCGCGTCGCTGGGCGCCTGACCCTCCACAAGGCGCCCGACCCACGCAGATCCGAAGGGACTTCCACTGCCATGGCAGGCATTCCGACCATCGAGCCGTACGCGATGCCCGCGCCGGGCGACCTGCCGCCGAACACGGCGGCCTGGTCCGCGGACCCGGACCGCGCGGTCCTCCTCGTCCACGACATGCAGCGCTACTTCCTCAAACCCATACCCGACCAGGGGCCGGCCGACGAACTCGTGTGCAACGCCTCGCTGTTACGGGACCGCTGCGCTGAACTCGGCGTCCCGGTCGCGTACACCGCGCAGCCGGGCGGCATGGACGCCGGGCAGCGCGGACTGCTCGCCGACTTCTGGGGTCCGGGCATGCGGGTGGACCCCGCGGACCGCGAGGTCGTCGAGCCGCTGGCGCCCCGGGAGGGCGACTGGATGCTCACCAAGTGGCGCTACAGCGCCTTCTTCAACACGGATCTGCTGGAGCGGATGCGCACGGCCGGCCGCGACCAGCTGATCATCTGCGGTGTGTACGCGCACGTCGGTGTGCTGATCACCGCGACCGAGGCGTTCTCGCACGACATCCAGCCGTTCGTCGTCGCCGACGCCGTCGCCGACTTCTCGGCCAAGGACCACCGCACCGCACTCCACTACGCGGCCCAGCGCTGTGCCGTCGTCATCCCCGCAAAGGAGGTCTTCGCATGACCGGCGCTCCGCGCGACCTGCTCGACCAGGTGCTGTCCGGGCAGCCGCCCGCGTACGCCCTGGTCCACCGGCCCGCCGCCACCGGCCGCGCCGCACTGGAGGTGCTCGTCGGCGAGGTGAGCGAGCCGGAGACCCTCGACGGTCTCCCGCTTCCCGCCGCTTCCGCACCCGGCCACGAGGTGCTGGCGCTCGTCCCCTACCGGCAGATCGGCGAGCGCGGGTTCGACGTCGCCGACGACGGGGCGCCGCTGGTCGCCATGGCGGTCACGGAACAGCAGACCCTGCCGGTGGCCGACGTGCTGGCGCGCATCCCCGACGTGCCGATCCGGCTGGCCGGCGGGCACTTCGACATCGACGACGCGACGTACGCGGACACGGTCCGCCGGATCATCAAGGAGGAGATCGGCGAGGGCGAGGGCGCCAACTTCGTCATCAAGCGGTCCTTCACGGCCGACATCACCGGCTACTCGCCGGCGAGCGCGCTCACGCTGTTCCGCAGGCTGATGGTGCAGGAGTCCGGCGCGTACTGGACCTTCCTCGTGCACACCGGGACCCGCACGCTGGTGGGCGCGAGCCCCGAGCGGCACATCAGCGTGCACGGCGGTACGGCGGTGATGAACCCCATCAGCGGCACGTACCGCTATCCCGCCGCCGGCCCGACCCTGCCCGACGTCATGGACTTCCTCGCCGACCGCAAGGAGGCCGACGAGCTGTACATGGTCGTCGACGAGGAACTCAAGATGATGGCCAGGATCTGCGCGACGGGCGGCCGGGTGGTCGGACCGTATCTGCGGGAGATGGCCCGGCTCGCGCACACCGAGTACTTCATCGAGGGCGAGACGGACCGCGATCCGCGCGAGATCCTGCGCGAGACGCTGTTCGCGCCGACGGTCACGGGCTCCCCGCTGGAGAGCGCGGCCCGTGTCATCCGGCGGCACGAGCCGAACGGCCGCGGTTACTACAGCGGTGTGCTGGCCCTCATCGGCCGTGACGCGCGGGGCGGGCGGACGCTGGACTCCTCGATCCTGATCCGTACGGCGGACATCTCCGCCGAGGGCCGCCTCGCCATCGGCGTGGGCGCCACCCTCGTGCGCCACTCCGATCCGGACTCCGAGGTCGCGGAGACGCGTGCCAAGGCGGCCGGGCTGCTGGCGGCGCTGGGCGCGGAGGAGCCGGCGCGGTTCGCCGAGCACCCGAGCGTGCGGGGTGCGCTGGCCGCGCGGAACACCACGATCGCCGGGTTCTGGCTGGCCGAGGGCGCGCGGCAGGCTCCTGTGGCGGACGGCCGTAAGGTCCTCGTCGTGGACGCCGAGGACACGTTCACGGCCATGATCGCGCACCAACTGCGCTCCATGGGACTGCTGGTGACGGTACGCCGGTTCGACGAGCCGTACTCCTTCGACGACCACGACCTGGTGGTCATGGGCCCGGGTCCGGGTGATCCGCGGGATCTGTCCCACCCCAAGATCGCGCATCTGCGCGCGGCCGTCCGTACGCTCCTGGACTCCCGCAAGCCGTTCGTCGCGGTCTGCCTCAGCCATCAGGTCCTCAGCCTGGAGCTGGGGCTCGACCTCAACCGGCGTGCCGTGCCGAACCAGGGGGTCCAGCGGGAGATCGACCTCTTCGGGCGCCTCGAACGGGTCGGCTTCTACAACACGTTCGCCGCGCGCAGCGCCGCGGACCGGCTCGACGTCCCCGGCGTCGGGGAGATCGAGGTCTGCCGTGATCCCGGCAATCGCGAGGTCCACGCGTTGCGGGGGCCCGGGTTCGCGTCCATGCAGTTCCACCCGGAGTCGGTGCTGACCCAGAACGGGCCGGCCGTGATCGCCTCCCTCATCGAGGACGTCCACGCCCCCCTGCGGACCGAGGACGTCCACGCGCCCCTGCGGACCGACGACGTCCACGCCCCCCTCCAGACCATCTGACCCCGTCCCCACAGGCCCCGGCCCTTCCCCCAGGGGGCCGGGGCCTTCCCCTGTCCGGGTCCCGCACCGGACGTCTCCCGCCCCCGCCGCCCCTACCCGTCCCTTACCTCGGGGGCGCCGCCCCCGGCCCCCCGAATCGGCCTGAGCGGCCTCGTCCTCAAGCGCCGGACGGGCTGGAACTCTCCGGCCTCCCGCGTGTGAGACAGGGGCTGAGAATCAGCCCCTCCGGCGTTCGAGGAGCGGGGTCCGGGGGCGGAGCCCCGGGGACGGGACGGGTAGGGGCGGAGGGGGCGAAAAGACTGGAGAGGCCCTCCCCCGGGTGTCCGGGGAAGGGCCTCTGTCTTGAGGCGGGACGGGCGACGCCCTCGGGCGGCGGCTACGCGGCGTCGCGTTCGACGGTCGGGGCCGGCGGCAGGCCCAGGGCCCGGTCGACCAACGCCCCCGCACCCCCGGTGTATCCGCCGGGATCGCACAGGGCGCTCAGCTCACCGGCACCGAGGAGGCGGGCCACGGCGGGCTCGTCGGCCAGCACGTCGGGCAGCGGCCGGCCCGTCTCCCGGGCCGCCGTCACCGCGTCGCTCAGCAACTGCTTGGCCCGCACCTTGCCCAACCGGGGCGCGAGGACTGCGGCGATCCGCTCGGAGACCAGCTGGGCCCCGCTGTGCGCGAGGTTCTCACGCATGCGGCGCGGACTGACCTCCAGCCCCTCGGCGAGCTCCACGGCGGTGTGCGCCGCGCCGCCCACCAGCCGCAGGCACTCCCGCAGCAGCTGCCACTCGGCGTGCCAGGCCCCCGCCGACCGCTCGTCCTCGGAGAGCAGACACTGCGTCAGTCCGGCAGCCATGACCGGCACTTGGAGTGCGGCGGCGCGCATCAGCGTGGCCAGCACGGGGTTGCGCTTGTGGGGCATCGCGGAGGAGCTGCCGCGTCCCGCCGCCGTGGGTTCGGTGACCTCGCCGACCTCGGTGCGGGTCAGCGACTGCACGTCCACGGCGATCTTGCCCAGCGCGCCCGCGGTGAAGGCCAGCACCGCGGCGACGTCGGCGACGGGCGTGCGCAGCGCGTGCCAGGGCAGGACGGCCGGAGCGAGTCCCGTCTCGGCGGCGAACGCCTCGACGAGACGGTCGAGGTAGTCGCCCGCCTCCCCCACCTCGCCGTCGAGCGCCGCGTACTCCAGATAGCCGGCGAGCGTTCCGGCGGCGCCGCCGAGCGACACCGGCAGACCCCCGTCGAGGACCCGCTCGACCCGCAGCGCGGCGTCGAGGACCAGTGCGCGCCATCCCGCGGCCTTGAGACCGAAGGTCGTCGGCACCGCCTGGAGGGCGAGCGTACGGCCCGCCATCAGGGTGTCGCGGTGCTCCAGGGCCAGTGCGCCGAGCGCGTCGGCGACGCGCTCGAGGTCGGTGTGCAGCAGCCGCAGTGCCCGCGCGGTGACGAGCATCGCCCCGGTGTCGAGGATGTCCTGGCTGGTGGAGCCCCGGTGCACGTACTCCGCAGCGCCCTCGTCGCGCTCCGCGACGGCCCGGGTGAGGGCCTGGACCAGGCCGACCACGGGGTTGGCGGTCTCGCGGGAGGCGAGTGCGAGGACCCGCAGGTCGAAGCGGTCCGCGCGCGCGGTGCGGGTGATGACGTCGGCCGCGGGTTTCGGCACCGTCCCGAGCCGTGCCTGGGCACGGGCCAAGGCGGCCTCCGCGTCGAGCATGGCCTGGAGCCATGCCCGGTCGCAGACGGCCGCCTCGGCGGGGGTACCGGCACGCACGGGGGACAGCAGACCTGAGTCGGTCGGCACGTCCGCGTCCAGATGTGCGTCCAGTGGGTGGGTCACACGATCACTCCTGTCAGGTCGGTGTCGGTCTCGTCGGTCACCGGCCGTACGCCCGCGGGGACCTGGGACGCCGGCGGCAGTCCGAGGACGGCACGGGCGATCGCGTCGGAGTCGCCGAGGGTCACGGAGTCGACGCCGGGCCGGATGCCGGCCGCGGTCACCCAGTGGACGGACTCGGTGGGCACGCCGTAGGCGAAGCGGCGCGGGTGCGCGCGCCCGCGGGCGTCGAGGAGCCGGTTGGGCCGCTCGGTGACGGCGAGTCCGCCGGTCTCGTACGTGGTGCCGCAGCTGCCGTCGATCCGGAACGGGCCCGCCTGCTCGGTGTTGATCAGGTGGCTGAGCAGCGGGTCGTCGGTGCGCCGGATGTCGGGCTCGGGCAGCCGGGCCTCGATGAGCGCCGTGGCGCGCACCGGAGTGCCGGGCACGGCGCTGGAGTCGGCGACGAAGACCTGGTTGCGGGTGTCGAGCCGCACCTGGGTGCCCGGTCCGGTGACCTCCAGGACGCCGGCCTCGATGAGCGCGACCATCTGCTCGATGCGGGCGGCGGGCGGGCCGATGGACAGGAAGGCGTTGAGCGGTGTGTACCAGCCTTCCAGGTCGTCGCGGTGCGAGTTGCCCTCCAGGCCGCCGTGGTCGACGGCGAGCCGGATCTCGTTGCGCAGGTCGCGCAGGACGTCGAGAGCGGCCTTGAGCGGTCCGCTGACGTTGCCGGAGCGGGCCGCGGTCACGTCGGCGCGCAGGTAGTCGAGGAGCCACTCCTGGAACTCGTCGCGGTCGGTGAACTTCCGGCTGCCGTAGGGCCGGGAGAGCTTCTCCCAGTCCCAGCGCTCGGTGCCGCCGATGCCGTACGAGTCGAGCAGCGCGTCGGGGCTCTCGCCCTCCGGCAGGGCGAGGTAGGCGCTCACCAGCGCGTCGCGGTCCTCCTCACGGCCCTTGGCGGACAGCAGCGTTCCGTAGAAGACGCTCTCCACCTCACGGGAGATGTACGGCCACAGGTCGGCGGTGAAGTTGATGCGCTCGCCGTCCTCGGAGCGCTTGCGGAGGTCCTCGATGTACTGGCCGGTGAGCAGTTTCGGGTAGTAACGCCCGTACGCGCCCTTCTCGTTCTCTCCGCGCGCGTGGTACGGGACACCGCGCCGGGAGAAGGCGTACAGCTTGGGCTCCCGGCCGGAGGGGTGGTAGACGAGCTTGCCGTCCTCCTCGACGAAGCTGCCGCCGCGGCCGAGGGTGAACAGGGCCATGTGGTCGAAGAAGTTGAGGCCGAGGCCGCGGATCAGGACGTTCTGGCCGGGCGCGACGGAACCGAGGTCGGCGTCGGCCGGGTTGCAGGGCGTGATGTAGGTCAGGTAGTGGATCCGGGCGAGGCTCGCGGTGCGGGCCTCGCGCGGTGTGAGGCGCGCCGGGAGGTGGCCCTGCGCCAGGATGATCGCGTCGAGCTGGTTCAGACGGGTGCCGTCCTCCAGGCGCAGGCCCTGCGGGCCGCCGGGGACGCCGTGCGTGTCGGCCATGGCCACCGCGCGGGAGGCGTGCACCGTGATGGTGACATGCTGGGGGGCGCGGGCGACGACGCGCTTGAAGGCATCGTGCAGGTAGCGGCCGTAGAAGGCGCGGCTGGGGTACGAGTCGGGGCCGAGGCGCTCGGCCTCGTCGAGGGTGTCGTTGTCGTAGCCGCCGAACTGGCCGATCAGGGAGAGGCCCTGGGCCCATTCGTACAGGCTCGGACCCGGCTCGATGGGGCCCTCGATCTGCGCGCTGTCGTCCGTGTAGACGGTGATCTGCGAGGCCACCGTGTTGGTGAGCAGATGCCGGGACTGCTCCGCGCGCCAGACCGCGCCGGCACCTGCCGGGGACGGGTCCACGACGTGCACGACGACTTCCGTGTGCGTGGGCCGCTTGCGCTCGCCGGCGCACAGGCGCTCCAGTACGGACAGTCCGCGCGGTCCGGCACCGACTATGGCGACCTGGAGACGGCTGCTGCTCATTCCTGAACTCCGTTCTGATTCGGGTGGGTGGGAAGGTAGGCCGGTGCGGGGGTGGTGGCGCCGAAGTCCCGGGCGCCGTGCATCCAGGCGACCTGGTCGTGCAGTTGTCCGGGGGTGAGCTTGGAGAGGAGGGCGTTCCTGGCGAGCGCGGCGCCCCCCGCGGGGTGCCACAGCCGGGTGCTCTCGCGTGCGGCGAGCTGGATGGCGGCGGTGCGTTCGCGGCGGTCCGCGGTGTACTTCTCGAAGAGCTGGGACACGTCGTCACCGCTGCCGTCCTCCAGCAGGTCACCGAGGTGGACGGCGTCCTCCAGGGCCTGGCAGGCGCCTTGTGCCGCGTAGTGCAGCATGGGGTGGGCGGCGTCGCCGAGCAGGGCGACGCGTCCGTCGGTCCAGGTGTCGACCGGGTCGCGGTCGACGAGCATCCAGGACCGCCAGCCGTCGCCGAGCTCGACGAGACGCTGCGCGTCCTGGCCGAGGGTGGCGAACTGCTTGCGTACGTGGGCCTTCTCGACGGGCACTCCGGCGAAGGCTCGGGTGCCTCCGTCGTCCTTGCTGCCCGCGAGGTTGAGGTACTTGCCGCCGGCGATCGGGTAGTGCACGAAGTGGCAGCCGGGGCCGGTCCACCACACCACGGAGGTGTCGCGGCGCAGTTCCGGCGGCACCTGGTCCATGGGGATGACCGCGCGGTACACGGTGATCCCGGAGACGCGGGGTTCGCCGTCGCCGACAAGCCGTGCGCGGACCGCGGAGTTGATGCCGTCGGCGCCGATCAGGGCGTCCGCGTGGACCCGTTCGCCGTTCTCCAGCACGGCACTCGCGCCGGTGGTGGTCTGCTCGTATCCGGTGACGGCGCTGCCGCCGCGCAGTTCGACGGTGTCCCAGGCCCGGCAGGCGTCGAGGAGCACGGCGTGCAGCTCGGCGCGGTGCACGACGACGTACGGGTTGCGGAACCTGCGGCGGTACTCCTCGGTGAGCGGCACGCTGGTGACGTGTTCGCCCGTCACCCCGTCCATGAACCGCAGTTCGTCCATGCGGACGGCGAGGGAGCGTGCCTCGGCGCCGACGCCGAGCCGGTCGAGCGCGTGGATTCCGTTGGGGGCCAGCTGGATGCCGGCGCCGATCTCGGCGAACTCGGGGGCCCTTTCCAGGACTACGGCCCGGTGCCCGCGGCGGGCCAGGCCGAGCGCGGTGGCGAGCCCGCCTATGCCACCGCCGGTGATGACTGCCTCGATCATGGTCTCAGCCGCCCTGGTTCGTGAGGACGCGCGCCAGTTCCAGGCGCTTGATCTTCGTGGTGGCCGTCTGCGGCAGATCGGCGAGCCGCCACTGGACGGGGTCCGCCATGGGCGGCAGGCCCTCGGCCGCGGACCGCCATGCGTCGAGGTCCAGCGGTACGTCGTCCTTGGTGCACACCACGGGGACGGCCGTGCCGTTCGCGCCGGGGATGATGATGACCTCGGCGAGGTCGTCGAGCCGGGCGAACAGGCGGTCCTCGGCGGCCAGCGTGGAGCCGAAGCCCTCGATGACGTCGACCTCCCGGTCCAGCAGGTGCAGACAGCCCCACTTGGTGCGGTAGCCCACGTCACCCATGCGCCACCAGCCGCCGTCCGACAGCTGCTTGTCGTAGCGCTCCTGCTCGCCGAGGTAGGTGACGATGCGGCCGTCGCTCTTGACCTCGATGAATCCGGGGTTGTCCTTGGACGGCGGCCGGCCGTTGCGGCTGACGACGCGGACGTCGGTCATGCCGGGGAACGGCATGCCCACGCAGCGCCCGTCGGCCTCTTCGGGCCGGCGCCTGCTGAAGGAGCGCACCACGGCGGGGCCGATCTCGCTCTGTCCGTAGAGCTGGCCGAAGACGGGGGCCCGGCGGTCGGTGGCGGCCAGCAGCCGCCGCACGGTGCGGGGGTGGATGGCGTCGAAGGTGCTGCTGTACAGCTTGACGTTGGACAGCGGGCGGCGCGGGTCGTCGGCCAGCTCCTCCCATTTCATGAAGGAGTTGGGGTGCGCCTCCAGGATTCCCGGCCGCAGCTGCGCGAACAGGCCCCCCACGTGTGCCGGGTCGGAGTCGGCGAGCACGACGACGGGGAATCCGCGGTGCAGCGAGATCGCGAGTGCCGTGAAGAGCCGCGAGTGCACGAACGACACGTGCAGGGCGATCGTCTCGCGACCGCGGACGAGCGGGCCGACGACGGAGGCCTGCGGCCGGTAACGCGCTTGCAGGGTCCGCCCGGTGTGGACGGCCAGCTTCGGCGTGCCGGTGGTCCCGGAGGTGTGCGTGATGAGCGTCGGGTGCTCGGGCGGCATGGTCACCGGCGCGACCCGCTCGACGCCCTCGAAGTCGGCGAGCGGGGTGGCCGCCGGGTGCGTGCCGGAGGTCAGCAGCACGGCGGAGGCCAGCCCGACGACCGAGTCGGGCAGTTCCTCCTCCAGCTTCGCCCGGTCGGTGACGAGGTAGGGGCGGTCGGTGCGCCGCACCAGTTCGGTCACCGTCTCGCCGTCGAGCTTCGGCGACAGCAGCACCGGTACGGCACCGATCCGGGCCGTGGCACAGGCGAGCAGGGTGATGTCGAATCCGTCGGACTTGTAGATGACCACCCGGTCTCCGGGCCTGACCCGTGCCGCCCACAGCCGGGACGCGAAGTCGTCGATCACGTCGGCGACTTCGGCGACCGTGGCGCGGCGCCCGAGTCCGGGCGCGATGTCGAGGTCGTGGTCGAGTATCAGTACGTTCGCGGGGTGCCGGGCGGCCGCTCGCTCGAAGAGCGTCCCGAGCCGGATTCCCCGGTTTCCTATCCGTTGCAGCAACACGTGCTCGCCCTCTCCTACCCAGGCTCAACAGGCTCGGAATTCAGCTCTTGAATTCGCCTTCGATGACGTCCTTGATGCGCTTCACGGTCGCCGCCAGGTCCTTTTCCAGCTTGGCGCCCCAGTCGGCGAAGAACTTCTGCTTCTGCTCCGCGTCCATCTCTGCGGTGATCCCGCGGATTCCCTCCGTGGCGGCGCCCATCCGGAAGTGGTGGACCAGCCGGCTGCCGGTGCCGTCGGGCTCGATGTCGAAGGTCCAGACGCTCTCCTGAGCGCGTCCCGCCGAGTCCTGGATCGCCCAGGAGAACGTGGCGCCGGGCTCCGCGGCGATGACCTCGGACCGGGTGCTCCAGGCGCCGCGTACGACGGGCGCCCAGGCCACCACGTCCTTCTCACGGTGGTTCTCACCGCGGAAGACGGCGCCCACGGTGGCGGGCTCACCCTCCACCCACTCGCCTCCGACGCACTCCTCGCTCCAGTCGCCGCTGCGGCCGAGGTCGCTGACGACGGAGTAGACCTGGAGGGGCGTGGCGTCGACGAGCACGTCGGCCGCGGCGCGGAACAAGGGGGTCCCCCCCGGGACTTTCTCACTCACGGTGTTGTCACCCACGGTCTTGTCTCTCCCGGTGTTGTCGGCTGATGCCCGGAATGCTGCGCCGCTCGGGGAGCGCGGGCAAAAGTGCCCGTGCGGGTCCGTCAAGTCCGCGGTGCTTCCGGGTTCCTCGTCTTCGGAGTGCGGCGGGAGGGAATTGCGGCCGACTTGACGAAGAACGCGCGCTTTCCGCCCGGGTGCGCCCACCCGGTGGAAGAATCCATGGCCATGCGTGCCGCTTATGCCGAACAGCTCGGCCCACCCGACGTCATTCGCTACGGAGAGCTCGCCGCACCTGTGCCGGGCCCGGGCGAGGTACTCGTCGACGTGCGGGCCACCACGGTCAACCCCGTAGACACCTTCGTGCGTTCAGGGGTGTTCCGTACGCCGCTGGAGTTTCCCTTCGTCGTCGGGCGCGACCTGGTGGGCACGGTCGCGACGCCGGGCGGCGGCTTCTCGGTCGGTGACGCCGTGTGGTGCAACAGCCTCGGGCACGGCGGGCGTCAGGGTGCGGCGGCCGAGCAGGCCGTGGTGTCCGTGGACCGGCTGTACCCGTTGCCGCCCGGCGTGGATCCCGAGGTCGCCGTGGCCGTGGTCCACCCGGCCGCGACCGCGTATCTCGCCCTGTTCACGCACGGCTGCCTGGAGTCCGGCGAGACCGTGGTGGTCGGCGGCGCGGCGGGGAACGTGGGGGCCGCGCTGGTCGTCCTCGCGGTCCGTGCGGGTGCCCGTGTCATCGCGACGGCGTCGCCCCGTGACCATGACTACTGCCGAGGCCTGGGCGCCGCGGAGGTCGTGGACTACCGGGATCCGGATCTCACGGGGCGTCTGTCGCGGCTGGCCCCCGACGGGGTCGGCCTGCACGTCGACACCT
Source organism: Streptomyces sp. 142MFCol3.1 (assembly GCF_000424945.1). Taxonomy (NCBI): domain Bacteria; kingdom Bacillati; phylum Actinomycetota; class Actinomycetes; order Kitasatosporales; family Streptomycetaceae; genus Streptomyces; species Streptomyces sp. 142MFCol3.1. The sequence continues at coordinate 111,677 of NZ_AUKV01000007.1, forward strand.
CCGGTCACAACGACCTCGCCTCGGCCGTCGCGCTGCTCGCGCACCGCGGCCGTGTCGTCCTGCTCGCGGGGGCGAAGGACGAGCCGGTGCTGCCGGTGGGGCCGCTCTACATGAAGGACGCGTCCGTGCGGGGGTTCGCGATCTCCCACGCCACGCCGGCCGAGCTGGCGTCGGCGGCGGGCGCCATCAACGACCTGCTGCCCGCCGGTCTGTTGCGTCCGCGGAGCACGGAGGTGCTGCCGCTGAGTGCGGCGGCGGAGGTGCATCGGCGCATGGAGCGGGGTGAACTCCACGGACGCAGGGTGATCCTGCGTCCGGGCGCCTGACACCCCGGGGGCTCCGCCCCCGGACCCCTGGGTCGGCCTGAAAGGCCTCGTCCTCGAACGCCGCACGGGCTGGAGCCTCACCCCTGGCCCGGCGCCCACGTACGCCCCTGGCCAGGCCCCCGTGGCTCCGCCCCCAGCCCCCTCGCGTCGGGCTGAACGGCCCCGTCCTCAGTAACCGCACGTCAGGCGGGCCAGGGCAGCCAGGCCCGGACGTGGAAACCGCCGTCGCCCTCGGCTCCGTGCTCCAGTCGGCCGCCCGCGAGGGTGGCGCGTTCGGTGAGGCCGATCAGGCCCTGGCCGGAGCCGGGCACGAGCGGGACGTCGCCCGGCGGGGCGGGGTTGCGGACGGACAGCGTCAGGCCGTCGCCGGCCGCGCCCGACATCGCCACCGTCACCTCCGCGCCGGGCGCGTGCTTGCGGGCGTTGGTGAGTCCTTCCTGGGCGATCCGGTAGGCGGTGCGTCCGACGGACGCGGGCACGGTGGCCGGGTCGACGACGCGGTTGTCGAGGGCCACCTTCATCCCGGCCGAACGGGACTCGGTGACCAGCGCGTCCAACGCTGCCAGCGTCGGCTGCGGTCGCCCGGCCTCGTCGGAGTTCCCCGCGCGCAGCACCCCGATGATCTCGCGCAGGTCCTGAAGCGCCTCGTGGGCGCTCTCCCGGATCACGCCTGCCGCCCGCGCGACCTCCTCGTGGGGCGCGTCGGGCCGGATCTCCAGGGCGCCCGCGTGCACGCTGAGCAGGGTGAGCCGGTGCGCGAGCACATCGTGCATCTCGCGCGCGATCGCCTCGCGGGCGAGCCGCTGGGCCTGCTCGGCCCGCAGTTCCGCCTCCGTCTCGGCGCGCCGGGCCCGGTCCCGCAGGCTCTGCATGAGCTGACGCTTGGAGCGGACGAACATGCCCCAGCCGACCACCGTGGCGGTCAGCAGGGCGCTGACGGCGATCGCGGCGAGGTACGGCAGATCGGGGTCGGGCCGCAGCCAGAAGTACAGCGGGAGCAGCGCGAGCTGGAGACCGGCGAGCGTGCCGACGTACTTGAAGGGCCGGTGCACGGCGAGCGTGAAGAGGGCGACCAGTCCGGCGCCGCCCGCCGTGGTGGAGACCAGCCCGACGGCGAGAAGGGCGATGGCGAGCCCCAGCGGCCACCGACGCCGCAGCCAGACCGCCCCGCAGGCCAGGGCGCCGAGCACCTGGTCGACGACGGCCAGGGCGTGGGGGGTGTTCGGGTCCTTGGTCAGCGTGTTCGCGGCGGCGAGACCGATGGCCAGGGCGAGCAGGAAACAGCCGAAGTCGACGATCCAGTCGCGTACGGTGCGCCGCGGCCGTCCGGAGCGGGCCGGGCGGCCGGCGTCGAGGTCCAGCTCCGCGATCACCGTCGACGGGAGCAGCCAGCGCCGGGCGGACAGAGTGCGCAGCGAGGACACCGGCTGCGGGGCCAGGCCCTCCGAAGTCGTCGTCGCCCCGTGCGGCGCCGTCTTCGCGGCCTGGGGGCGGGGCGTGGCCGTCCGCCCCGGTACGTCGTGCGCCGGCCGCGCCGGATGGTCACCGTTCACGGTCGACAAATCTACGCAGGCTCGCCCGGTGCCTCCGCATCGCGACGGCGATCGTCGACCAAAGTCGCGGCCCTTCAGACTTTCGGTGCTCCGGTGCGGCGGGGTCCTCGGACTCGGGACGGGCAGGGCTCGCCCCACGGCCGATGGTCGTGGGGAGGCCGTGGGGCGAGGGTCGTCCCATGAAGCGGATTCTCGAAGTGCTCGGTTTCATGGCCCTGGCCCAGGGCGTCCTGGGCCTGGTACCGGCGATCACCGGCCGGCTGCACGTGTCGGGAGTGTGGGGGGGTGGTGCGCCGGCTCGGTTTCCTCGACGGCTACGAGGTGTACGCGAGCGTCGCCCTGATCGTGCTCTCGGTCGCGCTGTTCGCCGCGGCGGAGAGCCGGAAGTCCGGCTGATCGCGGACCGGACTTCCGGCGGGCCGGGTCACCCCGAAAGCACGGGCGGTTCAGCAGCCGAAGTCGACCAGCCTGAACGTCGCGTAGTGGTCCGAGGTGTAGTAGTCCTCCTGGGTCTCCTGGCCGGTGACGATGCGACGGGCGCCGCGGGTGGGGGAACCGGGCGTGATGACCGTGTACTCGTGGTAGTAGCCGGAGGACCGGGAAGGCAGCACACCCTCGCGGTTCTGGAAGACGGTCCCGTCCTGGGGGTACGGGAAGGGGCCGCCCGCGTCGATCAGGTCCAGGGTGTCGTGCGCCTGTGCCGGCAGTGCGCCGTAACAGACGCTGCCGACGGCCGTGGTCGCGGCGTCGGCGGGGGCCACCGCGGTGCCGCCGAGGAGCAGGGCGGACATGAAAGAGACGAGCGTGCCGATGCGGGTGATTCGTGGGGGGAATCTCATGCCTTCAGGATGACGCGCGTAGAGCATGGCATGTCAATGTCAAGGAAACGGTTTTCTCCCGCCGAGTCCGATGATTTTTCCGGGAGTCAACCTGGCGGCCGGCGTCCCCACGCGGTCCCCACGAGCACCAGGACGCCGCCCGCCAGGCCCGCCGCGCCGAGCCGCTCCCCGCCGAGGGCGATGCCGGCCGCGGCGGCCCACAGGGGCTCCGTCCCGAGCAGCAGGCTCACCCGGGACGGCGAGGTCCGGCGCACCGCCCACATCTGCACGAAGAAGGCGAACAGGGTGCAGAACGCGGAGAGGAACAGCAGCCCGGCCCACTCCCGTGCGCCGAAGCCCGCGGCGGTGCTCCAGGGGGTGGCGTCGGCGCCGGTCGACAGCAGCGCGAACACCGCGACGGCCGCGCCCAGTTGGACGGTGGTCAGCGGCAGGGCGTCGGCCCCCTGCACGGCCTTGATGCGGGACATGGCGAGCACGTGGACGGTCCGGGCGAGAGCGGCGAGCAGCATCAGCAGGTCGCCGGCGGACGGCCGGGTGAAGCCGCCGCCCTGGGTGAGCAGCACCACGCCGAGCATGGAGACACCGGCCGCGGCGAGGAACGAGCGCGAGGGACGCACCCGGGTGACGGCCGCTTCGGCGAGCGGCGTGAAGATCATGGTCAGGCTGATGATGAGGCCCGCGTTGGTGGCCGAGGTGTGGACGACGCCGTACGTCTCCAGGAGGAAGATCCCGCCCAGGATCAGCCCGAGCAACGCCGCGCCGCGCCACTGCGCCGCGGTCAGGGCCCTCAGCGCGCGCCGTCCCGCGATCACCAGCACCGGCAGCACGACCGCGAACCGCAGCACGAGGACGGCGATCACCGTCCGCGCGGTGGTGATGTCCTTCGCCGCGAGATAGCTGGCGCCCCACACCACGGCCACCAGCAGGACGGGCAGGTCGGTGAGCCAGGCGCGGCGGGGCGCGAGCGCGCCGGGTACGGCGATCGACGACATGGGAGCGGTCTCCAGCGGTCACGGGCGGGCGTGGAGACGTCGACGGCTGCCACGGGGACGATCACCGTACCGGCGGGGGTGCGTGGGGACTACACCGATTCGTCACGCGGATGCCGGGTGGCGGCGGAGGCGACACCGCCTGGTAGCTCCCGTATGCGGACGGCCGTTGCGCTCGTACGTGGGATGGCGCCGCCGGAGCCCGACTGCCGCCGGCGTGCCGGAGGCGTGCGTCAGCCCGCGTGCGTCGAGAACAGGCCGCCCGTCGGCCCCTGCTTGTCCCCGCCCTGGGCCTTCTTCAGGGCGTTGGCGAGGCCCTCGATGGTCAGCGACTGGAGGATCACCCGGCCGCTGCCCTCCAAGGTGGCCAGGGACAGGCCCTCGCCGCCGAACACGGCGTTCATCAGCCCCTGCCGGTTCAGGCCCCCGACGCGCTGGACGCCGTACCGGATGCCCTCCTCGAAGGCGACGACACAGCCCGTGTCGACCTCGATGCGCCCGCCGAAGTCGGCCGGGTCGAGGTCGATGAAGTTGCCCGCGCCCGCGATGATCACCGTGCCCTGTCCGGTGAACTTCTCCAGCACGAATCCCTCGCCGCCGCTGCGGCCGGTCCGGCCGCCCTGGAAGGCGATGCCGAACTCGACGCTCGACTCCGCGGCCACGAAGGCGTCCTTCTCCGCGAACCACGCGCGCGTGCCGTCGAGTTCCAGGGCGCGCATCTCACCGGGGAGCACGCCCGCGAAGCCGACGGTGCCCTCGCCGCCCGTGCAGGTGAAGTACTGGAAGGCCAGCGACTCGCCGGCGAGTGCGCGCTGGCCGACCTGCATGGCCGTGCCCATGGCCTGGCGGAGCATGCCGCCCATGCCCGAGCCGCCGTTGCCGGCCGGCGGGGCGCCCCCGCCTCCGGAGGGCCCGGAGAGGCGGGTCTCCATGGTCACGTTCGCCGTCTTGAAGAGGAATTTTCCAGCCTCGCAGTACACGGTCTGGCCGGGGCGCAGGTTGACGACCGCCATCTGCATGGCGTTGCCGACGATCTTTTGCTGAAGAGTCACGAGGGGAGAACGCAAAAAGCGGAGGAAAGAGTTCCGCTTCGAGCACGGTGTCCGTTCGCCGCCAGCACCCGGGCGCCGGGCCCGCTGGGATGGACGCATGACCACACGGGAAACGACTGATCTGGCAATGAACGGCAAGGTGGCCCTGGTGACCGGCGGCAGCCGTGGCATCGGCGCGGCGACGGCGGTACGGCTCGCCCGGGAGGGCGCGGACGTGGCCCTCACGTACGTCCAGGGCAAGGAAGCGGCGGCTGATGTCGTCCGGGTCGTCGAGGCGCTGGGGCGGCGCGGGATCGCCCTGCGGGCGGACTCGGCGGACCCCGCGGAGGCGGCCGGAGCGGTGGGCCGCGCCGCGGAGGCGCTCGGCGGTCTCGACGTCCTGGTGAACAACGTGGGCGTGGGGGTCCTCGGCCCGCTCGACTCGCTGTCCCCCGCGGACGTGGAACGCGTACTCGCCGTCAACGTCCGCGGAGTCTTCCTGGCCTCCCAGGCCGCGGCAGCGCGGATGGGCCGTGGCGGCCGGATCGTGACCGTCGGCACCTGCATGACCCAGCGAGTGCCGGGACCCGGCGGGACGCTCTACGCGACCGGCAAGTCGGCCCTGATCGGGCTCACCAAGGCACTGGCCCGGGAGCTGGGTGACCGCGGGATCACCGCGAACATCGTGCATCCCGGACCGATCGACACGGACATGAACCCCGCCGACGGCCCCTACGCGGCGGGCCAGGCCGCGATGACCGCGCTGGGCCGCTTCGGCACGGCCGACGAGGTGGCCTCGGCGATCGCTTATCTGGCCGGGCCGGAGGCGGCCTACGTCACGGGGGCCGAGTTCTCGGTGGACGGGGGCCACGCGGCGTAGCGGCTGCCGTCTTCCCCGCGCCGCGCATGCCGGCGGTCGAGTCCTGCGCCCACTTGCGCGGTGCGGGGGTCCGGGCCGGTGCCCGGCGACGAAGGAGCGCCCTGCCCGCAACAGGGCGGCCACCCCGCCGGCGCACGGGGACCGGAAGAGACGGAGGAGGGGCCGGAGTCAGCCGCCCAGCTCCTGGTGACGGGCGGCCAGCCGCGCCGCGCCCTCCGGCGTCAGTGACCCGAACAGCCGCAGCCGCGAGATCCCGCCGTCGGGGAAGATGTCCACGCGCGCGTGGGTGGCGACGGCGGGGGCGTCCAGGACGAACCGGTGGTTCGTGTCGGGCTGGAGGCGGGTCCGCGGCAGCACCTCCACCCACTTACCCTCGGCCCCGTCCCGTACGGACACCGACGCCCAGCCGGCGCTGTTGCCCTTCAGGTACGCCGTGTCGATCTCGATCGCCCGGATCTCGGACTGCCCGGTGAGCCGGTAGCTGATCCAGTCGTTCCCGTCGTCCCGGCGGCGCCGCGTCTCCCAGCCGTCGTCCATCTTGCGGGAGCGCCCCGGCTGGATGGTGTTGGTGGCGGGCGAGTAGAAGAGGTTCGAGGCGTCCTCGACCTGGCCGCCGTTCTCCAGCGCCACCACGTCGAAGGTGCCGAGGACCGACAGCCAGCGCGGATCGGGCACGACCTCGCCGTACACCCGCAGCCGGGCGATGCCGCCGTCGGGGTGCTGGTTGACCCGCAGGTGCGTGAAGCACTGCTCGGCCGAGACGGCGAAGCCGTTCGCCGCGTGACCGCCGACGGGGGTGCGTGTGACGAGGGCCGTCCACTTCACGTCGTCGGCGAGGAGCTCCGCCGGCGACGGGGAACCGGGCACGCACGCGCCCTCGACCGACACCGCCTGCGGGTAGTTGCCGCGGAAGTGGGCGGTGTCCACGACGATGCCGCGGACGACGCCGGGCGCGCCGAGTCGCACGAGCGCCCAGTCGTGGTCCTGCGCCGTCGGCCACGGGTGCTCGGCCGAGACGCCGCGGCGGCGCCGCGTCTCCCAGCCGTCCATGATCTTGCCCTTGTGGCCGAAGTGCTCGGGGTCGAACTCGGCGGCTGTGGGCACCAGAAGGTTCTCGCGCTGGGCGAAGAACTCGTCGTTGGCGGCGACCACACCCGCGCCGAGCTGCCGGTCGGCGAGGTTGGCGTACTGGGTGAAGGGGAAGTCGGCGGTGCGGTAGTCCGCGTACGGGTCGCCGCCTCCGTAGGGGTTCGCGTCGCCGGTGAAGTGAGGAATCGCCGTCACGATGATCAGGTCTGCCTTTCGGGATCGGCCGCTCGGGGTGCGGGGCTGGTGCGGGTCACGGCCGGCGGGAGAGCAGCCGGCCGGCCGGTGCGGTGAACTCGCCCCGGTCCACGATCCGCCGCCCGCGCAGCCAGGTGGACTTGACGACGCCGCTCAGGGTCCGGCCCGCGTAGGCGGTGACGCGGTTGCGGTGCTGGAGCGCGGCGGGGTCCACGGTGAAGGTCTCGTCGGGGGCGAGGACCGCGAAGTCGGCGTCGAGGCCGGGGGCGATGGCGCCCTTGCGGTCGTCGAGGCCGACCAGCCGGGCGGTGCTCGTGGACATCCAGCGGACCACGTCCTCCAGGGTGTGGCCGCGCCTTCGGGCCTCGGTCCACACCGCGGACAGGCTGAGCTGAAGACCGGAGATGCCGCCCCAGGCCGTCGCGAAGTCGTCGGTCTTCAGGTCGGCCGTGGAGGGCGAGTGGTCGGTGACGACGCAGTCGACGGTGCCGTCGGCGAGGGCCTGCCACAGCAGGTCCCGGTTGGCCGCCTCGCGGATGGGCGGACAGCACTTGAACTCGCTGGCGCCGTCCGGGACCTCCTCGGCGGTCAGCGTGAGGTAGTGCGGGCAGGTCTCGACGGTGAGCCGTACGCCGTCCGCCTTCGCGGCGGCGATCAGCGGCAGCGCGTCGCCGGACGACAGATGGAGCACGTGCACGCGCGCGTCCAGCCGCCGGGCCTGGGCGATGAGGTGCTCGATCGCGGTGTCCTCGGCGTCACGAGGGCGCGAGGCGAGGAAGTCGGTGTACTTGCGGCCGCCCTTCTGCGGGGCCGCGGCGAGGTGGTGCGGGTCCTCGGCGTGCACGATCAGGAGGCCGCCGAAACCGGCGATCTCGGCGAGCGACTGCGCGAGTTGTTCCTGGTCGAGCTCGGGGAACTCGTCGACGCCGGAGGGCGACAGGAACGCCTTGAAGCCGAAGACTCCCGCGTCGTGCAGGGGCCGCAGGTCCTTCACGTTGTCGGGCAGCGCCCCGCCCCAGAAGCCGACGTCGATGTGCGCCTTGGGGCGGGCGACGTCCTTCTTGGTGCGCAGGTTGTCCACCGTGGTGGTGGGCGGCAGGGAGTTGAGCGGCATGTCGACGAGAGTGGTGATGCCGCCCGCGGCCGCGGCGCGGGTCGCGGTCCAGAAGCCCTCCCACTCGGTGCGGCCGGGGTCGTTCACATGGACGTGGGTGTCGACGAGGCCGGGCAGCAGGACGTCGTCGCCGAAGTCCTCCAGCCGGGCGCCGTCCGGTACTTCCGCGTCGTGCGCGAGCACGGCCGTGATCGTGCCTCCGGCTACCGCGACCGTGGCGGCGCGCGTCCCTTCGGGAGTGATGACGCGCGTCGAGCGCAGCATCAGTTCGACCCCTCCGACACCAGACACCCGGACCCCTCTCTCTGCCGCTGCCGAACCGCCGCCGTCGTGGTGGCGCGGGTTTACTTCCACGTAACGGAATTCAACGATCTGTTGAAGGAGTCTTCCCCGCGGCCCATGTGCCGTCAAGAGCGCACACCTCCACTGTGCTCCCGGGGGCCCCACTCTGGATGTTTCCACAAAGCGGAAGTAGAATTCCAAAGAGCAGAACGTAGCTCTGCACGACGCGGGAGTCAATCAACCGCCGGGTAGGCTGCATCACTACCCTCCCGGCGCGCGCCGCCACCCTGCGAGAGGCCCGCCGCCGGGCCGACCCTGACGTTCCTGAGCCGTGAAAGGACCGCCGCCGTGCCGCCGTCCAGCGCCCGCACCACCGACGCCGCCAAATCGCCCGCTCCCAGTGGTGGCGTCCAGTCCCTCGAGCGCGCCTTCGACCTGCTGGAGCGCATGGCGGACGCCGGGGGCGAGGTCGGCCTGAGCGAGCTCTCCGCGAGCAGCGGACTGCCGCTGCCCACCATCCACCGGCTCATGCGCACGCTGGTGGTCTGCGGTTACGTGCGTCAGCAGCCGAACCGCCGGTACGCGCTCGGACCGCGCCTGATCCGCCTCGGCGAGTCCGCGTCCCGGCTCCTCGGCACCTGGGCCCGCCCCTACCTGGCGCGACTGGTCGAGGAGACCGGCGAGACCGCCAACATGGCCCTGCTCGACGGGGACGAGATCGTCTACGTCGCCCAGGTGCCGTCCAAGCACTCGATGCGCATGTTCACCGAGGTGGGGCGCCGCGTGCTGCCGCACTCCACGGGCGTGGGCAAGGCGCTGCTCGCGCACACCCCGGCCGGCGAGGTGCGCGCCCTGCTCGCCCGGACGGGCATGCCCGCCGCGACGGAGAAGACGATCACGACTCCGGACGGCTTCCTCGCCGCCCTGGAAGAGGTCCGGAGTCTCGGCTACGCGGTCGACGACAACGAGCAGGAGATCGGCGTCCGCTGCCTCGCGGTCTCCGTGCCCGACTCCCCGACCGCCGCCGCGATCTCCATCTCCGGGCCCGCGGGCCGTGTCACCGAGTCGGCCACCGAGAAGATCGTGCCCGTGCTCCAGCAGGTGGCGCAGGAGCTGTCGGAGGCCCTGGCCAGCTCGGGCCCGGCCGCCTGAGCCCCGGATCACGCTGCGGGGCACCCGCCCCGCGGCTCAGCGACGCGGCGGTTCCCCGAACAGTTCCACCGCGCTGCGCACGTCGGCCAGGCGGGTCGACAGGGCGCTGACCGAGCCGATCGCACCCGCGACCAGAAGCAGCGAGCGGCGCAGTCGAGGGGTCTCGGGGATGCCGCCGGCGGCCATCGCGGCGAGGGCCGCGAGCTCGTCCTCGGCGATGCCGCGGTCGGGGAACTCGGCCGGATGCGCGGCCAGTTCACGGCGCAGCCGGGAGACGGCGATGCGCAGTTCCGCCACCCTCGGGTCCTCGTCGCTGCCGGTCACTGCCCTCTGCCCCAAGCTCCGCAACACAGCTCTCCCCCTCACACGCCGTTGCGCGTCGATCGTCCTCACCAGGCCCCAGTTCCCCGTGGCGGTGGTCGGGCGCCGGGGGGACGCGGGTCAGTAAACGCCACCGCGTGCGCCGGGCGCCACTGCGCGGACCGAAATTCAGCCCTTGGGTATCGAACGGCCCGGCGGGGTTCCGGCGCGCGCTCCCGCCCCGCTCGGGTATGCAGGGAGCATGACGGACAACACGGACCAGGTCGTCGGACTGCTGCTCGCGGCCGGCGGCGGGCGCCGCCTCGGGGGGCGCCCCAAGGCGCTCCTGCGACACCGGGGACGGCCACTCGTCGAACACGCGGTCGAGGTCCTGCGGGCCGGCGGCTGCGCACGCGTCCATGTGGTGCTGGGCGCGCGGGCCGATGCCGTGCGGGCGCGGGCCGCGCTGCCCGGATGCGTCCTGGTGGACAACCCGGAGTGGGAGGAGGGCATGGGCTCCTCGCTGCGCGCGGGCCTCGGTTCGCTGGCGGACACGGGGGCGGGCGGCGCACTGGTGCTCCTGGTCGACCAGCCGGGGATCGGTTCGCAAGCGGTGGCCCGGGTCCTCGGCGCCTACACCTCCCCCCTCTCGCTCGCCGCCGCGTCCTACGACGGCGAACGCGGCCACCCCGTCCTCTTCGGAGCCGGGCACTGGGACGCCGTCGCGCGCAGCGCCACAGGCGACCGGGGCGCGCGCGCCTATCTCAAGGCCCATGAAGAGGCGATCACGCTGGTCGAGTGCGGGGACGTGGCCCAGGCGTACGACATCGACACCGCGGCCGACCTGGTCCACCTCGAGTGAACGGCGTGGCACCGAGCGCCACCTTGTGTCGACCCGGAGAATCTCGACATCAACAAACCATTGAACTTCCACCATGAGGAAACTAGTATCCACTGTTCAGAAGCGCCTGACCGCTCCGCGGGCACTCTTTGCCCCCTTCGCGCCGGTCGGCACCCAGTGCCACGGCCCGGTGGCGATGCACGTGGTTCGCTGAAACAGCTCCCCCGAAGGAAGTGACAGCTCATGTCCGCACCAGCGCCGTCCCCGCTGGCCATCGTCGACGCCGAGCCCCTGCCCCGGCAGGAGGAGGTCCTCACCGACGCGGCCCTCGCCTTCGTGGCCGAGCTGCACCGGCAGTTCACGCCCCGGCGTGACGAACTCCTCGCCCGCCGTGCGGAGCGCCGCGCCGAGATCGCCCGCACCTCCACCCTCGACTTCCTCCCGGAGACCGCCGCGATCCGCGCGGACGACTCCTGGCAGGTGGCCCCCGCCCCGGCGGCCCTGAACGACCGCCGCGTCGAGATCACCGGCCCCACCGACCGCAAGATGACGATCAACGCGCTCAACTCCGGTGCGCGCGTCTGGCTTGCGGACTTCGAGGACGCCTCCGCGCCGACCTGGGAGAACGTGGTCGTCGGCCAGCTCAATCTGATCGCCGCCTACACCCGCACCATCGACTTCACCGACCCGGCGTCGGGCAAGTCGTACGCCCTCAAGGCGAACGAGGACCTCGCCACCGTCGTCATGCGCCCGCGCGGCTGGCACCTGAGCGAACGCCACCTCGTGGACGCCGACGGCACACCCGTCCCGGGCGCCCTCGTCGACTTCGGCCTGTACTTCTTCCACAACGCCCAGCGCCTGCTGGACCTCGGCAAGGGTCCGTACTTCTACCTCCCGAAGACGGAGTCGCACCTGGAGGCCCGCCTCTGGAACGACGTGTTCGTCTTCGCGCAGGACTACCTCGGCATCCCGCAGGGGACCGTGCGCGCGACCGTCCTGATCGAGACGATCACCGCCGCGTACGAGATGGAGGAGATCCTCTACGAACTCCGCGACCACGCCTCGGGACTGAACGCGGGCCGCTGGGACTACCTCTTCTCCATCGTCAAGAACTTCCGTGACGGCGGCGCCAAGTTCGTCCTGCCGGACCGCAACGCGGTGACGATGACCGCCCCGTTCATGCGCGCGTACACCGAACTCCTCGTCCGTACCTGCCACAAGCGCGGCGCGCACGCGATCGGCGGCATGGCCGCGTTCATCCCCTCGCGCCGCGACGAGGAGGTCAACAAGGTCGCCTTCGAGAAGGTCAAGGCCGACAAGGACCGCGAGGCGGGCGACGGCTTCGACGGCTCCTGGGTCGCGCACCCCGACCTGGTCCCCATCGCGATGGCGTCGTTCGACGCGGTCCTCGGGGAGCGGCCCAACCAGAAGGACCGGCTGCGCGAGGACGTGTCCGTCGCCGCCGGTGACCTGATCGCCATCGACTCCCTCGACGCCAGGCCGACGTACGAGGGCCTGGTCAACGCGGTGCAGGTCGGCATCCGCTACATCGAGGCCTGGCTGCGCGGCCTCGGCGCGGTCGCCATCTTCAACCTCATGGAGGACGCGGCCACCGCCGAGATCTCCCGCTCCCAGATCTGGCAGTGGATCAACGCGGGCGTCGTCTTCGAGCACGACGGGAAGACCGTGGCGGCCACCCCGGAGCTGGCACGCCGGGTCGCCGCCGAGGAGCTCGCCCGCATCCGCGCCGAGATCGGCGAGGAGGCGTTCGCGGCGGGCAACTGGCAGCAGGCCCACGACCTGCTGCTCCAGGTGTCGCTGGACGAGGACTACGCGGACTTCCTGACGCTGCCGGCGTACGAGCAGCTCAGGGGCTGACGCTCACGCGGATCTGTCCGAGTGGCCCAGGGACCTTCCCGGGGCCACTCGGTCGCGTACGGCCTGCTTCACCGCGGTCGGCTCCGGGAAGCCCTGCTCGCGGCGGTCCCAGACCACCTCGCCGTTCACCCGGACCATGAAGACCCCGCCCGTGCCGGGCTTGAGGGCCAGCTCCGTCAGCTCGGTCTCGAAGGTCGTGAGGAGTTCCTGCGCCAGCCAGGCAGCCCGCGGCAGCCAGCGGCACTGGGTGCAGTACTCGATCTCCACGCGCTGGACACCGCTCATCCCAGGTGCACCGACCAATCCTGTTCCGCCGCCGGTTTGCCGTGCAGGTCGGGGACCCGCTTGAGCCAGTTGGGGCGGCCCTGCTGTGTCCTCGCCGCGCGCTGCGCCTCCTCGGCGGCGAGTTCCTCCCGGGTCGGGAAGTCGGTGGGCAGCCAGGCCGCGGACGCGGCCGCGCGCGCGTGGAGGTAGTCCACGTACGCCGTCCTGACCTCGTCGGGCGTCGCGAACCCCTCCTCGAGGGTCAGCCAGGCGTCCGGCACGGCCGCCGTGACGTCGCGGAGCAGCTCGCGCGTCACCCGTGGCGCCAGCTCGGCGTCGGCGGCCCGGGTGTCCGGCATGGAGTGGCCGAGGGCGTGGTGCCGGAAGTCGTAGGCCTTGGCGGGGTCGGAGGCGTCCCAGCGGTGGTGGAAGACGAGGGCCGCTCCGTGGTCGATCAGCCACAGCCGCGGGGGCGCGGTGCCGAACGTGGGCCAGACCATCAGGTTGGAGCTGTGGACCGTACGGTCCACGTTCACGGTCAGCGCGTCGAGCCAGACGATCCTGCCCGCCTCCAGGGCGTCGACCGGGAACCTCTTCGCGACCTCCGGCGTGAAGTCCTTCGCGCCCGGCAGGAAGTCCATGCCGAGGTTGAGGCCCGCGCTGGCGCCGTGCAGGTCCCGCACTTCCTGGTGCGGTTCGGAGTCGGCGATCGCGGGGTCGAAGTGGACGAGGACCAGTTCCGGGAAGCGCAGCCCGAGCGCACGGGCCAGCTCGCCGACGATCACCTCGGCGACCAGCGCCTTGCGGCCCTGCGCGGAGCCGGTGAACTTCACGACGTACGTCCCCAGGTCGTCGGCCTCGACGACCCCGGGCACGGAGCCGCCCGCCCTCAGCGGGGTCACGTATCGAACAGCGGTCACGTCGCGCAGCACACCCGCCAGGGTAAGTCAGCGCTCATCCGGCGAGCGGGTTGGGCAGCGGCACGTACCGGGCGTCCGCGCCGTCCGCGCCGGTCCACCGCAGGAGCAGGTTCGTCTTGCCGGGGACGGTGGGCGCCGCGAGCAGGCCGGCGATCTCGGGCAGGCCGTGCTCCGTGTCGTAGCGGATCAGCTCCTCCCGGACCGCGGGCCACGGGTCCAGGCCGGGGTGCCGCTCGGCGAGCAGCGCGGCCAGCTCGGCGAGGTGGTTGACGAGCAGGCAGTACACGAGCCTTTCCCAGCCCGCCTCGCGCGTCACGGCGGGCAGCAGCTTCACGCCCTCCGCGTCCCGGAAAAGCGCCTGCACGGGGGTCCCCGCCGCGTCCACGGCCACCAGCACGTTCTGCAGGTGGGCCTCGACGACGACGCCGTGGCGCGCGAACGCGTGCAGCACGGGCGGCACGACATGGCGCAGATACGCGGCCCACCAGGCAGACGGATCGGCGAGCCCGTCCAGGGGGCTGCCGCCGAAGCCCTCCACCAGGGCGGCGGCGAGCAGCGGGGTCGCGCCGGGCACGAGCCGGCCGCGCAGTCCGTCCCGGACGAGGACGGCGAGTTCCTCGAAGGCGAAGTCGGCGGTGCGGTAGCCGCGGTCGCTCAGCCAGGCGGCGGGGCCGGGTCCCGCGAACGCAGCGGCGGTGGCCGCGTCGGTGCCGCGCATCTTCAGCAGGTCGTGCCGCCACAGCCGGCGGATGTCGTTGGTGATGCGCACGTCGAGGCTGAACTTCACGAACAGGTCGTCCTCGGGCGCGTACAGCGTGCGGATCGCCGCCGTCGGCCGGAGCGGGCGCGGGGTGCGTCCGACGCGCAGCAGCCGGCCGTCCCGGAACGCGGCCCGGATCTCCGGGCGGGCGCCGACCAGGCCGAGCTGCCAGGGATGGGCGGGCAGCAGCCGGTAGCCGGGCGGGGCCTGGCCGAAGCCGTCGAGTGCCGTCGTGTCGCCGTCCTCGACGACGGCGTCCTCGCGCACGGCGAGGAGTTCGAGCGGGAAGCGGGCGTACGCCTCGGGCGCGTACGGCAGCCAGTCGGCGGCCGGACCGCCGCCGCGCGCCTTCGGTGCCGGATGGTGGGGATGCCCGGTGATCAGGGACTGCTCGGAGCGCAGGTACGGATCGCCGGGCGGTGTCGCGCGCCGCCGCGCGGTGAGCAGCGCGGCGACGGTGTCGCGGCTGTCGGCCATCTCCGCGGGCAGTTCCGAGTTGGACAGGCCGGTGGCGCGGCGCAGTTCCTCGGCGGTCAGTCTGACCAGTTCGGCATGGGTGAGCCGGTGCCAGGCACCGGCGGCGCGCACCTCCGGCCGCGCGGGCCGCCGCGCGCCGCGTACCCGCAGCAGCCTGCCGCCCGCCTTCAGGCGGTACACACCGGGGTCCTCCGCGGGCTCCGCCACCTCCCGCAGGAGACAATTCAGCAGGGGCGCCACGGCGTACGCGTCGGCGGCCTCCCCGACATCACTGCCGCCAGGTTCCTCCCCGGCGAGTGACGGGAGCGGGGGCGGCAGGGAGTCCACTCGGTCCATTCGCTTCATTCGTTCCATACGGTGCACTGGTGATCAGTATGTCTGCTGCCCTGGACGACCGCGACGCGGTCCCCGTACCCGAGGAGCCCGCCCGTGCACCGTCCCCTCACGCCCGAGGCCTCGCCCGCCGGCGGGCCGAGCGCCGTGCGCCCCGAGCTGTCGGCGCCGTACGCGCGGGCGCTCCCCGGCGCCAGGGCGGCGGTGCTGACCCGTCTGTGGCGTGCGCTGGCGTACGAGCCGCTGCCGTGGATCGCGGGCCGCGAGCCGGGGCGTGACGGTCTCACGGTCCGGCTGGCCGACGGCCGGCGGCTGCACGGCCCGCACCCGGACCCGTACGCCGTCACCGGGTACGTCGGCGAAGTGCGGCTCGACGGGCGGCCGTACGACCGGCCGGACCGGCTCGTCGAGGCGCTCCGCGTGCCGCACGGCCCCGCCTTCGCCGCCGAACTCGCCGACAGTGTCGCGTCCTTGGCGCTGTCCCGGGCAGGACAGACGGCGTTCGGCACGGCCGACGGGCCGGCGCCCGGTGACGCCGCCGGCCCGGGCCCCGCGGACGGCGGCGCGTGCGGACCCGCCGAGCACCCGGCGGCGGGCTGGAAGTGGGAGCAGCGGGTCGTCGACGGGCACCCGTACCACCCCAACTGCCGTTCCCGGCCCGGCTTCTCCGTGGCCGAGCAGCTCGCGTACGCGCCGGAGCACCGGCCGGTCGTGGAACTGGGTCTGATGGCCGCCGACGGCTGTCTGGTCACCGGCGAGTGGCCGAAGTGGCTGCGGGACGGCGAGCGCGTCCTGATCCCCGTCCACCCCTGGCAGGTGGCGCACGTGCTGGACGGGCCGGTCCAGGAGGGTTTCGCCGCACACCCGTTGATGTCCCTGCGTACGCTCGCCCTGCCGGACGGCCCGCACGTCAAGACCGCGCTGAGCGCCCGGCTGACGTCCTCGGTGCGCGACATCTCCGTGTACTCGGTGGAGACCGCCGCGACGGTCTCGGCGTTCATGGAGTCGGTGGCCCGCCGTCTGGACGCTCCGCTGCACATCACCCGGACGCTGGGCGCGGCCGGCGCGCACAGCCCCGATCTGGCGGCGGTGCTGCGGGAGTCGCCCGACCGGTACGCGTCCCCGGGCGAGCAGATCGTCCCGGTGGCCGCCCTCCCGCTGACGGGCCTGCCCGAACGGTCCTCCTGGCTGGCCGATTTCACCCGCCTCGTGCTCACGACCGGGCTGCGGCTGCTCGATCTGGGCGTGGCCCTGGAGGCGCACGGCCAGAACCTGCTCGTCGTCCTCGACGGCGCGGGCGCCCCGGTCCGGCTGGTCTACCGTGACCTCGCCGACATCCGGATCAGCCCGGCGCGCCTGGCCCGGCACGGCATCCCGGCGCCCGCGCTCTCCGGCCGCGTCGTCACGGACGACGAGACCGCCCTGCGACGCAAGCTGTTCGGCTCCCTCGTGGGTGGCGCGCTGGGCGCCACGGCGGGCTCGACGGACGCGCTGCGCGGAGCGCTGGAGGCGGTCGCCGGTGATCTGCCGCGCACCGCGGACCGCGCCGCCCTGCTGGGCGAACCGCTGCCCACCAAGGCGCTGACCCTGATGCGGCTCTCCCCGCGTACCTCCGGCGACCTGTGGACACAACTGCCCAATCCGCTCACCGGATCCGGCCCCGGCACCCCCTCGTTTTGAAGCGCGACACCTTTGATCAATAGGATCCGCCGATGATCACAAGACAACGGCTGGCGGCGGGCCTGTGCGCCCTGCTCGCCACCCTGACGGCGGGGGTCGCCTTCCCGGCCGGAGCGGTCGCCGACGAAACGGCCCAGGCCGCCCCCAAGGTCGAACTGGTGCTGGACGTCAGCGGTTCGATGCGGGCCCGGGACATCGACGGCGGCTCGCGGATGGCCGCGGCGAAGCAGGCGTTCAACGAGGTGCTCGACGCGACGCCACAGGAGGTGCAGCTCGGCATCCGTACGCTCGGCGCCAACTACCGCGGCGACGACCGGAAGACGGGCTGCAAGGACACGGCGCAGCTGTACCCGGTGGGCACACTGGACCGCACCGAGGCGAAGACGGCTGTCGCGACCCTCACGCCCACCGGCTGGACGCCGATCGGCCCCGCCCTGCTGAAGGCGGCCGACGACCTCGACGGCGGTGACGGCACCCGCCGTATCGTGCTGATCAGCGACGGCGAGGACACCTGCCAGCCGCTCGACCCGTGCGAGGTGGCGCGCGAGATCTCGTCCAAGGGCATAGGCCTGACCATCGACACCCTGGGACTGGTGCCCGACGCGAAGACGCGCGACCAGCTCAGCTGCATCGCCGACGCCACCGGCGGCACCTACACCTCCGTCCAGCACAAGGAGGAACTGGCCGACCGGGTCGGGCAGTTGGTGGACCGGGCCGCCGATCCGGTGGTGACGCCGGTCGCCGTGGAGGGTGCCGCCGAGTGCGCGCAGGCCCCGGCTCTCAAGTCGGGTCTCTACACCGACCGCGAGGAGTTCACCAAGCACCGCTGGTACCGCGTCGAGGTCGAGCCGGGCCAGGAGCTGCGGGCCTCGGTCAGCGTCGCCGCCGACCGCGCGGTCGCCCCTGACTACGGGGTGCTGCTGCGGGCCGTCACGGTGCACGGGCGGGAGATCGTCCGCGGCGAGGCCGCGGGCAACGGCCGTACCGACGCCATCTCGACCGGGCTGCGCTACCCGAAGGCCGAGAGCGACGACGAGGACGCCACCGCCGAGGTCGTGTGCCTCCAGGTGTCGAACTCCTTCTCGGCCGCAGCGGGTGTGAAGACCACTCCCGGACTGCCGCTGGAACTGACCGTCGACGTCGTCGACGGGCCCGACCAGGCGGGCGACGTCGCCTCGTTCGGTCTCGGGCGCGGCTGGTGGCTGCTCGGCGCCCTGGTGCTCACCGGCTTCCTCGCGGGTGTGCTGTGGGGCTGGATCTCGCGCTGGCGTGTCGCGGTCTGGAGGACCAACTGATGCGTATTCGACGTGTGCTGACCACGGCACTGTTCCTGCTCGGGGCCGCCGCTCCCGCCGCGCTCGCGGTGGCGGCACCCGCCGTCGCCGACTCCTCGCCCTCGCCGAGCGCGTCGGGCGACGACGGCGCGCCCACCGAGGCCGGTACGTCCTTCCGTACGGCGACGGAGATCGAGCAGGGGCAGCGGGCCACCGCCGGCGCCTCCACGGGCGACTACCTGTACTGGTCCTTCCCGGCGGACGCCGGACAGCGGCCCACCGTGAAGGCGACGGTGAAGCTGCCCGGGTCCGCCGCGCGCAGCGCCGCCGAGACGTGGCAGATCGACGTGTACGACGGGCTGCGGCGCCGGCAGGCCTGCCAGTACGGGGCGCAGACGCGGACGGCGGCGGCCGGCGCGGCCTCCGTGGAGCTGTCCTGCACGCTGCGTACGGTGCGTGCCTGGTCGGAGACCTGGGCCAACGACCCGCTGCCGGGCACGTACTACATCCGGCTCACCGCCACGGGTCTGCCGGCGTCCGGTCTCGGCCTGCCGGTGAACGCCGAGGTCGAGGTGGGCTCCAAGGACATCGGCGGCGCGGCGGCGGTCGACGGTTCGCTCGCCGAGCCGCTGGTGCCGGGCATCGCGGCCACGGGCGGGAAGTCCGACGAGGACTCCGACTCGCCGACGGCCGTGCTGTCCTCGATCGAGCCCGACGACGGCTGGGCCTCGGGCTGGTGGTCGGACCGCTGGGTGTGGACCGCGCTCGGCGGTGTTCTCGCGGCGCTCGCCGGCATCGGCGGTTACGCGCTGACCCGGGGCGCGGGGCGGCCGTCGCGGGTGCCGCCGGGCGCCTGACGCACCGTCGGAACCACCTGAGGGGCCCGCCGTACCTCACCGGTACGGCGGGCCCCGTTCGGTCTCGGGCGCCGGCCCGGCCTCCGGCTGTGCCCGGGACCGCGGGTGGTGACCGCCTCCGAACTCCCGCGACCGGGCCTCACGACCGCCGCCGAGGCCCCGCACCGCCCCGGCCCGCCCGGGTACGGACCGGCACCGCGGGCAGCCTCCCGCGGTGCCGGTCTCCGGCGGCGGTGGTGCGGCAGCGGCCCCGCCCGGAGGCCCGCGCGGCACGGGAGGCCCGTCAGTCCTCGCGGAGCGCCTTGGCCGTTGCGCCGTCTCCCGTCACCTCGATGCGCCCCCGCCGGACGGCTTCCCGCAGACCCAGCGCGCCACGGCTCACGGCCTCGCAGGTCTCACTGTCGAGTGTCAGGCGCGCGTCCGGCTCGCCGTGGGCGGGGCCCTCCCCGTAGACCGGCCCCTCGGCGGTGCCCAGCCACATGTGGAACACGCCTTCGTCCAGGCGCACTTCGACCAGGCCGTCCCCTTCCAGGGCGCGCAGCAGCGGCAGCGCGAACCAGTGCGCCCGCACCGCGTCGGTGGGTCGCCGCTCGTCCAGCACGGGCGCGCCCCACTCCCCCAGTGCCTGGAGCACGGGGAGCAGGTCACGGCCCCGGCGGGTGAGTTCGTAGACGTACGCCGCGCCCGGCGGGGGCAGGCGCCGTCGTGTGGTCAGCCCGTCGCGCTCCATGTCCTTGAGCCGGGAGGCGAGGACGTCCGTGCTCACGCCGGGCAGATCGGCGTGCAGGTCGGTGTAGCGGCGCGGTCCGCCGAGCAGCTCACGGACGATCAGGAGGGTCCACCGGTCACCGACGGCGTCGAGCGCACGGGCGGCGGAACAGTACTGGTCGTAGCTTCGACGAGGTGACATGCGGCGCAGTCTAGCCATCTTGTTGGACTTTCCAAGCGCACACTTGGTAAAACCAAGCAACACCACGAACCGGAGGGCGCACGCATGGAGTTCCGGCAGTCGAGCAAGCTCAGCGAAGTCTGTTACGAGATCCGCGGCCCGGTGATCGAGCACGCCGACGCACTGGAGGCGGCGGGCCACAGCGTGCTGCGCCTGAACACCGGCAACCCGGCGCTCTTCGGCTTCGAGGCGCCGGAGGAGATCCTCCAGGACATGATCCGGATGCTGCCCCGGGCGCACGGCTACACCGACTCGCGCGGCGTCCTGTCCGCGCGCCGCGCCGTCGCCCAGCGCTACCAGGACCGCGGTCTCGACGTCGGCGTGGACGACGTCTTCCTCGGCAACGGCGTCTCCGAACTGGTCTCCATGGCCGTGCAGGCGCTCGTCGAGGACGGCGACGAAGTCCTCATCCCCGCTCCGGACTTCCCGCTCTGGACCGCCGTCACCACACTCGCGGGCGGCAAGGCGGTGCACTACCTCTGCGACGAGCAGTCCGACTGGTACCCGGACCTGGCGGACATGGAGGCGAAGATCACCGACCGTACCCGGGCCGTCGTGATCATCAATCCCAACAATCCCACCGGCGCCGTGTACCCGAAGGAGATCGTCGAGGGCATCCTCGACCTGGCCCGCCGTCACGGGCTGATGGTGTTCGCCGACGAGATCTACGACCAGATCCTGTACGACGACGCCGTGCACCACTCGGCCGCCGCACTCGCCCCCGACCTGGTGGTCCTCACCTTCTGCGGGCTGTCCAAGACCTACCGGGTCGCCGGCTTCCGCTCCGGCTGGCTCGTCGTCACCGGCCCCAAACAGCACGCCCGCGACTATCTGGAGGGCCTGACCATGCTGGCCTCCATGCGGCTGTGCGCGAACGCCCCCGCCCAGTACGCCATCCAGGCCGCGCTCGGCGGCAGGCAGTCCATCCACGAGCTCACGGCGCCGGGCGGACGGCTGCGCGAACAGCGCGACCGGGCCTGGGAGAAGCTCAACGAGATCCCGGGCGTCTCGTGCGTCAAGCCGAAGGGCGCTCTCTACGCGTTCCCGCGGATCGACCCAGAGGTGCACAGGATCCACGACGACGAGAAGTTCGTCCTCGACCTGCTGCTGCGCGAGAAGATCCAGGTCGTGCAGGGCACCGGATTCAATTGGCCGCGCCCGGACCACTTCCGCATCCTGACCCTGCCGCACGCCGACGACCTGGAGGCGGCGATCAGCCGGATCGGACGCTTCCTGAGCGGGTACCGCCAGTAGGGCCGACCGGCGCAGCCGGTGCTGCGCCCGCCGCCGGCCGGTGACACCGTACGGAGGGACGGCGGGACAGAAAGGGTTCGGCGATGGGTGACCTCCTTCTCGTACGGCACGGTGAGACCGAGTGGTCCTTGTCCGGGCGGCACACCGGGTCCACCGACATCCCGCTGACCGACCGGGGCCGGGAGCAGGCGCGCAAGCTGGCCCCGCTGGTCGCCCGGCACCACATCGCCGCGGCCTTCGTCAGCCCGATGCAGCGGGCCCGCGAGACGGCCTCGCTGGCCGGGGTCGACGGCGCCGTGGTGGACGCCGACCTCTCCGAGTGGGACTACGGCGGCTACGAGGGGATCACCACCGTCGAGATCCACCGCAGCAGGCCCGACTGGTTCCTGTTCACGGACGGCGTCGCGGCCGGCCCGCCCGAGCACCCCGGGGAGAGCCCGGACGAGGTCGGGACGCGCGCCGAGCGCATGCTCGCCAGGATCGACGCGGCGCTCGCGGAGTCGGAGGGCAGCGTGGTCGTGTTCTCGCACGGGCACTTCCTGCGGGTGCTGACGGCGCGGCGGCTGGGGCTGCCCGCCCAGGCGGGGGCGCTGTTCCAGCTCGGCACCGGCACGATGAGCCGGCTCAGCACGGAGCACCGCCGCCATGTGGTGGCCGGCTGGAATGTCAGACCCGACGCGTACTGTTCCCATGGGCCTCTCTCCCCTGCCGGACAGGGGCCCACGGAGCACTGACCGGCGGTGGAGCACCGCCGACGACGCCGGAGGGAGCGCGCCGTGACCCGACCCCCCACCGCCGCGCAGCGGCGCGTGATCGACGCCGCCGATCCGGTGACCGGCCGGCTGAAGGGCACCCCGGCGCAGCTCGCCGCGCTGGTGCGGCGCGGGCTCGCCTTCCGGCATCCCCGGCCACCGCACGACCACTTCCTGACCCCCGCCGGCCATCGCATACGCGAGGCCCCGGAGCCTGCCGGGGCGCCGCCGCCGCAGACGTCCGCCCCGGCGGACGCCGGTGTGTTCGCCGCGCGGACCGGCGGCGAAGGGCCGTTCGACGCCGGGCCCGCGCGCGGGCGCGAGGTGCGCAGCGCCTGGCAGGGACTCCTGGAGCTGCGCCGCATGACCAATCCGGGCGGCGACACGGACCGCCCGTGCGGGTGGGAGCGCACACATCTGGTGCAGGCCGCCGCGCTCGCGCTGGAGGCGGCAGGGCACCGCCCCGCGGGCCCGGAGGGCGGCGGCTACCGGGTGCGGGCGACGCCGCAGCCGGAGGCCGTCGCCGTGCACCAGCCGGACCCCGAGGCGCTGCGTGCCTGCGCGGCGACCCTGGAGAAGGCGGGCTGGCAGGTCGGCGAGCACAGCGAACCTCGCACGGGCGCCCGGTACGTGCTGGCCTCGCCGCGCCGCGTGTGAGCGTCCGCCCCGCGCGGCGCGCCGGGCCACGGCCTTCCGGAATCCGCAAGTACCGCACGGGACGCCCGAAATGCCGTGCGGGGCAGGGGAACACGCCACCCGGCTGCGCGCGGCCGACGAGGCCGGGTGTCCCGCGCTTTCGTCCGGGGCGAGGAAGCGGGCTCGCACGGGCGGGGCTAGGGGGTTTCGTTTGGATCGGGTCGGATCAGGCCGCGGCGCCCGGTGCGGTGCGTCACAAGGCGGAGGATCACCCGCGTACCGGGCGTACTCGGGTGGTCCGACAACGCGGCGAGGTGCCGTGCCGGGCGTCGCGGACCCGGTCTGATCCAAACGAAGCCCCCTAGGCGGCCGGCAACTCCGGGCGGTGCTCGGCGTCGTAGGTCGCACGCGACTCGGCGATGGTCACACGGTGCCGCTCCGCCCAGTCGGTCAGGGACAGCAAGGTCGCATGCAACTCCCTTGCCACCGGTGTGAGTTCGTACTCGACCTTGGGCGGGACCGTCGGATGGACCGTGCGGATGACGAGTCCGTCGCGCTCCAGATTGCGCAGGGTCAGGGTCAGCATGCGGCGGCTGATCCCCTCCACGCTGCGCTCCAGTTCGGTGAAGCGGATCGGGCCGTGGGCCGCCGCCACGATGATCAGCACGCTCCATTTCCCGGCGACCCTGTCAAGAACTTCGCGGACCGGGCACGCCTGCGCGAGCACTGCCTGCGAGGTAACACCGGTGTTCCCCTGGGACATCGAAGTGCCTCCTTATGCCGGCCTCCATGGTCTTCCACGATGTACCCCGTTACAAGTCGTGCACCTTTGAAGAAGGCCGAGGTCATCGCCATGTCGTCGACGAGTGGGTCACCGACACCACGAACGTACTCCCGTTGGGCCGCGCTCGTCGTGCTGTGCGCGGGCACGCTGATGACGATCCTGGACGGGAACATCGTCACGGTCGCGATGCCCGCGATCCAGAGCGATCTGGGATTCTCCGGCCCGGGACTGGCCTGGGTCGTGAACGCGTACCTGATCCCCTTCGGCGGACTGCTGCTCCTCGCGGGGAGGCTCGGGGACCTGGTGGGCCGCAGACGGATGTTCGCCGCGGGGCTCGTGGTGTTCACCGTCGCGTCCGCGCTGTGCGGGATCGCGACGGACCGGGGCGTGCTCGTCGCGGCCCGCGCGCTCCAGGGCGTCGGCGGGGCGATGACCTCGGCCGTCGTGCTCGGCATGCTGGTCGCACTGTTCCCGGAACCCCGCGAACGGGCCCGTGCCATCGCCGTGTTCAGCGCGGTCGGCGCGGCGGGCGGCGCGCTCGGCACGTTCCTCGGAGGGGCCCTCACCCAGGGCCTCGGCTGGCACTGGATCTTCCTGATCAACCTGCCGATCGGAGTGGCGGCGTGGGTCGCCGCGCTGCGGATCCTCGCCCCGGACGACGGGCTGGGGCTGGGCAAGGGGGCCGACTACCCCGGGGCGGCCCTGGTCACGGGTGCGCTGATGCTGAGCGTGTACACGATCGTGAGCGCCGGGGACCACGGGCCCGGCACCACCCTGGCCCTCGCCGCGCTCTCGCCGGCTCTCCTCGCCGCCTTCGCCGTGCGGCAGGCGCGTGCCGCCCGCCCGCTGCTGAGGCTGAGGCTCTTCCGCTCCCGGGTCCTGGTGAGCGCCAACGGCGTGCAGATCCTGATGATCGCCGGCATGTACGGCTTCCAGTACATCGGGGCGCTGTATCTCCAACGGGTTCTCGGGTACGACGAGTTGCTCACCGGCACCGCCTTCCTGCCCGCGCCGGTGCTGATCGGGGTGCTGATGCTGAGCCTGTCGGCGCGCACCGTCGCCCGCTTCGGCACCCATCGAGTCCTGTGCGCCGGACTCGTCCTCATCACGGCTGGCATGGCGCTGCTGAGCCGGGTCCCGGCGGACGGCGGGTACGTCACCGACGTGCTGCCCGCGATGCTCCTGCTCGCCGCCGGTTTCGCGGCCGCGATGCCCGCGATGACGGGACTCGCGATGTCGGGTGCCCGCGAGGAGGACGCGGGCCTCGCCTCCGGACTCTTCAACACCACGCAGGTGGTGGGTGGTTCGCTGGGGCTCGCGGCCCTGACCACGCTGGCGGCGGCCCGCACGGAGCGCCTGAGCGCACGGGGCGAACAGGTCGTGGCGGCGACGGCGGACGGCTATCGGCTCGCCTTCACGGTGGCCACGGGGATCGCGGCACTGGCCCTGGTGCTGGCGGCGGTGTTCCTGCGTCCTAGGAGTGCCTCCTCGGACCGCGTGCCGGAGGAGGCTCCGGTGCCCGCCGGGGCCCCTTCGGTGTAGTCCTCGGACGGGCCGGCCCCGGTGAACCGGGCGCGGAGGGTCTCCGGTTCACCGGGGCCGGCTACTGCGACCAGTCGCGAAGGGCGGCCGACTTCCGCACGCCGGTGGGCGTCCCGCCGGCGCACTGCTTCACCGGGCGTCTCCCGGCAGCACGGCCCTGTCCGTCTCCCGGGTCGGTACGGGTACCTGGTTGAACCCGTAGTAGACCGCGAGCAGGCCGTGCGCGGCCAGGGTCAGCGGGGCGGAGACGTAGGCGAGGCCGACCGTGGCCGGGTAGGCGAGCGATCCGAGGGCGAAGCGGACCCGGGTGCGGCGGGCGGCGGCCACGTCGACCCGGCCGTCGAGAAGATGGCCGGTGCGGGTCAGGTGCCACCACAGGGCCTGGAAGGCGAGGGCCATCGCGACCATGACCATGCTGTAGACCGCGGCCGCGACATGGGAGGCCTCGTCCTCGCGGAGGTACTCCGCGAGCATCGCGGTCGGCCAGGGCACGGCGGCCACCACCATCAGCACGAGCAGGTTCAGGAACATCAGCGTGCGGTCGACCCTGACGACGTAGCCGAAGAGCTGGTGGTGGTTGATCCACATGATGCCGATGACCAGGAAACTGACCACATAGGCGGCGTACGAGGGCCATTGCGCGCCCAGCGCGTGCCACAGGCCGCCGTGCTCCCCCGCCTCTGGGACCTTGATCTCCAGGATCAGCAGTGTGATGGCGATGGCGAAGACGCCGTCGCTGAAGGCCTCCACACGGCCCGACTCGTTCATGACACGCACTCCCCCTCGTGACCCCGACCCCGGTGCGCGGTCCGACCGCGCGCTCCGACCGTAACGGAGCGACCGGCGCCCGTCTCGCCCCAACTCGCTCTGTCCGTACGGGTGTACGGCCCTCCCAATCTCTGGTAGGAAACTTTCCTAACAGTACGCGGAACCACACACCCCACTCCGGAGGTACCGTGCACACCCCCCACATACGTACGTCGCGCCGCACCCTGCTCGCCCTGATCGGAGCCTCGCTGGTGGCAGGTCCCCTCGTCGCCACACAGTCCGCGACCGCCGCGCCGGCCGGTCTGGACGACCCCGCGAAGAAGGAGATCGCGATGAAGCTGGTCTCCAGCGCGGAGAACTCCTCGCTGGACTGGAAGGCCCAGTACGAATACATCGAGGACATCGGCGACGGGCGCGGCTACACCGCCGGGATCATCGGCTTCTGCTCGGGCACCGGCGACATGCTCGACCTGGTGGAGCTCTACACCCGGCGCAAGCCCGGCAACGTACTGGCCAAGTACCTGCCCGCGCTGCGCGAGGTGAACGGCGGCGACTCGCACGACGGCCTCGACCCCGGTTTCCCGGGCGACTGGCGCAGGGCGGCGCAGGACACGGCCTTCCAGCAGGCGCAGAACGACGAGCGCGACCGCGTGTACTTCGACCCGGCCGTCCGGCAGGGCAAGGCCGACGGCATCGGCGCGCTCGGCCAGTTCACCTACTACGACGCCATCGTGATGCACGGTGACGGCGGCGACAGCACCAGTTTCAGCAGCATCAGGCGGCGCGCGCTGGCCGAGGCGAAGCCGCCGTCGCAGGGCGGCGACGAGGTGACCTGGCTCAACGCCTTCCTCGACGCGCGCGTGTGGGCCATGAAGCAGGAGGAGGCCCACTCCGACACCAGCCGGGTCGACACCGAGCAGCGGGTCTTCGTGCGCAAGCGGAATCTGAACCTCGATCCGCCGCTGGACTGGCAGGTCTACGGCGACAGTTACCACATCGGCTGACGGCTCCGGGAAGGCCGAGGGCGCGGCACGGTTCTCGTGCCGCGTCCTCGGCGGGCCCGCCGGGCGGATGCGCCCCGGTCAGTGCGCCGGGACCGCCTTGAGGTCCTCGCCCGCCTCCATCGGGTGCGTCACCTCGCCCGCGTCGTGGCATTCCCCCTTGCCGAGGCGGTTGAAGACCAGGTTGAGGACCACGGCCGTGACACAGCCCGTCGAGATCCCCGAGTCCAGCACGATCCGCGCGGTCTCGGGGAACGCGTGGTAGAACTCCGGGGCGGTGATCGGGATGATGCCGACGGCCAGTGAAACGGCCACGATCAGCACGTTGTTGTCCTTCTCCAGGCCGGCCCGGACCAGGGTCTGGATGCCGCTCGCGGCGACCGAGCCGAACAGCACGACGCCTGCTCCGCCGAGCACCGGGCGGGGCACCACGGCGATGAGCGACGCGGCCATCGGGCACAGGCCCATCAGCACCAGGAAGCCGCCGCCGGTGGCGACGACGAACCGGCTGCGGATCCTCGTCATCGCGACCAGACCGATGTTCTGCGCGAAGGCGCTGCACATGAAGCCGTTGAAGAGGGGGCTCAGCGCCGAGCCGAGGGTGTCGGCGCGCAGGCCGGCCGCGATGGTCTTCTCGTCGGCGGGCCGCTCGACGATCTCGCCCAGCGCCAGCATGTCCGCGGTCGACTCGGTCATGGACACCACCATCACCACGCACAGCGAGAGGATCGCGGCGAGCTGGAACTGCGGGGCGCCGAAGTGGAAGGGCGTCGGGAAGCCGACCACGTCCGCGTCGGCCACGGGGCCGAAGTCCGTGACGCCGAAGGGGATCGCGACGAGCGTGCCGAGCACCAGGCCGAGCAGCACCGCGATCTGTTTCACGAAGCCGCGGGTGAAGCGGCGCAGCAGCAGGACGACGACGAGCGTGGACGCGGCGAGGCCGAGGTAGGTCGTAGAGCCGTAGTCGTGGGCCGCGGGGGCGGGGCCCTGCGCCCAGCCGAAGGCGACCGGCAGGAGCGAGACACCTATCAGGGTGATCACGCTGCCGGTGACGACGGGCGGGAAGAAGCGGACGGCCTTGCTGAAGAAGGGGGCCGCGACGAACCCCAGGACTCCCGCGACGATGACCGCGCCGAAGATGATCGGCAGCGCGTCGCTCTTGTCCTCGGCGGACGCGACGACGGCGGTCATGGGGGCGACGCCGGCGAAGGTGACGCCGTTCACGAACGGCAACCGGGCGCCGATCTTCCAGAGACCGAGGGTCTGCAGGAAGGTGGCGAGGCCCGCGGTGAACAGGCAGGCGCCGGTGAGGAAGGTCAGTTCGGTGGCGGACAGACCGACGGCGGCGCCGACGATCAGCGGTGGGGCGACGACTCCCGCGTACATCGCGGCCACGTGCTGAAGGCCGCTGGTCGCCATCTTGAGGGCGGGCAGTTTCTCGTCGACTGGGTGCTTGGGCTGGCCAGTCGGTCGTGCATCGGTGCGGGGCGCGGGCTGAGCGGCCACAGCGGCTCCTCCGGTCGGGTACACGTCGCGTCGACGCGGGTTTCAGGGAGGTGATGCGCGGTCGTGCGGGACCGGGACGGATCCGTTCGGGGCGAACGGCACTCGTTCGTCGGGGACGGGGACCGTTCCGGGGCGTGCACGTCCATGCCCGCCCCGGCCACGGCCGCCATGGACCCCGCTCGGGTCCACGGCTACCGGCAGAGGGCCGTCCCCCACTGCCGGAGATCTCCGGTTGCCGGGCCCGCGCGCCGGTCGGCGTGCGGGCCGGCGCGTCAGTTCCGCCCGGCGATGCCCGCCAGGCGCTGCGCCTCTTCCCGCGTGGAGCGGGCGATGGCGTCCTCGTCGACGTGCAGCAGACGGCCGTCCTCGACCACCGGCCTGCCGTTCACGAGCGAGAGCGTGACCGGTGCGGCCGCGCCGAAGACCAGCGCGGTCACCGGGTCGGCGATCGAGGCGTGGGCCAGGGTGTCCAGCTTCCACAGGACCAGGTCGGCGAGCTTGCCCGGTTCCAGGGAGCCGATCTGGGAGGCGCGGCCGAGGACCTGGGCGCCGCCGTAGGTGCCCAGGCGCAGCGCCTGACGTGCGTTCAGGGCGGCCTCGCGGTGGGCGCCGAGCCGGTTGATGAGCAGGGCGTTGCGCAGTTCGGTGTGCAGTTCGCCGGACTCGTTGGAGGCGGTGCCGTCGACGCCG
Organism: Streptomyces sp. 142MFCol3.1; assembly: GCF_000424945.1. NCBI lineage: Bacteria > Bacillati > Actinomycetota > Actinomycetes > Kitasatosporales > Streptomycetaceae > Streptomyces > Streptomyces sp. 142MFCol3.1. The sequence continues at coordinate 140,593 of NZ_AUKV01000007.1, forward strand.
AGGCCGACCGGGACGCCGGCCGCGAGCATGTCGGGGACGCGGGCGATGCCGGCCGCCAGGCGGGCGTTGGAGGACGGGCAGTGGGCGACGCCCGTCCTCGTGCGGGCGAAGGCGGCGATGTCGGAGTCGTTCATGTGGACGCAGTGCGCCATCCACACGTCCTCGCCGAGCCAGCCGGTGGACTCGAAGTAGTCGGTCGGGCCCATGCCGAACAGGTCCTTGCAGAACTGCTCCTCCTCGACGGTCTCCGATCCGTGCGTGTGCAGCCGTACGCCCTTGCGCCGGGCGAGTTCGGCGCCCTGCCTGAGGAGTTCGGTGGAGACGGAGAACGGCGAACAGGGCGCGACCGCGATCTGCGTCATCGCGTCGAAGGAGGCGTCGTGGTGCTCGTCGATGGTCGCCTCGGTCGCGGCGAGCGCGCCGTCGAGGGTCTCGACGGCGAAGTCCGGGGGAAGGCCGCCGTCCGACTTGCCGCGGTCCATGGAGCCGCGGGCGAGGGTGAAGCGGACGCCCGTCTCGCGGGCGGCCCGGATGATGGCGCCGGACAGGTCGCCGGAGCCCCTCGGGTACACGTAGTGGTGGTCCATGGCGGTCGTCACACCGCCGCGGACCATCATGGCGAGGGAGCCCTGCGCGGCGGAGTACGCCATCTTCTCGTCGATGCGCGCCCAGGTCGGGTACAGCGCGACGAGCCAGTTGAAGAGGTTGTGGTCCGTGGCGAGGCCGCGGGTGATCCACTGGTAGAAGTGGTGGTGGGTGTTGACCAGGCCGGGCGTGGCCAGGTGCCCGGTGCCGTCGACGCGGCGTACCACGTTCTCCAGGTCGTCGGGAGCCCTGCCCGCGCCGACCGACTCGATCCTGTTGCCGGCGACGACGACGTGGCCCGAGGCGTACTCGGTGTCGCCTCCGTCCACGGTCGCGACGGCGCAGTTCTCGATGACGATGCGCTCGACTGCCACGGCGTTCCTCGTTCTTCCCATCGGTGGACGGATCCGGGGGTCGAGCGGGGTGACGACCGGATCCGTGGTGCTGTTGTTGCGCAGATGCCCCCGCTCTCCCCTGGGACTCGACGCCGGCGCACGCGTCGGGGAATCGGGCACGCGGTCCCGCGGAGCGGGCCTACAGGTTGGTGAGGTCCACCGGGATGCGCGGCTCGCAGCCGTCACGCAGGATGGTCGCCTCGATGAGGCCGTACGGGCGATCGGCCGCGAAGTAGACCTCGTTGTCGTTCTCCAGCCCGAACGGCTCCAGGTCGACGAGGAAGTGATGCTTGTTCGGGAGGGAGAAGCGCACCTCGTCGATCTCACTGCGGTTGTTGATGATGCGCGCGCCCATCTGGTACAGGGTCTGCTGCAGCGAGAGGGAGTACGTCTCGGCGAAGGCCTGGAGCATGTGCTTCTTCACCTGGTCGTAGGACTTCTCCCAGTTGGGCATCTTCTGCTCGTCGCCGCTCCAGTTGAAGCGCCAGCGGCCGGACACCTGGGTGGCCAGGATGCGGTCGTAGGCCTCCTCGAGCGTCGTGTACTTGTCCTTGACGTAGCCCCAGAACTCGGAGTTCGTGGAGTTCATCACGACGAGGTCCTTCAGGCCGGAGATGACCTCCCAGTTCTCACCGTCGAAGGTGATCTGGGTGACGCGGGTCTCCTGGCCCTTGCGGACGAAGGAGTGCTTGACCGCGTCCGCGCCGATGAACTTGGAGTTCGCGTCCGAGGCCTCGATGCGCTCCCAGGCGTACTCCTCGATGCGGATGCGCGCCTGCTTGATCGGCTCCTGGCTGGTGACGAAGTGCCGGGCGAGGTGGATGCCGAACTGCTCGGCGGACTCGATGCCGTACTCCTTGGCGAAGGCGTACACCGTGTTCTTGGTGGTGTCCGTCGGCAGGACGTTCGCGTTGGAGCCCGAGTAGTGGACCTCCTCCATGTCGCCGCTCAGCGCGACCGACACGTTCAGGTCCTTGATGTGGTGCGTGGCGCCGTCGCGGGTGATCCTGACGACTCGGTTCTCGGCCTTGCCGTACTGGTTCTGTCCCAGAATCGTGGGCATGTCTGCTAGCTCCCTCGGTAAACGGAGTAGCCGAACGGGTTGAGCAGCAGCGGTACGTGGTAGTGCTCGCCCGGCCGGACGGCGAAGGTGATGGCCACCTCCGGGAAGAACACTCCGGGCGCGCCGCTGTCCCGATTCGCGGGGGCGTCCTGCTGCGCATCGGCTTGCTTCTTTTCGAAGTACTGCTCGACGGCGAAGTCGAGCCGTACGTGGGTCGTCCCCTCCGGCAGTGCGGGAAGGTCCCTGCACCGGCCGTCCGCGTCGGTCGCGGAGCCGCCGAGCGCCACCCAGTCCGCCGCGCCGCCGGCGCGGGCGGCGAGTCGGACGGCGACGCCCTCGGCGGGGCGCCCCGCGCTGGTGTCGAGGATGTGGGTGGACACGGAGGCGGTGGTGTCGGTGCTCATGCCTCATCTCCCTCTACGAGACCGGCCAGACGGATGCGATTGATCTTGCCCAGTTCAAAGCGGACGATCTCCCGCTCCTGCTCGGGCGAGTTGCCGATCCGTTCCTTGACCGCGTCGCGCATCTGCTCCCCGGTCCGGCCGGTGGCGCAGATCAGGAAGACGTGGCCGAACTTCTCCTGGTAGTCCAGGTTCAGTTCGAGCATCTCCTCCTTGAGTTCCGCGGAGGCGCCGGCCATGCCGCGCTGCTCACGGGAGGAGGTGGGGTCCCCCGGCTTCGGGCGCCCGATCGGCGGGTGTCCCGCCATCGCCTCCGCCAGGTCCGCGGCGGTCAGCCCGGCCATGGCGGCGTCGCTCGCCAGGTGCAGATCGTCGGTGGTGGCGTACGGGCGCCGGGCGAGCAGGATGCGGGCCCACGCGGTGGAGGCGCACACCTCGTGGAGTGCGGCGAGGGCCGCGTGCTCCTCCAGGGCGTTGAACCGGGCGAGGCCGCCAGGTGTCGTACTCGAAGTCACGGGAAGCCTCCGTGGCCTTGTGCTGGACGGGCTGCGGATAGCTAACGCCCTCGGAAACACCGCGTCAACACTTTGTTGAAAACTTCGGGTAACAAAAACCGCCGCCCGGCAGTCCGGACGGCGGTGCCTCGCGCGCGAGCCGACCCTCGCCGCGTCGTGCCTGGTCAGGCCCCTTTTTCGCGGTTCAGATAGTTGTAGACGGTGAACCGGCTCACGCCGAGCGCGCTCGCCACGGTCTCCACGCCGTGCCGTACGGAGAATGCCCCGCGCGCTTCCAGTATGCGCACGACCTCCTGCTTCGCCTTGCGGTCGAGATCGGCCAGCGGCCGGCCCTGCTTGCGCTCCAGGGCGGCCAGGATGTGGTCCAGCGAGTCGGCGAGCTGGGGCAGGCGCACGGCGACGACGTCCGCGCCTTCCCAGGACAGCACGACGTCGTCGGCCCCGGCCTCGCCGGGCGGCAGCATCTCGCCCCCCATGGCGTCGACCAGCGGCTTGACCGCCGTGACGAAGGGGTCGTCCCCGATGCCGGTCACTTGTCGCCCTCCCCGACGACGTTCACCTGGAGCGAGACCCGGGTGGCGCCCGCCCCCAGGGCCTTGCGCAGCAGCGCGTCGACCGCGGTGAGCACCGCGTCCGCACCGCCCTCCGCGGTGTTGCCGAACGGGCCGACGTCCACGGCGTCCAGCTCGGCCGCCTCGATGACCTCGCGGGCGACCAGCGCGTGCGGGGGCGCCTCGTCGAGGTCGAAGGGCTCGGTCGTGAACTCCACTCTCAATCGCACGGGCTCAACCTACTGCGCGCCGCGCATCCCCCGGCAACCCCCTGCGCGGCGGGCCCCCGTACGAGCCGCATTCCCGCGGCACCCCCTTGACAAGCCGCGACGCCCGACGGCAATCTTCCATTAAGCAGAAACGAACTTCCGTAATACGGAATCTCGACAACGGAAGGGAGCGCCGACCCCCATGGGATTCGCAGACCAGCGCTTCAACGTCAACCTGTCGATCCTCTTCACGGAACTCCCGCTCCTGGAGCGCCCCGCGGCCGCCGCCGCGGCGGGCTTCACCGCGGTCGAGCTGTGGTGGCCCTGGGTCGACTCCCCCACCCCCGAGCAGTCCGAGCTCGGCGCGCTGAAGAAGGCGATCGAGGACGCGGGCGTCCAGCTGACGGGCCTGAACTTCTACGCCGGGCAGTTGCCGGGCCCCGACCGGGGCGCACTGTCGATCCCCGGGGCCGAGTCGGACAAGTTCCGCGCCAACATCGACGTGGCCGCGGCGTTCGCCCTGTCGCTCGGCTGCAAGGCGCTCAACGCGCTGTACGGCAACCGCGTCGAGGGCGTGGACCCCGCCGAGCAGGACGCCCTCGCGCTGGAGAACCTGGTCCTCGCGGCGCGCGCCGCGAGCCGGATCGGCGCGATCCTCCTCGTCGAGACGCTCAACCAGCCGGAGTCCCCGGACTACCCACTCGTCAGCGCACCGGCCGGCGTCGGCGTGGTCGACAAGGTCAACGAGGCGACGGGCCTCGGCAACGCCAAGTTCCTCATGGACCTGTACCACCTGTCCATGAACGGCGAGGACCTGCCGCAGGTGATCGCCGAGTACACCGGCCGGACCGGGCACGTGCAGATGGCTGACAACCCCGGCCGCGGCGCCCCGGGCACCGGCACCCTCCCGCTGGAGGACCTCCTCGACCAGCTGCGGAAGGCCGGTTACGAGGGCTGGGTCGGCCTGGAGTACAAGCCCGGCGACCGCCCGAGCGCGGAGGCCTTCGACTGGCTGCCCGCACAGGCCCGCGCCGCCCGCTGACAGACCCCGGCCCCACCGCACGGCACATACGGACACGGCCACCCGCCGCGCGGACCCCGCGGCGGCAGCCGCGCGGCACCCGTGACCGGCGCAGCCGCCCGCCCTGCGGAACCCCAGACGCAGCACAGACGCCAGAGAGGCACCCTCATGAGCAACAACCCCGCAGACTCCGCCCGCCCGACGGTGGCCTGGATCGGCCTCGGCATCATGGGCTCGCCCATGTCGGAGAACCTGATCAAGGCCGGCTACGAGGTCACGGGCTACACACTGGAGCGGGACAAACTGGAGCGCCTGGCCGCCGCCGGAGGCACCGCGGCCGGCTCGATCGCCGAGGCCGTGCGCGAGGCCGACGTCGTGATCACGATGGTGCCCGCCTCCCCGCAGGTCGAGGCCATCGCCTACGGCCCTGACGGCATCCTGGAGAACGCCAGGGCCGGCGCCCTGCTGATCGACATGTCGTCGATCACCCCGCAGACCTCCGTGGACCTCGCCGAGGCGGCCAAGGACAAGGGCATCCGCGTGCTGGACGCCCCGGTGTCCGGCGGCGAGGCCGGCGCGATCGAGGCCGTGCTCTCGATCATGGTCGGAGGTGAGCAGGCCGACTTCGACGAGGCCGAGCCGATCTTCGAGGCGCTGGGCAGGACCATCGTGCTGTGCGGTCCGCACGGCTCGGGCCAGACCGTGAAGGCGGCCAACCAGCTGATCGTCGCCGTGAACATCCAGGCGTGCGCCGAGGCCGTGGTCTTCCTGGAGAAGTCGGGCGTGGACCTGAGGGCCGCGCTCGACGTCCTCAACGGCGGTCTCGCCGGCTCCACCGTGCTGACGCGCAAGAAGGACAACTTCCTGAACCGCGACTTCAAGCCGGGCTTCCGCATCGACCTGCACCACAAGGACATGGGCATCGTCACGGACGCCGCCCGCAACGTCGGCGCCGCCCTGCCGGTCGGCGGCGTGGTCGCGCAGCTCGTCGCCAGCCTGCGCGCGCAGGGCGACGGCGGCCTGGACCACTCCGCGCTGCTGCGCTCGGTCGAGCGCCTCTCCGGCGCCCAGGTCTGAGCGTCCCGTACGTCCGGGCCGCGGCGGCGCCGACATCTGTCCTGTCGCGCCCAGGCGCCGCCGCGGCCCGGATCCCTCTTCAACAAACTGTTGACGCCCAGTTCACCCCGAACCTAGGCTCCGCCAAGCGGAAGGTCCATGAAGCGGAATCAGTTTTCCGCCGGCCCCGCTGCCCCCCTCGTACGGAAGGTCACGATGTCGAAGCGCGTGCTCACGACCGAGTCCGGCGCCCCGGTCGCCGACAACCAGAACTCCGCCACCGCCGGCGTCGGTGGCCCGCTCCTGCTCCAGGACCAGCACCTCCTGGAGAAGCTCGCCCGGTTCAACCGCGAGCGCATCCCGGAGCGCGTGGTGCACGCCCGCGGTTCCGGCGCCTACGGTCACTTCGAGGTCACCGACGACGTCACGGGCTTCACCCACGCCGACTTCCTGGACACCGTCGGCAAGCGCACCGAGGTCTTCCTGCGCTTCTCCACCGTGGCCGACAGCCTCGGCGGGGCGGACGCGGTCCGCGACCCGCGCGGCTTCGCGCTCAAGTTCTACACCGAAGAGGGCAACTACGACCTCGTCGGCAACAACACCCCGGTCTTCTTCATCAAGGACCCCATCAAGTTCCCCGACTTCATCCACTCCCAGAAGCGCGACCCGTTCACGGGCAAGCAGGAACCGGACAACGTCTGGGACTTCTGGGCGCACGCCCCCGAGGCGACGCACCAGATCACCTGGCTGATGGGCGACCGCGGCATCCCGGCCTCGTACCGCCACATGAACGGCTACGGCTCGCACACCTACCAGTGGACGAACGCCGAGGGCGAGGCCTTCTTCGTCAAGTACCACTTCAAGACGAACCAGGGCGTCCGCTCGCTGTCCACCGAACAGGCCCAGGAGATCGCGGGCAAGGACCCGAACTCGCACCAGACGGACCTGCTCCAGGCCATCGAGCGCGGCGTGAACCCGTCCTGGACGCTGTACGTCCAGATCATGCCCGCGGCCGAGGCGGCGGACTACCGCTTCAACCCGTTCGACCTCACCAAGGTGTGGCCGCACCACGACCACCCGCTCCAGCGCGTGGGCCGCCTGGTCCTGGACCGCAACCCGGACAACGTCTTCGCCGAGGTCGAGCAGGCCGCCTTCTCCCCGAACAACTTCGTTCCGGGCATCGGCCCCTCCCCCGACAAGATGCTCCAGGGCCGTCTGTTCGCCTACGCGGACGCGCACCGTTACCGCCTGGGCGTCAACCACACCCAGCTCGCGGTCAACGCCCCGAAGGCCGCGGCCGCCGCCAACTACGGCCGCGACGGTCTGATGGCCGCCAACGGCCAGGGCCGCCACGCCAAGAACTACGAGCCCAACTCGTACGACGGTCCGGCCGAGACCGGCCGCCCGCTGTCCGCACCGTTCGCGGTGTCGGGCCACACGGGCACCCACGAGGCCCCGCCGCACACCAAGGACGACCACTTCTTCCAGGCGGGTGAGCTGTACCGCCTGATGTCGGCCGAGGAGCGGTCCCGGCTGATCGCGAACATCGCCGGCGGCCTCTCCCAGGTCTCCCGCGACGACGTGATCGAGAAGAACCTCGCCCACTTCCACGCCGCCGACCCGGAGTACGGCCGGCGTGTGGAGGAGGCCGTCCGCGCCCTGCGCGAGGACTGAGCCTCGACACGAGCCGCCCGTGGCGGCGTCGGACCCGGATGAGGGGTGGTCCAGCGCCGTGCGGGCAGGACCGGGACCGCGGCGGCGTGCGAGCCAGTGCGGTGGTGACGGTTCACCGGCCCCCTTCTCGACCTGAGGGAAGGGGAACCGGGTTCCATCGCATCCGCCGCGGTCCTCTCCGTACCCCCGGTACGGCTCTCTCCGCACTCCGGTGCGGTCCTCCCCACACTCCCGTGTGGCTCCTCTCCGTACTCACGTGCGGACCCTGATGCCCCGTCCGGCGGCGCGAATGTCCTGTCGCGCCCGGCCTCGCGCCGTCGGACGGCGACAACCACACGGCTCACCGGCCCGAGGCGCCGGGTACGGACGGTCCCGTACCCGGCGCCTCGCCCTGTGCTCCGGGTGCGGATAGGGCCGCCGCGCAGCAGCCTGAGGACATGGACTTTCCCAGCATCGTTGTGCACGCTCCGGCACTGGACGGGTCGCGGCGGGTCACCGCCGGGGACGAGACGCTCGGTATCGCCTACCACCTCGACGACGTCGTCGAGATCCTGCGGCACGCCGACATCGACCTCGACGAGGTCGAGATCGAGGCGACCGACATCATCGACTGGCAGGGGGGCGGGCCTGACGACTGGCCCGGGCTCTCGGAGCACCCCGGGCACCCCACGCAGCCGTCCCACTGAGGGCGCGCAAGGGCCTCCGGCGTACGCAACCGGGCGTACCCGCCCTACGGAACCCTCAAATCAACCTCTGAACACCGTCCCGGGGGCTTCAACTCCCCCCGGATGAGGCACATGCTCGGCACACGGGGCCCGCCGGCACGGGGGCGGCGGGCTCCGGACGGGGGTACGGAAGTACGGGGTACGGGGGCCGGAAATACGGGGGTACGGGGGAAGCACCGAGAACAGCGGCGCGGCGGTCCGGGGGTGAGCCCCGGACCGCCGCGCCGCTGTGTGACGTTCGGCCACGGGACCGGCCCGTGCCTGCCGCCCTCGGGTTCTCCGCCCATCACCTCGCGGCAGAACCAGGTGAGGGCACGGGAAGCGGCCCGGTCCGCCGGGCGACCGCGGGCACGGGAAGCGGCCCGGTCCGCCGGGCGACCGCGGGCACGGGAAGCGGCCCGGGTCACTGTCCCGGGGCCGAGGGCACGGGAAGCAGCCCGGGCCGCCGGGACGACCGCGGGCACGGGAAGCAGCCCGCTCCGCCGGGACGTACCGCGGGCACGGTGTGTGGCGGGCCGCGCACGGTGCGCAGCCCGCCGCGCGCGAACGGGGCGGCCCACCCTCCGGTGAGCCTCCCCGTCCAGGAATCGGCGGTACCGCACCCTGCGGCGCTGCCCGTGTCGGCGCTGTGTCAGACCTTCAGGGGCTTGATCGAGGTGGGCGCGTGGCCCGGCTCGGTGGCGAGTTCCTCGAACTCGACGACGTTGCCGATGTCGTTCGTCGTGGACATCGCGATGTTGGTGACCCGCTCCAGGATCGCCTCGACGACCACGGGGACCTGATGTTCGGCGGCGAGCTTCTTGGCCTGCTCGAAGGCGGCGCCCAGCTCGGCCGGGTCGGTCACGCGGATCGCCTTGCAGCCCAGGCCCTCGGCGACCTTGACGTGGTCGACGCCGTAGACGCCCAGTTCGGGCGAGTTGATGTTCTCGAACTCCAGCTTGACCTGGAAGTCGATGTCGAACGCCCGCTGCGCCTGGCGGATCAGGCCGAGGTAGGAGTTGTTCACCAGCACGTGCACGTAGGGGATCCGGTGCTGTGCGCCGACGGCGAGCTCCTCGATCATGAACTGGAAGTCGTAGTCGCCGGAGAGCGCCACGACCTGCGCGTCGGGATCGGCCTTGGCCACGCCGAGCGCGGCCGGGATCGTCCAGCCGAGCGGACCCGCCTGGCCGCAGTTGATCCAGTGCCGCGGCCGGTAGACGTGCAGCATCTGCGCGCCGGCGATCTGTGAGAGGCCGATGGTGGAGACGTAACGCGTCTCCGGGCCGAAGGCCTTGTTCATCTCCTCGTAGACGCGCTGCGGCTTGATCGGAATGTCGTCGAAGTGCGTACGGCGCTGGAGCGTGGCCTTCTTCTCCTGCGCGGACGCGGCCCACGCGGAACGGTCGGGCAGCCTGCCCGCCGCCTTCAACTCCCGTGCCGCCTCGACGAACAGCTCCAGCGCGGCCTTGGCGTCGGAGGCGATGCCGTAGTGCGGGGCGAAGATCCTGCCGATCTGGGTGGGCTCGATGTCGACATGCACGAAGGTGCGGCCGGCCGTGTAGACGTCCAGCCTGCCGGTGTGGCGGTTGGCCCAGCGGTTGCCGATGCCGAGGACGAAGTCGGACTCCAGGAAGGTCGCGTTGCCGTAGCGGTGCGAGGTCTGCAGACCGACCATGCCGGCGTTGAGCTCGTGGTCGTCGGGGAGGATGCCCCAGCCCATCAGGGTCGGGACGACCGGAGTGCCCGTCAGTTCGGCGAACTCGACGAGGAGTTCGCAGGCGTCGGCGTTGATGACACCGCCGCCCGCGACGATCAGCGGCCGCTCGGACGCGTTCAGCAGCCCGATCGCCTTCTCGATCTGGGCGCGGGCGGCGGCCGGCTTGTACGCCTGGAGCGGCTCGTACGTCTCAGGGTCGAACTCGATCTCGGTCAGCTGGACGTCGATGGGCAGGTCGATCAGGACGGGGCCGGGGCGACCGGACCTCATCAGGTGGAAGGCCTGCTGGAAGACGCCGGGGACCTGCGCCGCCTCCAGGACGGTGACCGCCATCTTCGTCACCGGTTTGGCGATGGAGGCGATGTCGACGGCCTGGAAGTCCTCCTTGTGGATCACGGCGGTCGGGGCCTGGCCGGTGATGCACAGGATCGGGACGGAGTCGCCGATGGCGGAGTAGAGACCGGTGATCATGTCGGTTCCGGCGGGGCCGGAGGTGCCGATGCAGACGCCGATGTTGCCCGGGTGGGTCCGGGTGTAGCCCTCGGCCATGTGCGAGGCGCCCTCGACGTGCCGAGCGAGGGTGTGGTTGATCCCGCCGGAGGCCTGGAGAGCCGCGTAGAAGGGGTTGATCGCCGCACCCGGCACGCCGAAAGCGTTGCTGACGCCCTCGCGCTTGAGGATCTCGACTGCCGCGCGGGCAGCGGTCATACGAGCCATGGAGTACTCCTGCTTCGGCTGTCGGATTCGCGCTCCCGTCGCGCCCCGCGGAGAGCTGTTGATTCCTTTGCGGTTCCGCGGCGGACCCTCGGACCCCTCAGCCCTCAATTCCACATCGCGGAAAATAACTTCTACTATCTGGAAGTAATGTAGGCGGCGCGATGAGGGGCGTCAAGAGCGGGCCCGGGCAGGGACCTAGGCGGCGGACGTCGAACCGTTTCGCCCCCTTCGAACCTCCGTCAGGAGGACGATGGGAACCCTGTCCCGACGTGACGACCTGGAGTGGGCCATGGCCGAGAGCGTGCCGGTGAGGTGCCCGGCCTGCCGACGCGAGCACCTCTACGCGGCACCGCCCTATCCCTGTGTGTGCGGCGCGCCCGTCACGCCCGAGCTGGACCGCCTCGCGAACCCGACACCCATCACGCACCGCGTCTGGGACGAGGAGTGGGCCACGGTCCGGTGCCGCGCCTGCAACCACGTCGCCCAGTGGCCGCACCCTGAGCTGGGCTGCCCCTGCGGCACGGCACTCCGCATCCCGGTGGTCGCGCCGACCCGGCCGGACCCGGCGCCGGAGGGCAAGACACGAGAAGGCACCGCACCGCGGGACGACAGCGGCTCCGGCGACGGCAAGGGCGGGAGGGGCCGCCGCGGGGCGGACACGGCGCCCGCCCCCGACGTACCCGCGGCGGGAGGCCCGGACGCCGACGCGGCAGGGGGCCCGGACATCGGCGCGACGGGGAACCGGGGGTCGGGCGCGGTCGGGGCCCCGGACATCGGCGCGGTCGAGGGCCCGGGTTCCGACCCGGCGGGGGGCTCGGGTTCCGACCCGGCAGAGGGCCCGGGTTCCGGAGCGGTGGGGCGACCGGGTTCCGGGGGTGAACAGGGACCAGGCCCGGCGCGGGTCGCGAAGGGCGCGGGATGCCGGCCGGGCGGTTCCGCGGGGGCGCCCCGGCCGGGGTTCCAGCCGGTCACCATCCGGACCGCGCGGGACGCGGTCACGGCCGCGGCGCTGTACCTGCGCTGGCTCGGCTACCGCGACATCCGGCGCGCGGACCAGCGTCCGCCGTCCGGGATCGGGCTGGCCGCCCGCGGCATCCTGGCCCAGGTGGACCCCACCGTGCGCCCGGCCTCACTGCGCGACGTCGAGTGCCTGTGGCTGACGGCCATGACCGAGTCGGCGGGCTGCGTCTACTTCTCCCTGGCGGGCTACGACGACGAGGCCCGCGCCCGCGCTGACAGCCTCGGGATCCCCCTCTTCGTCCTCGACCTCACGGGCACCCCTCAACCCGCGAACACCCTCGCGGACGAACTCGCCGTCTCCGGCGCGTGACACACACCTGCCGCACCGGCCGGTCCGCCCCCGACGGTCGGCGGCCGGCACGGCACACGCCCGCGCCGCGTCACCGCTCCCGAGCGGCCTCCTCCCGCAGTTCGATCTTGCGGACCTTTCCGGAGACCGTCATCGGGAAGGCGTCCAGGACGCGCAGCCGGCTGGGGATCTTGTAGTGCGCGAGCTGTCCCTCGCAGAAGCCGCGCAGTTCGTCCAGGGTGAGCGGGTCGTCCGGGTCGCGGGGGATGACGCAGGCGAGCACCTCCTCGCCGTAGCGTTCGTGGGGTACCCCGACCACCTGGACGTCGGCGATCTTCGGGTGGGCGTACAGGAATTCCTCGATCTCGCGGGGATAGATGTTCTCACCGCCGCGGATGATCATGTCCTTGATGCGGCCGACGATCTCCACATAGCCGTCCTCGCGCATCACCGCGAGGTCGCCGGTGTGCATCCAGCGTCCGGGGTCGACGGCTTCGGCGGTCTTCTCGGGCTCGTCCCAGTAGCCGAGCATGACGCTGTAGCCGCGGGTGCACAGTTCGCCCGGTTCGCCGCGCGGCAGCGTGACGCCGCCGACCGGGTCGACCACCTTCACCTCGATGTGCGGCAGGACCCGTCCGACGGTGCCGGTGCGGTGTTCGAGGTCGTCGTCCATCCGGGTCTGCAGGGACACCGGGGAGGTCTCGGTCATGCCGTAGCAGATGGACACCTCCCGCATGTGCATCTCGGCGACGACCCGCTTCATCACCTCGACCGGGCAGGGCGAGCCCGCCATGATGCCGGTGCGCAGGGAGGACAGGTCGTACGCCGCGAAGCCGGGCAGGCTCAGCTCCGCGATGAACATGGTGGGGACGCCGTACAGGGACGTGCACCGCTCCTGCTGCACGGCCTCCAGCGTGGCCGCCGGGTCGAACGACGGGGCCGGGATGACGATGCACGCGCCGTGCGAGGTGGCCCCCAGATTCCCCATGACCATGCCGAAGCAGTGGTAGAAGGGCACGGGCAGACAGACCCGGTCCTGCTCGGTGTAACCGACGGTGCGGCCCACCCAGTAACCGTTGTTGAGGATGTTGTGGTGGGAGAGCGTCGCGCCCTTGGGGAAGCCGGTGGTGCCCGAGGTGTACTGGATGTTGACCGGGTCGTCGCAGCTCAACTCGGCTGCGGCGGCGGCCAGTCGCTCCGCGGGCACGGCGGCGGCACCCGCCGTCAGGGCGTCCCACGACGGGTCGCCGATGTACACCGTCTCCCGCAGTTCCGGGCACTTCTCGCGGACCTGGTTGACCAGCGCGCGGTAGTCGCTGCCCTTGTGCTCCTGCGAGGCGACGAGCACCGAGATCCCCGCCTGCTTCAGCACGTACTCCAACTCGTGCGCGCGATAGGCGGGGTTGATGTTCACCATGATCGCGCCGATCCGGGCGGTCGCGTACTGGACGAGCACCCACTCGGGGCAGTTGATCGCCCAGATGCCGACGCGGTCGCCCTTGAGCACGCCCTTGGCGAGGAGTCCGCGCGCCACCTCGTCGACCGCGGCGCCGAACTCGGCGTACGTCCAGCGGCGTGCGGAGGGCACGTCCACGAGGGCCTCGCGCTCCGGGTACGCGGCGATCGCCCGGTCCAGGTCGGCGCCGATCGTGTCGCCCAGCAGGGGTGTGGTGCTCGTGCCGTGGGCGTAGGACAGTTCTGTCACCGGAAGTCCTCCTCGCGGTACTCGGCGGCGGATCCCGCGGCCGTGGCCTCACGCAGTTCGATCCGGCGGATCTTGCCGGAGACGGTCTTGGGGAGCTCGCCGAACTCCAGGCGGCGGACGCGCTTGTACGGGGCGAGGACGGTACGGGAATGCTCGAAGAGCACCTTGGCCATGTCAGGACCGGGCTCGTACCCCGCCGCGAGGACGATGTACGCCTTCGGGACGGCCAGCCGCAGCTCGTCGGGGGCGGGGACCACGGCGGCCTCCGCGACCGCCTCGTGCTCCAGCAGGGCGCTCTCCAGCTCGAACGGCGAGATCTTGTAGTCGCTGGCCTTGAACACGTCGTCGGCGCGGCCCACGTACGTGATGTAGCCGTCCTCGTCCCGGGAGCCGATGTCCCCGGTGCGGTAGTAGCCGCCGGCCATCGCCTCCGCCGTGCGGTCGCCGTCCCCGTGGTAGCCGGTCATCAGGCCGACCGGACGGTCCGACAGATCGAGCGAGATCTCGCCCTCCGCCGCTCCCGGCGCACCGGTCACCGGGTCGAGCAGTTCGACGCGGAAGCCGGGGCAGGGCCGCCCCATGGAGCCCGTCTTGAGCTTCTGCCCGGGGCTGTTGGAGACCTGGACGGCCGTCTCGGTCTGCCCGAAGCCGTCCCGGACGGTGACACCCCAGGAGCGCCGGACCTGCTCGATGACCTCGGGGTTCAACGGTTCCCCCGCGGCGACGGCCTCGCGGGGCGGCGTCCGCAGCTGGGTCAGGTCGGCCTGGATGAGCATCCGCCACACCGTGGGCGGGGCGCAGAAGGTGGTGACGCCCGCCCGGTCCATCTCCGCCATCAGCCGGCCCGCGTCGAAGCGGGTGTAGTTGTGGATGAAGACGGTCGCCTCCGCGTTCCACGGCGCGAAGAGGTTCGACCAGGCGTGCTTGGCCCAGCCGGGCGAGGAGATGTTGAGGTGCACGTCGCCGGGCTTGAGCCCGATCCAGTACATGGTCGCGAGGTGTCCGACCGGGTAGGAGACGTGGGTGTGCTCGACCAGCTTGGGGCGTGCGGTGGTGCCCGAGGTGAAGTAGAGCATCAGCGGGTCGTCCGCGAGAGTGGGGCCGTCGGGTTCGAAGGCCGCGTCCGCCGTGTACGCCTCCTCGTACGCGAGCCAGCCGGGGCGGGCACCGCCGACCGCGATCGGGGTGTAGTGGCCCGGCACGTCGGCGAACTTCTCCGCGTCGCCGGAGCGGACGACGACGTGCCGCACCCGTCCCCGCTCGACCCGGTCGCGCAGGTCGGCGGCGCCGAGCAGCGGGGTGGCCGGGATGACCACGGCCCTCAGCTTCATCGCGGCGAGCGCCGTCTCCCACAGTTCGACCTGGTTGCCGAGCATGACGAGGACACGGTCATCGGCGCCCACGCCCTGCGCGCGCAGCCAGTTGGCGACCCGGTTCGAACGCTCGGACATCGCGGCGAAGGAGACCTCGGTGCGGTCGCCGTCCTCCTCCACGATGTGCAGGGCGGTCCGGTCGTTGCCTCGTGCGACGACGTCGAACCAGTCGAGCGCCCAGTTGAAGTACTCCGGGCGGGGCCAGCAAAAACCCTCGTAGGCCGTGAGGTAGTCCTCGCGGTGCTCCAGCAGGAAGTCCCGCGCGGCGCGGAACTCGTCCGTCGCGCCGGTCGTCGCCGTCATGTGTCCTCCTCGTTGCCGGACCGCCGCCTAACATCGTGTATTCCGTGATGCAGGTCTCACCACCCCCGAACGGGGGTGCGCCGCGAAGAGGGGGCGAACAGGTGGCAGCAGACGCAGCCGAGGCAGGGGAGATGCGTGGTGCGCTGGTGCGGCTGCGCCGCGCGACGGGGCTGCCCGTCGCCTTCGGCGGCCTGGTCGATCCCGGGCGCCGGCACGTGCGCATCAGCGAACTCAGCGGCACCGCGACGGCCGCGCTCAGCGCGCTCGCCGTCTCCTCGGGGAACGGTCTGGGCGGCAAGGCGGTGGCCCTGGCCCGGCCCTGCGCGGTGACCGACTACTCGACCTCGCGGCAGATCAGCCACGAGTACGACGTGGCGGTCGCCACCGAGGGGCTGTGCTCCGTCCTCGCGGTGCCCGTCGTCGTACGCCGGCGGGTGCGCGCTGTGCTGTACGGCGCCCTGCGGACGGCGCAGCCCCTGGGCGACCGCACGCTCGGCGCGGCGGTCGCGGCGGCCCGGGACGTGGAGCAGGCGCTGGTCGTGCGGGACGAGGCGCGGGACCTGCTCGCCGTCGCGCGCAAGCAGGAGCCGTCGGTGACGGACGGTGCGTGGGAAGAGGTGCGGGAGGCCCACGGGGCGCTGCGCGCGATGGCTCCGCGGATCGCCGACCCGGCACTGCGCGACGAACTTCTCGCCGTCTGCGGGCGGCTGGCCGACGCGGCGGCGCCGTCCGCTCCGGAGCGCGAGGCCGGCCTCGCGGCGCGCAAGGTGGGTCTCGCGCCCCGCGAGCTGGACGTCCTCGCCTGTGTCGCGACGGGGGCCACCAACGCGGTCGCCGCACAGCGCCTCGGGCTGCGTCCGGAGACGGTGAAGGGGTATCTGCGCGCGGTGATGCGGAAGCTGGGCGCGCACACCCGTCTGGAGGCCGTGGTCGCGGCGCGGCGGGCGGGGTTGCTGCCCTAAGGGCTGTCCTGCGGGGTCCTCCCTGACGGGGCGGCCGGGGGCATCTTCCCTGCGCGGCGGGCGGAAGGCCTCGCTCGGGTGGTGCTCCTGTGCGCGAGGGGCACTTCTGCGGCGCACGATGCGCGGCGCTCCGTCCAGGCCCGACGGACGGGACTCTCCCCCACGCCGTACCGCCGCCGGCGAGGGGCAACTGTCGCGCGAGCCGCGGGGCTCCGCCCCTGCGCGCCAGGATGGTGCCCCTGTGCGCGAACGGACTTCGTGCCGTGTGCACCCCGCGGTGCCCCGCCCGTGGACGTGCGGACGGGCGTCTCCTCGCCCCTCGCTCACGGGGGTACCGCGTGCGACCGCCGCGCGTGAGCCGCGGTGCTCCGCACGTACGGAGGAGGTGCGGAGCTCCTGTGCGCGAGTCGCGGGCGCGAGTCGCGGGCAACCCACGGAGCTGCGCCCGTGCGCGAGGTTCGGTGGTCCTCCAGTGCGCGATCCTGGTGCGCGCGGCGGGGTTTCGTGCGCGGGCGCAAGAGGGCGGACGTCCGCCCGTGCGGGGACGGGTGCGGCCGCCCCGCAGCGTGGGACCGCTCCCGTGACGCAGACGGGGCCCGTCCGGGCCCGGGAGAGCCTCCGGCGGCACCGGACGGAAGGGGCCCGCGAGGCGGAAACGGTCCCGGACGGCGCGCGGGAGCGCTCCCCTTCTGCGGCTGTCCATTCAATCCGCGCGGCACTGAAATCACTTATGCGGCGGGCTTGTTATTTCCCTCACCATGTCGGCAGTCCGAAATTCAAAGAGTCGTTGCCTAATATTGGCCCGGACACGACACACGAGGGGAGCGGTGACCGTGCGAGGGGACATCAACGAACCTGCCAGACCCCGCCCCGACCTGGTCATCGGCCGGGAGGAACTCTTCACCGAGGCGCGTGCGCAACTCTCCGGCGGTGGCAGTGTGCTGGTACACGGCCCCGCGGGAATAGGAAAGTCGACCGTCCTGCGGTCATTGGCCGCGGAATGCGCCGAAACGGCACGGACCGTGTTGAGGTGCTCCGCCACCGAGTCCGAATCCCATCTCCCGTTCCTCGCGCTCGCCGACCTCTTCGGTCTGGTCGTCGACGAGGTCTCGGACGGGCTCCCCGCCCCGCAGCGCACGGCTCTGGAGTCCGCCCTCACCGGCCGCGGCGAGTCCACCCTCCAGCGCGACGGTCTGGCGCTGCGGCTCGCCGTGCTGTCCGTGCTCCGTGCCCTGGCCGCCCTGGGCCCCGTACTGATCGTCGCCGACGACCTCCAGTGGCTCGACCCGGCCAGTGCCGAACTGCTCGGCTTCGCCGCCCGCCGCCTCGGCGGTGTGCCCGTACGGATGCTGTGCGCCGTACGCACCGAGAGCGAGTCGCAGGAACTGCGGACGGACCGCTATCTACGCGCGTCTCCTCCGGACACCCTCGCCCTGCGGATCGACCCGCTCACCCGGGCCCACGTGGCCCGGCTCCTCGACCGGCGCGGCCACACCGGCCTGTCCCGCTCGACCGTGCGGGACATCCACCGCACCAGTGGCGGAAATCCCCTCTTCGCGCTCGAACTGGGCCGCGCCCTCGCCGAGTCCCGTACCCCGCCGAGTCCGGGCGAGCCCCTCCCCGTGCCGACGTCCCTGCGGGCCCTCGTCCTCAGCCGGCTGGACATGCTGTCCGCGGAGGCCCGTCGCACCCTGCTCGTGGCGAGCGCGGGGGCCCGGCCGACCCTGGCGCTGCTGCACGCGGCGGGCCGCGCGAACGCCGAGGCGGACACCGCGTCGGCGGCGGCGCTCGGACTGCTCGCCACGGAACGCGAGACACCTGGCATCCGGTTCGCGCACCCTCTGGTGTCCGCCGCGCTGTACGCGGAGGCGAGCGCCCAGGAGCGGCGGGCCGCGCACGCCGCCCTGTCCACGGCCGCCTCCGACCCCATCGAACGCGCCCGGCACCTCGCCCTGGCGACCACCGGGACGGACCCGGGCGTCGCCGCCCGGCTCGGTGACGCCGCGGCCGCCGCCCGGGACCGGGGCGCGCCCTCCGTCGCCGCGGGCCTCGGACTGCTGGCCGCCCGGCACACCCCGCCCGACGCCGCGCCCGGCCCCGACCAGCGCCGCCTCCAGGCCGCGGAGGACGCGCTGACGGCCGGAGAGACGGACCTCGCGCGGGACATCGCGCGTCAGGTGCTGTCCCACGCCACCGGCCCCGCGGACCGGGTACGGGCCTGGATCGTCGTCATCGACGCGGCCGGGCAGGCCATGGCGGAGGTCGACGCGGTCTTCCCGCAGGCGCTCGCGGACGCGGGCGAGGACCCCGGACTGCTCGCCCTGGTCCGCTACCAACTGGCCTGGCGGGCCCTGCTCGTGGAGGGCGAGATGGCCAAGGGCCGCGAGGAGGCGGCGAGTGCGGCGCGGCTCGCGGCGCGCGCCGGTGACCGGCGCACCGAGCTCCTGGCACTGGGCTTCCAGGCGCAGATGGAGACCCTGATGGGCCACCCCGGCGCCCCGGGAACCATCCAGCTGGCGATGCGCGAGCCGCAGGACCCGCGCGTGGCCTGCGACCACAACGGCGCGGGTGCCGCCCGCTTCCGCTGGCTGATCATGGGCGACCGGCTGGCCGAGGCCCGTACGACGATCACCGCGCTGCTGCGCGAGGCGCAGCGCCGCGGAATGGTCGAGAGCGAGGTGCATTTCCTGCGCGGGCTCGCGGAGACCGAACTGCGCGCCGGGCACTGCGGCCGGGCGCTGGACCTGGCCAGGGAGAGTCTGCGGCTCGCCCGTGACACCGGGATCGGGGAGGCGGCCACCGCCATGTTCACCTCGCTCGCCGAGGCGGCCGGCGGCGACGTGGACCGGGCGCTCGCACTCGCCCGGGAGGCCGTGGACCGCGCCGAGGAGGACGGCGACCTGGTGTACCTCTCGCGCGCCCTGGGTGCCCTCGGGCACGCCCGGCTGGTCGCCGGTGACGCGGCCGGGGCCGTGCAGTCCCTGCGCCGCGTAAGGGAGCTGGAGGGCAATCTCGGCGTCGTCGATCCCGCGCGCGGACGCTGGCACGGCGACCTCGCCGAGGCACTCGTGCGCGTCGGGGAGGCCGTGGAGGCACAGGACGTCATCGACGTGACCCGCGAGCGGGCACTGCGGCTGGAACGCGAGAGCGTGCTGGCGGTCCTGGACCGCGCCGAAGCCCTCGTCCGCGCCGCTCGTGGCGAACAGGAGTCCGCCGAACGACAGTTGGCCTCCGCGCAGGACCGTCTCGCCAAACTGGGCTACGGCCTGGAGGAGGCCCGCGCCGCCTACGCCCTCGCCGCCCTGCGTACGTTCCCCCAAGCCCTCGGCTTCGCTCGGGCAGGAGGGACCACTGCGCCCGGCCCCACCTCGTACGACGAGGCGGCCCGGCTCTTCCGTCGCTGCCGGGCCCTCCCCTGGCTCCGCCAGGTCGAGGCGGCGACCGCCGCGAGTGCTCCCGCGCCGCCGCTCGCGCCCGTGGCCCTGGACGCCCTCGCGGCGACCGAGCGGCAGGTCGCCGCGCTCGTCATGGAGGGCGCCACCAACCGCGAGATCGCCGGGAGGCTCTTCATCAGCGTCAAGACGGTCGAGGCGACCCTCACCCGGGTGTACCGCAAGCTGGGGATCCGTTCCCGGGTGGACATCGTGCGTCTGGCGGCGGAGCGCAGGCCGGGCTGACGCGCCGCCCGACCGAACGGGACCCGGCCGGCCGCCCGGCACACCAGGCGCGCCCGGCCGGAAAGACTCGGGCAACGCCCGGCCGGGCGGACACCCCGCTCGACGAGCACCCCACCAGACGGACACCCGGCACGGCGGGGCCCGGCACAACGGGCGACCCTCACGACGGACACCCGGCACGGCGGGGCCCAGCACAACGGGCGACCCTCACGACGGACACCCGGCACAGAGGAGTACCGGCGAGCGGTGCGCCAGTTGACCGTAGGCCCCTGCCGCACAGAGCGCCTGGCGAGTGGGCGCCAGGCCGGACGACCGGTCTCGACGAGCCCCGGACCCACGACGCCGCCCAGCTCCGGACGGCCGGGCCGCGTCGAGCCCCGGGCGGGCGGCCGAGCCGACACCCCGCCGGCCGGACGGCCGGTCGGGCGGCTCACCCGCCGGACGCAGGACCCGGACGGACGGAGCGCCCGGGGTCGGGTCGGGAACCCTCGGAAGCGGAGGGCCGGCCGGCTCGGGAGCGGGTGGCGGTACACGGCGGCCGGTCCCGCACGCACCCGTCCGGCCGAACCCAGCCCCGCGCACGACCCGTTCGGCCGAGCGGGGCCGAGGAGCCGGTCCGTTCGGCCGAACGGACGTACCGGGAGCAGCCCTTGCATCCGAACGGAGCAGCGCGGGCGCCCCGTTCGGCGCAACGGCGCGGGCCGGCGGGGCGTTCGGCCGAACGGCCGAACGGCGGCCGAGCCCCGTTACAGGACCAAACGGGCGGCGCAGCACACCAAACCCCGCCCCGCCCACCCAAGGGTTTTCCCTCCCCCGATCCCCCTAGGGGGTTCCCTCATTGGGCAGCGGCGGCAACCGCTTCTAGCGTGATCCACGTGCCGCTCGCTCGGGCACACGGCTCCCCAGCCAGGGGCGTCGTGCACCACCCCCCACCCGCGCGTCCCCCCACCGGCAAACCTCCGAGGAGACCCATGTTCGGGCTCAACCGCGCCAAGAAGACAGCCGCCGTCTGCGCGGCGACCGCTGCCGCCGCCACGACCGCCCTGCTCGGCGCCCCCTCCGCCGTGGCCCTCCCGCAGCCGATCGTCGGCGGCACGACGACCACGACGACCGCGTACCCGTTCATGATGCAGATCACGGACGCCTCCCAGAGCCAGTTCTGCGGGGGCACCCTGGTCGCTGCCGACAAGGTCGTCACCGCCGCCCACTGCATGGTCGGCGCGACCACGGACAACGTCCGCGTCGTCGGCGGCAGAACCTATCTGAACGGCACGAACGGCACCGTCAGCAAGGTCAGCAAGATCTGGATCAACCCCGGCTACACCGACGCCTCCAACGGCGACGACGTGGCCGTACTGACCCTGTCCACGTCGATGCCGTACGCCACCGCGAAGTACGTCTCCTCCTCGGACAGCGGCATGTACGCGACCGGCGCCACCGCCCGCATCATCGGCTGGGGCACCACCTCCGAGAACGGCACCTCCTCCAACCAGCTGCGCACGGCGACCGTCCCGATCGTGTCCGACTCCAGCTGCGCGAGCTCGTACGGCTCGGACTTCGTGGCCTCGGACATGGTCTGCGCCGGGTACGCCTCGGGCGGTGTCGACACCTGCCAGGGCGACAGCGGCGGCCCGCTGCTCATCGACGGCGTCCTGGCGGGCATCACCTCGTGGGGCCAGGGATGCGCGGAGGCCGGCTACCCGGGCGTCTACACCCGTCTGACCACGTTCTCCGGCCTGGTGAGCGCACAGGTCAACTCCTAGCCGGCGCCCGCCCCGGCCGTCGGGCGGGCCATGAATTCCTGAGGTACTCCTCAGGTGAGAGCCAGGGGGCGCTGCGAGCCTCCACGAGCGGTCCGCAGCGCCCCCTGTCCAACCCCTCTGCTTGTCGGCGGTCAGCTTCCCCGCGGTACCCCAACTGTCCGCCGGCACCTCGTGGATCCACACCTGCGCCGACTCGGCCGGGATCCTGTACGCGTCGACGAAGGCGAGCGCGTCCAGACGCCCGTCCGCGACCTGCGCGAGCCGCTCCCGCGCGTGTGCGGAGACCAGTTCGAACGGCACTCCGGGGGCGAACCGGGCGAACTCGGCCGGTACCAGGTCCAGATGCTCACCGAGGCCGGTGCTCGTCCCGATCCGCAGGCCGTGGCGCGGGGTGACGGCCGCACGGGCCCGGTCGGCCGCGGCGCTGCCGCGGTTCCATGCCCGGGACTGCATGCCTCGCCGAGCACCGGCTGTTTGAATGGGGCCCGTTGGGGGTGATGGGCATGGTGTCCACGGACCGTTTCCTGGCCTTCGCCGCGATGTCGCTGCTGGTGATCGTGATTCCCGGGCCCAGTGTGCTGTTCGTCATCGGGCGGGCGCTCGCGCACGGCCGGCGCACCGCGGTGGCGACGGCGCTCGGCAACGTGCTCGGCTCGTACCTGCTGGTCGTGGCCGTAGCCTTCGGCATCGGCTCGCTGGTGGAGCGTTCGGTGACGGTGTACCTCGCCGTGAAGCTGGCCGGCGCGGCCTACCTCGTGTTCCTGGGGGTGCAGGCGTTCCGGCACCGCAAGGAGATGAAGGCCTCCACGATCCGGACGGACGTCGCGGCTGCGCCCCGTGGCGACCTCCGCACCCTGCTGGACGGCGCGCTCGTGGGGCTCACCAATCCCAAGGGCATCGTCTTCTTCGCCGCGGTGCTCCCCCAGTTCGTCGACCACGCGGCGGGGCACGTGCCGTTGCAGATGCTGCTGCTCGGCCTGGTCCCCATCTCGATCGGCCTGGTCACGGACACGCTGTGGGGTCTGACCGCGTCGGCGGCCCGCGCCTGGTTCGCCCGCTCCGACCGCCGTCTCTCCCTCATCGGCGGCGCGGGCGGCTTCACGATGATCGGGCTCGGCGTGACGGTGGCGGTGACGGGCCGGGCGGACTGACTCCCGAGAGGGCCCGAGGACTTCAGGATCGTACGACGGTCCCGAACCGGATGTCGTACGTCTTCCCCGGCTCCCCCTGGTGCAGGACGCCGAGCATCCGCTGCCCCTCCTCGGTCACCTCGGCGCTCTGCGACCTCGTCAGGGTGCCGAACGGCTCGATGACGAGGGCGTCCTCCGTCAGCTTCCACACCCCTGCCAGGAAGCCGTCGACGAGCAGGGTGCAGTACGCCTGGTTGCCCTGCCAGGAGCGCCCCTTGAGGTCGGCGGGCACCACCCGGGAGCGGTCGGCGTGCGACAGCAGCAGATTGTCGAACTCGGGCAGGAACCGCGGCCGGGCCGGGGTGTCCGCGTCGGGTCGGGGCGCGTCGGGGAGGTCGAAGAGTTCGACGCCGTGTTCGTCGCGGAAGACGAGCAGCCGGGGCCGGAGCCGTTCGAAGGCCTCGCGCAGGCGGGTCAGGCCCGCCCAGGTCTGCATGTCCTTGACGGAGGCGGGGCCGAAGGCGCGGAGATAGCGCAGGACTGTCTCGTCGGGAGCCGGGGCCGGTTCGGCGGGGCGGCCCAGCCAGTGTTCGGCCGTGGTGAGCGCGACCTGCCCGCTCTGCCCCCACAGGCCGCGCGGGGTGACCTGGACGAGCGGCAGCCGGCAGCGGGCGGCGACCGAGAGCGCGAAGGGATCGGCGTCCGGCCAGTCGGTCAGCAGCGCCTCACGCAGCTGCTTCATGGTGCGCGGCTCCGCCTCCACCAGTTCA
Source organism: Streptomyces sp. 142MFCol3.1 (assembly GCF_000424945.1). Lineage (NCBI taxonomy): Bacteria > Bacillati > Actinomycetota > Actinomycetes > Kitasatosporales > Streptomycetaceae > Streptomyces > Streptomyces sp. 142MFCol3.1. The sequence goes on from NZ_AUKV01000007.1 coordinate 164,196, forward strand.
CGGGCGACCGCGGCGAGCCGGTCCAGGTCGACGCCGGTCAGCCCCTTGCGGAAGGTGACGAGCTCGCGGTCGCGGGCGGCCTGCACGAGGGGGCGCAGGGTGAGGGCGTCGTCGGCGGTGTGGGTGTGGATGGTGGAGCGCAGGGTGACGATGCGGACGACCTCCCGGTCGGCCATGAGCCGGGACAGCGCCTGCGGTGCGAATCCGTCGAGGCGGGCGGCGAGCGCGTAGTACGGCGGCTTCACGTTCTGCGCCTGGAGACCGAGCAGGTGCTCGACGGCGGCCTTCGCGGACAGCGGGGACCGGCGCAGCAGCAGTTGGCGGTCGAGGGTGGCGCGGTTGAGCGCGCGGGTGCCGAGCACGGGGGCCGTCGTGGTCGTCTTCGTCATGCTCCGCACGCTAGCCTCACTTGCGGACAGCCTCTGTCCTCGATTCTCACCGGATCCCCGAGGGAGCGGGCACCCCAGGCCCTTTGCCCCCTATATCCTGCTCCGTGATCACACAGACACGCGTTCGACGGAGGAGGCAGCCGCGATGTCCGACCGACGCGCCCGCCCGACCTCGAAGAACGGCCGCGACGCGGGCGAAGCCGCGGACGCCCGGGGCGGGAAGGACACTCGGATGTCCGCCTGGCGACGCGCTCTGAACCCGCCCGCCGCCGCGCCCCCGTCGTCCTCCGCGCCCCGCTCCGAACCGCCCGCGCCGGAACCCACCGACATGGGCAGCGTCGTGCAGGCGGCGCTGTACCGCGACGGCGTCCGCGTCTCGGCGCCCGCGTCGCTGGCCGACACCTTCCGTGAGCTGCGCGAGCAGCCGGCCGGGATGGCGTGGATCGGCCTGGCCCGTCCCACCGAGTCGGAACTCCTGTCGCTGGCGGCGGAGTTCGACCTGCATCCGCTCGCCGTCGAGGACGCGATGGAGGCCCATCAGCGTCCGAAGCTGGAGCGCTACGGCGAGACCCTCTTCGTCGTGCTGCGCGCGGCGCGGTATCTGGACGCACCGGAGGAGGTCGACTTCGGCGAGCTGCACGTGTTCGTGGGCCCCGACTTCGTGATCACGGTCCGGCACGAGGCGGCGCCGGACCTCTCCGCGGTGCGCCGCCGCATGGAGGACTCCCCGGAGCTGCTGAAACTCGGCCCGGAGGCCGTGCTGTACGCGATCCTCGACTCCGTCGTGGACGGGTACGTGCCGGTCGTCGCCGGCGTCCAGAACGACATCGACGAGATCGAGACCGAGGTCTTCCGCGGCGACCCGGAGGTCTCCCGCCGCATCTACGAACTCTCCCGTGAAATGGTGGAGTTCCAGCGCGCCACCCGCCCGCTGGTCGGCATGCTGCACGGCCTGATGGCGGGCTTCGCCAAGTACGGCACCGACGAGGAGCTCCAGCGCTACCTCCGTGACGTCGCCGACCACGTCACCCACACCAGCGAGCGGGTCGACGGCTTCCGCCAGGCCCTGACCGACATCCTCACCGTCAACGCCACCCTGGTGACGCAGCAGCAGAACGCCGAGATGCGCGCGCTGGCGGAGGCGGGCTTCGAGCAGAACGAGGAGATCAAGAAGATCTCGGCCTGGGCGGCCATCCTCTTCGCGCCGACCCTCGTGGGCACGATCTACGGCATGAACTTCCAGAGCATGCCGGAACTGCACTGGGGTTTCGGATACCCGTTCGCGATCGGCCTGATGGGCGTGGTGTGCGTGAGCCTGTACGTCATCTTCAAGCGGCGCGACTGGCTCTAGGCCGGCCCGGGACCGGCCCCGCGGGAGAGCCGGGGCGTCCGTACGGTGCCCGGAACCGGGTGCGTAAGCTCGCCGCCGTGTCCGCACGACCAGGAGGAGCACGGTGTTCGAGTACGAGAAGGACGGCGCGGCGATCTACCGCGAGTCCTTTGCCACCATCCGCGCCGAGGCGGACCTCGCGGGACTGCCCGCCGACGTCTCCCAGGTCGCGGTGCGGATGATCCACGCCTGCGGGATGGTCGACCTCGTCGGTGACATCGCGTACTCGGCCGGTGTGGTGGCCCGCGCCCGTGAGGCCCTGCGCTCGGGCGCGCCCGTGCTCTGCGATGTGTCCATGGTCGCCAGCGGTGTGACCCGCAAGCGGCTGCCCGCCGGCAACGACGTGATCTGCACCCTCTCCGACCCTGCCGTGCCGGGCCTGGCCGCGAAACTGGGCACCACGCGCAGCGCCGCGGCACTGGAGCTGTGGCGGGACCGGCTGGAGGGTGCCGTCGTCGCGGTCGGCAACGCGCCCACCGCGCTGTTCCGGCTGCTGGAGATGATCGAGGAGGGCGCGCCCCGTCCGGCCGCCGTCATCGGCGTGCCGGTGGGCTTCGTCGGCGCCGCCGAGTCGAAGGACGCGCTCGCCGCGCACCCGTCCGCCCTGGAGCACCTGGTCGTCCGGGGCCGCCGCGGCGGCAGCGCCATCGCGGCCGCCGCCCTCAACGCGATCGCGAGCGAGCAGGAGTAGCGGGCCGACCGGCACCGTACGACTTCGGTCGGTGCCGCGTGCGCGGAGCTCCTCGGCACAGGTCGGTGCCCGCGTACGAGCAGCCCCTCGGGCCGAGTCGGCACGGCGTACGAGCAGCCCGTCGACCCGAGTCGGCGCCCGTGCGCGCGGAGCCGGCGCGGGTCAGCGTCCGTGCGTGAGGAGCCACTGGGCGGCCTCGTCCGGGCCCGCGGCGCAGCGGACGCCCTCCGGCAGCGGCGGGCGCCGCACGACGACCACCGGCAGGCCCGCCTCGCGTGCCGCGCGCAGCTTCGCGGCCGTGGCCGCGCCACCGCTGTCCTTGGTGACCAGGACGTCGATCCGGTGTCGGCGCAGCAGCTCGCGCTCCCCGTCGAGCGTGAACGGGCCGCGGTCCAGGACGACTTCCATGTGCCGGGGGTGTGGGGCCTCGGGCGCGTCCACCGAGCGGACGAGGAACCGGATCGCGTCGAGGTGGGCGAAGGCGGCCAGCCCCGTCCGGCCCGTGGTGAGGAACACCCGCCGCCCCAGCGCGGGCAGCAGCGCCGCCGCGTCGGCGAGCGATCCCGCCTCGTGCCAGTCGTCGCCCTCTCCGGGGACCCAGCCGGGCCGGCGCACGGCGAGCAGCGGAACGCCGGTGCCGGCCGCGGCCTCGGCCGCGTGAGCGCTGATCGTCCGGGCGAAGGGGTGGGTGGCGTCGACGAGCGCGTCCACCCGGTGCGCGCGCAGCCACACGGCCAGTCCCCCGGCCCCGCCGAAACCGCCCACGCGCACCTCGCCCGGTGGCAGCCGGGGCGCGGTCACCCGCCCGGCCAGAGAGGTGGTCACCCGCAGCGCCGAAGCCCGGCCCTTCAGGGTCTCGGCCAGGCGACGGGCCTCGGTCGTCCCACCGAGAATCAGTACGTGCACGGTGCTCCAGTTCCCTTTCCCCTCTGCCCGATTCTCCGCGTCCCGCCCGGCCACGGTCCGCGGACGGGCCCCGAGGCGGCGGCTCCGGCTCCCACCCCGCCCACGAGCGGCACGAGCAGCAGGAGTCCCAGGACACCGACCGTCGGCGGGGCGGGTGTTCGGCCGGGATGTCGGCGCACGGTCGGCGGTCCTTCGCCTCGGGCCGCCGGGCACCGAGCAGGAGTCGGCCCGGACGGCACAGGCCGCCGCGCGGTCCCCTCGCGCAGTCCACGGCGAGCAGTCAACGGGTCGCGCCACCCTCGGGCGATCGGGCTCGCGCGGCGGACAGTCCGGTCCGCGCGCACACCGTTGCGGGTCAGCGCCGGATTCTCACCGGACTTCCCCCGCGGGAGGCCGGGGGAGCCTAACAGAGGACATCGGCGGGCCTGGTGCGTTCCCGTCCGGGCCACCCCGGCCGCGCGGGACCGGGCCGGGGTGTCAGAGCCGTACGACGACCAGGGCGATGTCGTCGCGGGCGCCGCCGATGACGCCGAGGCGGCCGAGCAGTGCGTCGGCGAGCCGCTCCGGGCCGAGCTGGCTGCAGGCCGCGAGGGAGTCGGTCAGCCGGCCGAGGCCGACGTCGATGTCCTCGCCGCGGCGCTCGATGAGCCCGTCGGTGTACAGGACCAGGGTGTCGCCCGGGGCGTACAGGAGGCCGACCTGGGCGCGGGCCACGTGTACGGGGCGGGCCCCCAGGGGTGGGTCGGTGGCGCCGTCCAGCAATTGGAAGGTGCCGTCGCTGTGCAGCAGGACGGGCGGTGGGTGGCCGGCGCTGCTGTACAGGATCCGCCGTCTGCGGGTGTCGATGAGCACCGACACCGCAGTGGTGACCAGCGCCCCCTCGACGGAGCGCGAGTACAGGCCCAGCACCTCCAGGGCCTTCGCGGGGCCGTCCACGGTGCGAGTGGCGGCACTCAGGGCGCTGCGGAGCATGCCCATGACGGTCGCGGCCTCGAGGCCGTGGCCGACGACGTCGCCGACCGCGACGGAGAAGCGCCCGCCGGGCAGGTCCACGACGTCGTACCAGTCGCCGCACACGTTCAGGGAGCCCACGGCGGGCAGGTACCGCACGGCGATGTCGGTGTGCCGTTCGAGGTCCGGGGAGTGCAGCATGGCCTCCTGGAGGGTGACGGCCACCTGGCGTTCGCGGGCGTGGGCCTGGCGCAGTTCCTCGTTGAGGTGCTGGAGCTCCCGGGCGCGGGCGTACAGCTCCGCCTCGATCTGCTCGCCGGGCGAGCCCACGCTCTCCTCCTCTCCGCGCCGGTCCGCGTCCTGGCCCCGTTGCCGTTCGTGTGAACGGCGTTCCTGGACGAAGGCGGTGACGTCCTCCACCCGGTGGATGATCCAGGCCACCTTGCCGTCCGGGCCCAGGACGGGGGTGTTGATCGGGGACCACCAGCGTTCCTCGAACTGGCCGGGCCGGAGAATGATCGGGATGTCGTACTTCTGCAGCGCCATGGTGTCCGGCTTGCCGGATTCCAGGACCCGGCGCAGGGAGGCGCCCAGATTGCGCACGCCGTCCGCGTCCGGGTCGGACGGATTGTCGGGGAAGGCGTCGAAGATGTACTGGCCGAGCAGGTTCTCCCGGGTGCGGGAGGTCGCCTCCAGGTAAGCCCCGTTCACGTCGACGATCACCAAGTCGGGTCCCAGTACGAGATAGGGACTCGGCGTGGCCGCGAAAAGTGCCGCGTAGTCGATCTCAGGTGACGTCACGTGATTCCCACCGGTCCTAGTGACCCGCCTCCTCCTAATCTAGGAGCCCTCCGCCGGTCGCGCCCGGTCACGGCGGCGGGGCCGCGCCGGGGGGCCGGTGCTTTCCCGCGGGGCGGGCCCCAGCCGCCCGGACCGGCGGGCGGCCCCTCCGTGTCCCCCCGCGCCTCTCGGTGAACCCTGTGGGGGCCCGCGCCTCCCGGCGGCCCGCGCCCCTGCCCGGCAGCCCGCCAGGCTTGCCTCCCGGAGTCCCGCATCGCTCGCCCCACGGCGTCCCGGAGTCCACGCCTCACGGCACACCCGGGCACCCACGGCTCCCCGGCGCACCAGGGCACCCCTCCCCGCGTCCCGGGGCCCGTACCCCACCGCCTGCCGCCGCCCGCACCTCATTCCGCCGCCCTCGCCTCGCGGCCCTCCGGGGTCCGCGCCCCCGATGCCCGGCGCGGGTCGCGGCGGCCGAGGTCGAAACCTGTCGAAAGCGTTGACGTGCCCTTGCCGTAAATCGATCTCTGGTCGACATTTCGCACGGCATACGGTATTTCGAACTTCAGGTGGTGGGCACGGCGCGGAACGCCTCTTACGCGCGGGAAGCCTGACCAGGGCTCCGCGCACGCCCTCCGGGTCCGCCGAGACTCCGCGTGGGCCCTCCCCACGCCGCCGGGCCGTTGTGAACGTCCCGCCTCGCGCGCCGGGGCGCCGCCGGAGCCCCGCGGGCTACCAGGCCCGCAGGGGTTCGCCCGCAACCAGCCGGGAGGTGAAGCCGTCCGGGCCCACCGCGGGTTCGCCGAGGAGCGTGACGCGGTGCATCACGCGGTCCGCGCCCAGCCGCGCGAGGTCGGTGGGCGCGAGGTGGCAGGTGGTGCGGTTGTCCCAGAAGGCGATGCTGCCGGGCTCCCAGCGGAAGCGGACCGTGTACTCGGCGCTGGTCAGGTGCTCGAAGAGCAGGTCGAGCAGGCGGCGGCTCTCCAGTTCGGAGAAGCCGACGACGCGAGTGGTGGAGCCGGGGCTCACGAACAGCGCCCGCTCCCCCGTCTCGGGGTGGACGCGGACGACGGGATGGACGGCGACCTGCGGGTCGTCGCAGTACAGCTTGAGGATCTCGCGGTCGCGCGCGTCGGAGTGGCGCAGGTGCACGCCGGTGAAGAAGGCGTGCTCGGCCTGGAGCGAGTCGACGAGGTCCCGCAGCGGCCGGGACAGACCCTCGTAGGCCGCCACCGTGTTGGTCCACTGCGTGTCACCGCCGAATCGGGGTGTCCGCTCGGCGCGCAGGATGGAGGCGGCCGGCGGATTGACGGCCTGGGTGAGGTCGCTGTGCCAGCCGGCCAGCGGGGAGACCCACTTGCGGCGGTAGTGCTCCTCGAAGTCGCTGCCGTAGCGCTCGGTGTCCGCCTTCGGGTCCACGGTGAGGATCTCCGGGAAGCCGTCGGGGGCGACGCCGTGCTTCTTCCCGGGCCGTCGTGTCGGTTCGCCGAAGAGCCGTCCGAAGGAGACGTGCCGGGCGTGCCCGATGTCGGGGCCGCGGAAGAAGACGACGCGGTGGGTGAGCACGGCCTGCCGGATCTCGGCGACCGTCGCGTGGTCCAGGTCGTCGCGCAGGTCGATCCCCGAGATCTCGGCGCCGATGTGGCCGGCGACCCGGCGCACGTCGATGCGGGTGGCGGGCGCGCCCGCCGTCGTGGACACGGTCATGATGCTGCCTTCCGTACGAGGGGTGGAGGACCGCTCAGCCGACGTGGACCGCCCACTGCATCCACAGCGGGAGCAGGAACAGGGCCGCGACCGAGCTCTTGATCACGAGGGCGGCCGACATGTCGACGCCGATGTCGTAGCGCTGGGCGAAGAGGAACAGGTTCTGCGGGGCGGGCATCGCGGCGATCAGCACCAGGTAGCGCAGCCAGTCGCCGCCGACCCCGAAGACGGCGCCGCAGACCGCCCACGCCATCAGGGGGAAGACGACGCACTTGAAGCCGATCAGCGCGATCTCCTCCCGGGTGGTGCCCCGGATGCCGATGCCGATGCCGCCCAGGTGCAGTCCGAGGGCGAACAGCGCCACCGGGGAGGCGCTGGCGCCGACGAACGAGAAGGCGTCCAGCGCCGCCTTCGGGACGTGCACCGCGAGCAGGTTGAGCAGGATCCCGGCGTTGCAGGCGAGGACGACGGGCGTGACGAGGGAGGCCCCGACGGCCCGCAGCGGCGTCCGCCCTCCCGGTCCCGCGGCCCGGCCGCCCGCCGGCCCGCCGAGTTCCATGACGCAGACGACGACGAGGGTCAGGACGCACACCTGGAACAGCAGGACCGGGAAGACGGGCGCCGCGTCGCCGAAGAGCGTGATGAACACGGGTACGGCGAAATAGGCGGTGTTCACCTGCACCCCGGCCATGATCCGCAGCGCCACGCCCCGCGGGTCGCGGACACCGCGCAGGCCCGCGAGGGCACCGACGGCGAGGACCGCGAGGGCGGCCGTGGTCGCGTAGGCGAGGATGGCCCGCCAGTCGAACAGGGCGCCCAGATCGCTGCTGTAGATGTTGCCGAAGAGGTAGCAGGGGACCGCGAAGAGGAACGCGTAGTCGGCGAAGGCCCGCGAACTGTCCGCGGACACGGTCTTGCGGCGCGCGAGCAGCGCTCCGCAGCCGAAGGCCAGCACCACCGGTACGAGTTTCTCCAGCGCCGTCAGCGACCCCATGCGCGGGCGGCCTCCCCCGCGGTCGTGAGGGCGCGGTAGCCGGTGACCATCCGCCGGACCAGGTCGTTGCGCCGCGGTTCGTAGGTGTGGTCGTCGATCCGTGACACGGGCAGCACCTCGCAGGCCGTGCCGCAGACGAAGGCGCCGTCCGCCTCACGTACGAAGTCGGGACTCAGGTCCTCCACCGTGCAGGGGATGTTGGCGCGGCGCGCCAGCTCCAGGATCTGGGCGCGGGTGATGCCGTCGATCGTGCACCGGGTGGTCGGGGTGTGCAGGACGCCCGCGCGGGTGAAGAAGAGGTGCGCGCCGGTGGCCTCGGCGATCAGTCCGGCGTCGTCCAGCAGCAGCGCGTCGTCGTAGCCGGCGCGCAGCGCCTGGTTCTTGCTGACCGTACCGATCATGTAGTTCCCGGCGGCCTTGCTCTTGACCGGCGCGAACTGCGGAGAGGGTCTGCGGTACTCGGCGGTCCGCAGGGCGATGCCCTGGTCCAGGGCGTCGGCCGCCGCGTAGTAGCCGGCCGGGATCTCCCATGCGGCGACCGATGTGTGCACGGACGTGTGCAGTGCCGCGGTCTGGATGACCTCCGAGCCGCGCCAGGCGTTCATCCTGACGTACCCGTCGCGGACGCCCGCGCGGGCGACGACGTCGAGGGTCGCCGCGTGCAGGACGTCGTCGTCGTGCTCCAGGTCGAAGTCGAGCAGCCGTGCCGAGGCGCGCAGCCGCGCGACGTGCTCGCGCAGCATGAACGGGGCGCCGCCGTACACGCGCACGCCCTCGAACACGCTGCTGGCGTAGTGGAGTCCGTGGCTGAGCACGTGCAGGCGGGCCTGCGCCCAGGGGACGTGCGTACCGTCGAGCCAGATCTCGCCGGTGCGCCGGTCGAAGGGAATCAACGGGTCTCCTCAGAGCGCCAGGTCGAAGAGCGGGTGCTGGAGGTCGCCGACGAGGGCGACGAAGCGGCGCTCGTGCGGGGTGACGCTGCGCACCGAGACCCCGTGCAGGGCGAGCGGGTTGACCGGATACATCACCAGGACATTGCTGTCGTAGGTGATGGTGCCGACCTCCTCGACGTACTGCGGGTCGATGTCGAAGCGGTTGTCGCCGTACTCGGACGGGCTCGTGGTGAACCGGTGGGAGCCGTCGCGGTACTTGTAGAGCTCCAGGTGGCCGCCGGTGGCGTCGTCGTCGGGCCGCTTCATGTAGAAGAGGCCGCCGAAGAGCTTGTACGGCTTGTCGACGTGCGGGCCGCGGTAGGAGGAGGGGCGTCCGGTGACCGCCGAGTTGATGACGGCGGTGCAGTCCATGAGGATGTCGTGGGTGTCGAACGTGTCGTGGTTGCGGCGGCCGACGCGCAGCGAGCGCAGCGGGCCGCACCGGTTCTCGGTGTCGGGCAGTGCGGCGATCAGGTCGTCGCGGAACAGGTCGAGGAACTCCCGGTAGAACGCGGGCGAGGCGTGGTACGTCACGAAGTCCTTCCACACCTGCGGCATGTCGTCGTCGCGCAGGATGTGCTCGGACATGTAGTTGTAGCGCTCGTTCGAGGTGATCGGCTTGCCGATGCGGGTGCCGATGTACTCGGCGGTCGGCATGCTCGTGGCGAGGGCCTCGTAGAGGGCGGGGCTCAGCGGGTCGCGCAGGACGACGTGCGGGAACGGGTCGCGGCGGATGTCGGCCTTCGTCGCCTTGCCGAGGAGTGACTCGACGGCGAGCGTGGTCGTCGGGGTGTGTGGCATCTGCGGTGCTCCTTCGGGTCAGGGGTGGAGGTTTCTGGTGGCGAACCAGGTTTCGAGGACGAGCAGCGACCACAGGACCCCGGCCGTGTGCGCGTCGGGCCGCTCGGTCTGCATCCGGAACAGTTCGCGCACGGTGTCGCGGCGGACGTAGGCCGCGCAGCGCGTGCGGGGGCCGAGCAGGGTGTCGCCCACGAGGTCGTACAGCGCCTCGCCGGGCTTGATCATCGCCGTGACGGGCAGGGTGAAGGGCTGTTTGGGCCGGTCGAGGACGCTGCGGGGGATCCAGCGGCGTGCGGCCTCGGCGACCGGTGCCTTGACGGTCTCGCCGACGACCTTGTGCGCGGTCGGCACGGCGTGCGCGAGCCGTGTCACGGACGGCTGGAGGAACGGGATCCGCGCCTCGACGGCGTGGGCCATGCTGAGATGGTCGACGCGCCGCAGGATGTAGGAGGGGAAGCGCCGCTCCTGGTCGTGGCGGAGCAGGGTCTCCAGTTTCCCGTGCGGGCCGGTGCGCACCCGGCGGTCGAGGGCGTCGCCGTTGCGGTCCGCGAAGTGGCCGCCTCCGGCGCGGATCCGGTGCAGGTAGTCGGGGGTGAAGAGGCGGGCCAGGGTGGCGGTGCCGGCCGCGGCCATCGTGTCCTGGTAGGCGCGCTGCCAGTTGGCACCGTCGTCGCGGGCCGCCTTCACGAAGCGGGCGTAGCCGCAGAACAGTTCGTCGGCTCCGTCGCCGGTGAGGGCGACCTTGAATCCGGCGTCGTGCACCGCTTCGAACAGGGCGAAGGTGCTCAGGCCGTGGGGGGCGTTGTTGGGCTGGTCGAGGTGGCGGACGAACCGGTCGACCAGGTCGGGGAAGTTTGCGGGGTCGAGTTCGACCTCGTGGTGGCGGGTGCCACAGTGCGCGGCGACCTCGCGGGCGAAGTGCCGTTCGTCGCCGGGCCAGTCACCGCGGTAGGCGATGGTGAAGGAGTGCGTCTCGGGTACGGCGTCGGCGGCCAGCGCGGTGAGATAGCTGGAGTCGAGTCCGCCGCTGGTGATGACGCAGACGGGCACGTCGGCCCGGATCATCCGGCCGAGTTCATGGCGCAGGGTGACGTCGAGGAGTTCGGCGGCGGAGCCGTCGCGGTCGGCGGGTGTCGGCGGCTCCGGCTGCCACTGTGTGACCTCCGGCGGCCGGGTGCCGTCGAAGCGCAGGACGCCGCCCGGCGGCAGGGTGCGGACGCCGGTGTACACGGTGTCCGGGCCCCAGATGGCCCTGCCGCCGAAGTAGCGGTCGACGGTCAGCGGGTCGACCGTGCCGGGGAAGTCGGGGAAACGGGACAGGGCCCCGAGTTCGGAGGCGAAGCTGAGCCGGCGGCCGTCGGCGGACAGGTGGTAGTAGAGGGACTTCATCCCGGCGTGGTCGGTGAAGAGCTTGAGGCAGGGTTCGGCCCTGCGGTCCACGACGGCGACGGCGAACATGCCCTCCAGCCGCCGTACGAAGGCGTCGCCGTGCCGCTCGTACAGCGGAAGGAGTACGTCGCCGTCGCAGTCTCCGCGGAACTCGTGTCCCAGGGCGGCGAGTTCGGTGCGCAGTTCGCGGTGGTTGTAGATCTCGCCGTTGAAGACGCAGGTGAGGTCGCCGAGTTCGTAGGGCTGCCGGCCGTCGGCGACACCCTGGACGGCGAGACGGTTGTTGCCGAGCGCCCAGCCGTCGCCGGAGTGCAGGGTGGTCGCGTCGGGGCCGCCGTGGCGCTGGGCGCGGGCGACCGCGTGCAGGATCTCGGGGGCGAGGGGCTCGCCCCCGAAGCAGCCGTGGATGCGGCACATGTGTGGTTCCCCCGGTCACCCGGCGACGGGTGCGTGACGGCGCCCGGCCGGTGTCTGGCGGGCCGTCGGCAGATGACGGTCCAGGAACTCGGTGACGATCTCGATCTGCCGCAGGATGTCCTCCAGCTGGCAGGGCGTGGGGGTGACGCCGTGGCCCTCCAGCGCGCTGTTGCCGGTCTTGAGGTGGACGGGCGCGGCGGCGCGTACGAACTCGGGTGCCTCGTAGGTGCGGACGAAGCCGCCGGACAGGCGCGGATTGTCGACGTGGCAGTCCAGCGGGATCGACACGGCCGCGCGGATCGCGGCGATCATCGGCAGCGGAAGGTCGCGCACCGGGTTGAAGCTGTTGGCGCCGAGCATCTCCAGCATCTGCGCGGAGCTGGGGTTGCCGTGTCCGCAGTGCGCGGAGACCTTCAGATGGATCCCGGCCGGCAGTTCGCCCGCGGTGCGCAGCCGGTGCAGCACCCACAGCAGGCCCTCGTCGTAGACGACGAAGCCACGGATCCCGGCCTCGATGCCCCGTTTCACGTCCTCGACGGCACGCACGACCTGCTCCTGGCCGCGCAGCCGGTATCCGATGCGGGCGCCCTCGGGCGTCTGGACGCCCGCTCCGATGTCGTACGGGGCCCGGGGGCCGACCGACATCAGGATCTGGGCGCCGTACTCCTCCCCCAGCTGTGCGTAGGCGCGCAGTTCGCCGGCGGTGTGCCGGTACATGCCGCGGGTCTCGGTGACGCGGTTGACGGTCAGTCCCCGGCGGCGGCTCTCCGCGAGGAGGGTCTCGGCCGCCTGCGCGGAGTTGACGGTGGGGACCTCGATCCGGAAGTGGCACCCGTCCTCGAAGGTGCGGGCGGACTCCTCGGCGGGCGCGGCGTCGCGGTCGGGCAGGCCGAGCCGGTCGAGCTGGGCGCGGGTCTGGGCGAACAGGACGTTCGTGGCGTTCATCGCGTCACCTCGATGCCGAGCTGGGCCGCTGCCCTGGCGACGATCTCCTCGGCGACCCCGATGGAGGTCGCGTGGTCGGGGTGCACGACCTGCACCTCGCCGAAGTTGCCGAGGTTGCCCCGGCAGGGGGCGAGGACCTCGGTGTCCGGGAGGTTCACGGTCAGCGCGTGCAGGGCGTCGCCGTACTCGGCGGCCCAGTCGAGGGCCGGCGGGCCGGCGGGCCTGGGCACGGTGTCGGCGGCGCCGAACCAGCGGACCGTCGCGTAGCGGTCGAAGGCGATGTCGCCGGTCTCCACCTCCTCGTCGAGGTGGACGCGCACCAGGAGCTCGAACGGGTCGCCGCCGCCCGCCAGCTGGAACAGGTTCGGCAGGCAGGAGCCCATCAGGCGGGGGTTGAGTTCGATGAGCCGCGGCCGCCCGTCGTCCGCCAGCATGATCTCCACGTGGAAGATGCCGAGGCGCAGCCCCACGGCCAGGACCACGGACTCCGCGAAGGCCATGACCCGCTCGTACGTGTCGGCGTCGATGGCGGCGGGGATCGTGGTGCCGACCTCCAGCGCCTCGTGCCGGTGCCAGGTCTTGCGCTCGCTGACGGCGAGCCGCAGGAAACGTCCGTGGGACAGGCCGAGTTCGGCGGACAGGAACCGTCCGGTGAGGTACTGCTCGACGAGCACGCCGTCCTGGTAGGGCGCCCGGCCGGGCCGTACGGTCCGCCACAGCTCCCGCATGCGGTCCGCGTCGGGGACGATGTGCGCGCCTTCGCTGGCCGAGCCCCTCGCCGGTTTGAGGACGACGGGATAGCCGGTCCCGGCGGCGAACGCGGCGGCCGCGGCGTGGTCGGTGACGACGGCGTGCCGGGTGTCGTCGACGCCGGCCGCGGCGAGGACCTCGCGGCAGCGGTGCTTGAGTTTGGCCGTGGCGGCGCCGTCCGCGCTGGTGAACGGGACGCCCAGCTCCTCGGCGATGCGGGCCACCGGCACGACGAGGGCGTCGACCGTGGCCACGAAGGCGTCGATCGGCCGCTCACGGTGGATGCCGTGGAGGCAGGCCCGCAGCGACGCCTCGTCGGTCGCGTCGTCGAGGACGTGCACCGTGTCGACGTCCTGCCGGTAGGGCGAGGTGGTGAAGTCGATGTGCTGGGCGCGTTCCATGCGCAGCGACCGGACGAGCGTGACCTCGTGGCCGAGCCGCCCGGCCGCCCGGAAGGCGGGGGCGTTGCCGGTCTTCCAGGTCACGAACACCACGTGTCGGGCTCCGCGCGCGGTGCGCGCACCGGTGGGGTGCGCGACGGCCGGGTGCCCACTGGCTGGGTCTGTCATCTGACCTTCCTTGTGAATCGCTGGCCTATGCGTACGTAGCCCGGGGTGTCCGTTCCGGGCGTGGGGACGAAGGAGATGGAGCCGGCGAGGATGTTCCGCTCGGACATGGAGGTGAAGCCGCCGGCTCCGGAGGACACGAGGTCGCCCTCGTCGAGGAGTTGCCAGTCGCCGTCGCGCCGGCGCTCGGAGTAGGCGTAGCGGAGGCGTTCGGGGCCGGGCAGGACGTCGAGCCGGTAGCCGTCGGAGGCGTAGACGCCGACGCAGTCGTCGAGGGGCGTTGCGAAGGTGCGTCCGGTGCGGACGAGCCCCTCGCCGGTGAAAGCGCGCAGGAGGTCCTCGTAGAGCCCGAAGGCGGGGTAGGCGTTGGTGAGGAGCAGGAGGAAGGACTGGTCCTCGGGGAAGATCTGGATGAAGTTGTGGTGGCCGCTGCCGTTGGAGTTGAAGCCGAAGGCGCTGGGCCCGAACATCAGCCAGCCGAGGCCCCATGCGTGCATGAAGTGGTGGCCGGGCACGTCGATCTGCGGGGTGCGCATCTGGGTGGCGAGTTCGGCGGACAGCAGGCGCTCGCCGCTCTCGGTGACGCCGTCGCGCAGCGCGAGCAGGGCGATGCGTGCGAGTTCGGGCAGGGTGAGGCAGATCGAGAAGGATCCGGCGGCGTCGTCGGCGATGGTCTGCGGCCCCGGTTCGTGTCGTACGTAGCGCCGGTCCGTCTCGTTCCACAGGTATCCGGTCGCCACGGCGCCGTAGTGGGATTCGGCCGTCCCGCTCTCCGGGACCGGTGTGATGCCGAGGGGGGTGAGCAGGAGGTCGTTGAGGGCGCGTCGCCAGGGGATGTCGAGAAGGTTCTCGACGAGACCGGCGACGATGGAGGTGCCGCATGCGGAGTACGCGAAGACGCTGCCGGGTTCGAAGAGCTGCCCGTAGGAGCGGAAGCCGGCCAGGTAGGTGTCGAGGTCCGGCAGCCGGGTGTCGTGCCAGACCTCGTAGGAGTCGTCGATCCCGCTGGTGTGGGACAGCAGATGACGGAGTGTCAGTGGCATGGTGCGGCCGTCGCGGCGGGCACATGCGCGGGGCAGCCGCCCGTCGAGCGGTTCGTCGAGGCCGACGAGTCCCCGGTCGACGAGGCGGAGTGCGACGAAGGCGAGGAGTGCCTTGGTGACGCAGGTGACGCGCTGCCGGGAGGCCGCCGTGCGGGCGGGTCCGCTCTCGGTGTCGTCCGTGCCGTGGTAGGTGAACTGAAGTGCCCCGTCCGCGTAGACGGCCGCCGCGGCGGCGGGGATGCCGTGTCCCCGGGCGGATTCGTGCAGGGTGTGGGCGACGGCGCGCAGGCGCTCGGCGGTGCCGGTGGCGGTATGCGCCTCGGGGGTGCGTACCCGGGCCCGGCGCAGCAGTTCGGCCTGGGCCCCGAGGGTGCGGTTCTCGTGGATGTCGGCGACCCGGATCACGGCCGTGCTCTCGTCGCTCAGGCGGGCGGCGAGGAGCGTGGCGAGCAGGGAGTGCCCGCCGACGGTGAAGAAGTCGAGGTCCGGGGAGAGCGTGGAGAGGCCGAGCAGGTCGCCCCACACCCGGGCGACGGCGGCCTCCTCGGGATCGCGGGCCGTGCCGCCGTCGTCCGTGTGCGCGGTGTCGCGTGCGGGACCCCAGTCGACGGTGCGGGCGGCGAGGGCCTTGCGGTCGACCTTGCCGTTGGGCAGCCGGGGCAGCCGGTCCTCGACCACGATCTTCGCGGGCTGCATGTAGTGCGGCAGCTTCCGGCGCAGCAGGGCGGACATGTCGTCGGCGGTGACGGGATCGCCCTCGAGGCCGGCGTAGCAGACGAGGAGGGTGTCGTCGCCGCGGCGGACCGCGAGGGCGGCCACGTCGCGCAGGCCGACGGCCTCGCGCAGTACGGCTTCGATCTCGCCGAGCTCGATGCGGAAGCCGCGCACCTTGACCTGGGTGTCCGCGCGGCCCATGAAGCGCAGTTCGCCGGTCTCGGTCCAGCGGACCAGGTCGCCGGTGCGGTACAGGGTGCGGACGGGCGCTCCGGCCAGGTGGGCGGGGGTGGGCACGAAGGCCGCCGCGGTGCGTTCCGGGTCGTCGAGGTACCCGGAGGACAACCCGGCTCCGCCCAGGTGGAGTTCGCCGATGGCGCCGCGGGGAACGAGGCGGCCCTGCGGGTCGAGCACGTACGCGACGGTGTTGGGCAGCGGCACACCGATGGTGGGCTGTTCGCGGACCGGGCCGGTGAAGGACTTCCACGTCGAGTACGTGGTGTCCTCGGAGGGTCCGTACAGGTTGAGCAGCCGTCGCACGGTGGTGTTTTCGAAGGCCGCGTCGACGAGTTCCCTGGAGAGCGGTTCGCCCGCGACGTTGAGGACGGCGGTGCACGGCGGGACGGCGGCCCGCTGGAGCAGCACGTTGAGGGCGCTGGGCACGGTGTTGACGAGGGTGGGCCGCAGGGTGTCGTCCTCGGTCAGCGCGAGCACGTTGTCGGCGACCACGACACAGCCGCCCATGGTGAGCGGGCACCACAGTTCGAACACCGACAGGTCGAAGTTGAGCGAGGTCGCGAAGAGCACGCGGTCGACGTCCTGCCGTGTGTACGTGTCCCACGCCCAGGCCAGCAGGGCCATCACGTTGCGGTGGCTGATGACCACGCCCTTGGGCCGGCCGGTGGATCCGGAGGTGTGGATCAGGTGGGTCGCGGCCGCGGCGCTCACGGCGACGTCCGGGGGGTCGGGGCGCTCGCCCCTGGACTTCTCCCACAGCTCGTCCCACGGCAGGGCGGTGGCGACGACCGCGCCGATCCGCTCCCCGGCCTCGGGGTCGTCGTGGACCACGGCGGCCATCCCGGCGGTGGCGGCGATGGCGGCGAGCCGGTCCGCGGGATACGCGGGGTCGAGCGGCACGTACGCGCAGCCCGCCTTGTGCAGGGCCAGCAGCAGACACACGGTGTGGTGGGAACGGGCGGTCGAGACGCCGACGCGCGCGCCGGGGGCGACGCCGTGGGCGAGCAGGGCGCGGGCGATCCGGTTGGCCGTGGTGTCGAGTTCGCGGTACGTGAGGACGGCGCCGCGCCACTCCACGGCGGGCGCGTCGGGAGTGCGCGCCGCCTGCGCCTCGACGTGGGTGTGCAGCGGGCTGTCGTCCGGGAAGGGGCGTGCGGTGGCGTTGACCTCGTCCAGCAGGAAGCGGGTCTCCCGCTCGCACAGGCGCAGTGCGTGGACCGGTGTACGGGGGCGGCGGACGCCGTCCAGCAGCAGGGCCTCGTGGTTGGCGGCGATGCGCGCCGCGACCTCGGGCGTGAAGAGTGCGGTGTCGTAGTGCAGGGTGCGGCGGCCGTCCGCGCCGAGTTCGAGCAGCAGGTCGAAGTCGGCCTCGGGCACCCCGTGTTGTCGACGGTCACCCGTGTCGTCCGCCGTGCCGTCGAGGATTCCGGCGCGCAGCCCGCCGCCGAGGCTGTCGGCGCGGTGCGGAGCCGGTCGCCCCGCGGCGGGCCTGGGCGGACCGGCGTCGGGTTCGCGAGCGCCGTGCGCCGTCGGGGGCGTCGTGTGGCACTGCTTCACGAGCGACGCCGCCAGGTCCGCGAGGCCGGTGTCCGCCCCGGCCCTCGACCGCAGCGCCACGACACGGCCGGGTGCCCCCGCCAGGCCGAGTGCGAGGTCGCCCTGCCCGCTGTAGCGGTGCAGCAGGGCCGCGAACGCGGCCAGGGGCAGTGCGGCGGCGCCCGTGCCGGCGTCCGAGGGCGTACGGGCGTCCGAGGACCAGGTGTGCGCGGCTCGGGGGGCGCCGGTGCCCCGGTCGCCGCGGGCGACGGGCAGCCGGAGGGCGGGCGGTGCGGCGGCGGACTCCGGCCGCCGAGCCGGGCGCCCGGTTGCGGCGGGCATGTCATCCACGGGCTGAACTCCTCGTTTTGTCAGGGGACTTGTGAGGTGGAGGCGACTTCCGTGAGCGGTCGGCACGCACGCCTACGACGCCGGGGCCGCGTATCGCACCGCCCCGCTGCGCTCGCGCGTACCGCCGCCGGGGCAGGACTCTGCGCGCCCCGGCACGGGATCACGTACCGGCACGGAGCGGGCGGTGACCGGCTCGGACGGGCTTCCAGGGAGGGGACTTCAGTGAAGGGGAGCCCGGCGTGGTGCGCCGCACGGCCCAGGGCTCCGGGCGCCCGTCGGGGCGTACGACGGGGAGTCGTTCACACCATGGCCGGGGTGGAGCGCTCCTTGCTGCGCCGTCGGGCCAGCGCCACCACCGCCGGCATGACGGAGCCGAGCGCGGCGAAGCCGGCCGCCATCACCACCCAGCCCACCGTGCCGTGCTCGACGGCGAGCCAGGTCAGCAGGGCGGGCGCGGCCATCTTGCCGATGTCGGCGCCCATCGCGTAGGTGCCCTGGTACTGCCCCTGGGCGTCGTCCGGCGCGAGCCCGAAGGAGATGCCCCAGCTGCCCGCCGACTGCCTGACCTCGCCGAGGACATGGACGAGCGCGCCGAGGACCAGCAGGGCCGAGGCGAGGAGTGCGGGTGCGCCCTCGGTCAGCGCGAAGACCAGGCAGGCGGCGCCCAGGCACCAGGACCCGGCGCGCGAGGCACGTGCGGCACCCACCGGGTCGTCGGTGCCGCGGGCGGCTCTGACCTGGAGCAGCACCACGGAGACCGTGTTGGTGAGCAGGATGACCGCGATCATCCAGCGCGGCGCGTGGGTGTGGCGCAGGACCCAGAGCGGGAGGACAACGTCCAGGAGGAGGTTGTGCATGGAGAGCAGCCCGTCGAGGACGACGAACGCCAGGTAGGGGCGGTCGCGCAGGACGACGAGTGCGGGTCCCGGCCGCGCGGGCTGCGGCGGCACGGCCGGCAGGAGCAGGGTGAGCAGGCCGGTGCCGAGGTACGTGAGGGCGTTGAGGACGACCGCTCCGCGGTACGCCGTCGGGGTGCCGACGGCGAGCAGGGCACCCGCGATTCCCGCGCCGACGGAGACGCTGACATTGGCGGCGGCGCGCAGTCGGGCGCGAAGGGTGACCCGCTCCGCGGCCGGCACCAGTCCGGCGATCATGGCCATGCGGGCGCTCCGGCTGGCGCTGTAGGCCACCGCCTGCACGGACATCACGATCACATAGGCGCCGAACCCGTCGACGAACAGAAGGACTGCGGTCAGCGGCCCGAGGGCCAGGAAGGACCAGATCTGCACGGGACGCGGTCCGACCCGGTCGGCGAGATGTCCGGTGGGAGTGCTCAGCGCCAGGGCCACCGCGGCGGCGGCCCCGGCACCGAGCCCGAACTGGCCCGGGGACAGCCCGAGTACGGCTGTCGCGTAGACGGCGTTGAGCGCCATCCACAGACCCTGGCCCATGGTGTGCACCAGGGTGATTCCGGTGAGGGTGCGGGCGGGGCCGCGCGGCGGGAGGATCCGGCCCGTCACGGTCGCACCGTCCCGCGCCGTCCACGCCACGTCAGGATCTCCGACATCACCGCGCACCTCTCGTTCAGCGCCATTGCCAACGATGGGTTCCGGAACGGGTTCCCTGTGGGGCACACCAATTCCGTACGCATTGAATTCTACACACGTTGACTTAGACGGCAAACCCTCGTGTCCCCAACGAACCTTGACGACACGTCAGCAGCAGTGCGGCAGTCAGAACAGCTTGCTCCCCTTCAGCCTCGCCTTGACGGCCTCGCGGCCGTTCTCCATGACCAGGCGGCGGACGACGGGGTCGGCGTCGGTGGCCGCCCAGCGCAGCATCTTCAGCAGGGTCTTGGGCCGCGGGTTCAGGAAGCGCACCTC
This sequence comes from Streptomyces sp. 142MFCol3.1, assembly GCF_000424945.1. Lineage (NCBI taxonomy): Bacteria > Bacillati > Actinomycetota > Actinomycetes > Kitasatosporales > Streptomycetaceae > Streptomyces > Streptomyces sp. 142MFCol3.1. The sequence goes on from NZ_AUKV01000007.1 coordinate 183,568, forward strand.
GCGCTCGGCGTACCCGAAGTGCTTGGGCACGAAGTCGGCGGCAAGCAGCCGCTCGTACAGGAGGTCGGCGGCGTCCCCTGCGGTCACGGAACCGGCCTCGACGGCCTCGCACTGCTTCACCATCGTCTCGTACAACTCGGCGAAGCCGTCGTGGTCGGGCCAGTACAGACCGGGGTACGGGACGTCCTCGAGGTCCACGAAGTGCCGGTCCCGGCCGTCCTTGCGGAACTTGGTGAGTGCGCTCTGCATCCGGTACACGCCCGCGTTGGCTCCCCACGCCCAGATCCTGAAGACCGCGCTCCACAGGTCGTAGTCGCACCAGGAGATGAAGGCCGAGTTGACGAGCGAGTCGTTGTAGTCGAACAGCGACTGCTGGAGCCGGTCGACCGGGGCGAACCGCTCGCCGGAGAGGTCGTCGTCCTGGACGGCCTGCAGCAGCCGCCAGGCCAGCACGTTCAGGGCCTCGGTCGTGTTGGACAGACCGCGCGAGAAGAGCGGGTCGAGGAAACCGGCGGCGTGCGAGAGCAGGAACCAGCGGTCGCCCGCGGTCTGCTTCGAGGAGTACTGCAGGCGCCCCGTGGAGGTCCATTCCCGCACCGCCTTCATGCCCTCGAACTGCCGGACGATGTCCGGGAAGGGCGCGGCGAGCCGGGCGAAGTCCTCCTCGGGGCTCACCCCGTCGGGCTTGGGGAAGCGCCGCGGGTCGACGGTCATGCCGACGCTGCACAGCGGGTTCTTGGACCACTTGTTGTTGTTGAAACCGATCACCCAGGCCCAGCCGCGGTCGAACATGTGGTGCACGGTGCCCTCGTACCAGGGCACCGGCGGCCGCTGGCCGTCCGGGAGGTGGTCGAAGAGCCGGTCGGTGGGGGTCAGGTCGACGACGTGGTTCCAGATCGAGCGGGAGTGGTGCTGGAACCGGCAGGGGTCCTCGCGCAGCCCGAACTTGTCGGCGACCGGGGAACGGAAGCCGCTCGCGTCCACCAGGTAGCGCGCCCGGTACTCGCCGTCGCGCCCGGCCAGCGTGACGCCCGAGCCGTCGAAGTCGATGTCGGTGACGAAGAAGTTCTGGCGCGCCTTGCACCCGTACTTGACCGCCACCTGGAAGAGGTAGGAGTCGGTGTCCTGGCGGAACAAGTGGGCCGCCTCGTGCAGCAGTTGGGGCGGAGTGTTGAACTCGTTGACCTCGCGCGGGTTCTGCGGCGCGCCTTCGTGGTGCAGCAGGAACCCGAAGTGCCGTTTGACGCCGAAACGCGGCCCGATCGTGCGGGTGGTGTCGGTGAACGAGGCGAGCGCGGCGATCTCCGGCACGTCGTAGCGCTCCGCGAGGGTGCGCAGCGACACCAGGGTGAACGGGATCGTCGACTCGCCGATGGCGAACCGGGGGTGCGAACCGGCGTCCAGCAGAAGGACCTTGGTCCCGTGCCGGGCCAGGATCGCGCCGAGGAGGGAGCCGGCGACGCCCGATCCGAGGATCGCCACGTCGTACGTCTCCCTCTCCAGCTCAGATGTGCCCGTTGCGTTCACGTACGGTCTCCTTGTCGTCGGGTGGGACAGGACAGCGGCCGGTCCGCGTCGACGGCGCGGCTCCGGCCCGGTCCGCCGGAGCGGCCCGGGAGGTGCCTTCCGGTCGTGACCCGGAAGGCACCCGCCGGGTCACCCGGGACGGCGCACGCCGCGCAGCCGCTCCCGGATCAGCCCTCCCATGGCGCCCTTGAGCAACGCGCCGACCTCGTCGGGCGCATCCGTGCACACCCAGCGGGCGGCACGCGCGATACGCGCCGGGGTGTTGTGGAAGAACCGGTCGGCCGGGTCCGCCAGGCCGAGGGACGGCGGGAGGTAGTCGGCCCGCCCGATGGCGTCGAAGATCCCGTCCGCCGCCGCCTTCGGCGTGCGTGTGCCGGCCTCGACCTCCTCGCACAGGGTGCGGGTCAAGGAACCGAGGGAGTTGTAGTGCGCGCTGCCGGGAAGCGGGGATCCGGGGTGCCGGGTCTGCTCCAGGTCGCGGAAGACGGCGTCGTCGCCGCTCCTGCCGTACGCGGCGCAGGCGTTCTCCACGGCGAGCGCGCCGAGCACGGTGCTCACCGTCCAGGTCCGGACGACGGCGTTGAAGAGCTCGAAGTCGCGGAAGGAGACGAACGACGCGTACACCAGGTCGTCGTGCGCGTCGAACAGGGCCTGCTGGAGGTCCTCGACGTACTGGAACCGCCCGGTGGACCAGTCGCCCTCGTGCGCCGCGTCGATCAGGCGACGGCCCAGGGCGTTGACGACCTCCAGACTGTGGGCGAGACCGCGCGAGTAGAGGGGGTCGACGAAACCCGCGGTGTGGGACGCCAGGCAGTAGCGGTCGCCGACGACGCGCTTCGAGGAGTACTGCAGCCGGCCCGTCGCGGTCCACGGCCGGACGGGGGCGGCGTGCCGGAACTGCTCGGCCAGGTCGGGGAACCGGGCCAGCAGCCGGTCGAACTCCTCCTGCGGCGCGAGGCCGCGGGCCGGGTGCCTGCGGGCGTCGAGGGTGAGCCCGACGCTGCACACGCTGTTCGTGGAGCGCGGCTGGTTGTCGAAGGGGATCACCCACAACCAGCCTCCGTCGAAGACGTGATGCAGGGTGCCCTGGTGCCAGGGGCTCGGCTGGTCGTGCAGCCGCCCGGCGTCGGTCGCGTCGTACGGGGTCACGCCCGTCATATGGGTGAAGAGCGTGCGGGAGTGATGACGTGCCCGGGCCGGCTCCTCCCGCAACCCCAGTTCCCGCGCCACGGGTCCGTGCCGGCCTCCCGCGTCGACCACGTACTCCGCGGTGAACTCCTCGCCGGCCGCGGTCCGCAGGCTCACCCCCGTGTCCGCGTCGATCCGGAGCCCCTCGACGCGTGCGCCGGGGCCGGTGCGCACGTCCGCGCCGCGACGCCGCGCGACGGCCAGCAGATGGGCGTCGACGTCCTCGCGGAAGAGATGCGGCACGGGCGGTACGACGGAGGGGTTCACCACCTGGTAGATCTCGCCCGGATGCTGGCGCAGGTGCGGGCGGTGGTGGACGAACCCCATGTTGCGCAGCACCCCGCAGCGGGACGAGACCTCGCGCCGCACGCCGTCGAGGCTGGTGAGGTGTTCGACCTCGGGCACGCCGTAGCGCCGGGCCACCACGCGGGCGAGTGCCGCCGTGTACGGGACCATCGACTCCCCCACCGCGAAGCGCGGGGATTCCTCGCCCTCGACGAGGAGCGTCCGCACCCCGTTGCGCGCCAGGACCGCGGCGAGCAGGGGCCCCGCGAAGCCGCCGCCGATCACGGCGACCTCGTACCTCGTGCGCGCACTGTCCTTGCCGGTCACGTTCACGTGCCTCACCGCCGCTCGGCGTGCAGGAATTCTCGGTGGGAAGAATTCTACAGAGAATGACTTATTCGTAAAGAGCGCGTCGGACGGAGCCGCCCACCAGCGCCGAGCGGCACGCGCACGAGGCATGAGGGACGACACGCGAAGGGGCGAGGGTTCGCGTCCGAGCGGGAACGGCCGGGCGCACGACGACGGCGGCGAACGGCACGGCGCCGCGCGGCGAGCGCACCCTCACCGACGCCCCGCCGCACCCCTGCGGCAGCACTCTCACGGCGCCGCACAACGGCGGCCCGGAGCCCGCATCGGCGCAGCGCGCAGGGCTATACATCGAGTGTATACACCACATGTATAGTCGCGGGCATGCCTTCTCTGCCCAGGAAGATGAAAAGACCGGGGACCAGGTTCCGTACGGCCGCGGCGATCTCCGCCGCCGTCGCGCTGGCCCTTCCGCTGACGGGGTGCACGACCGTGCGCACCACCGCGCCGAGCACCGCCCGCGCGGGAGCCGCGACCGACGTGCAGGCACGCTTCGGAACCGTCGACTGCCGCGAGGCCAAGTGCATCGCACTGACCTTCGACGCCGGACCGAGCGAGCACTCGGCGCGGCTGCTCGACATCCTCAAGGAGAAGCAGGTCCCGGCGACCTTCTTCCTGCTCGGCAAGCGGCACATCGAGAAGTACCCCGAGCTGGTGAAACGCATGGCTGACGAGGGCCACGAGGTGGCCAGCCACACCTGGGACCACAAGATCCTTACGCGCATCTCGTCGCAGCAGATACGCGAGGAGCTGGAACGGCCCAACGACGCGATAGAGCGGCTCACCGGCCGCAAGCCGACGCTGATGCGTCCGCCGCAGGGACGGACGAACGACACGGTGCACCGGATCAGCCGCGAACTCGGGCTCGCCGAAGTCCTGTGGAGCGTGACCGCCAAGGACTACCAGACGAGCGATTCGGCGCTGATAGAGAAGCGCGTCCTCCAGCAGTCGTCCCGGGACGGGATCATCCTGCTGCACGACCTCTACCCGGGCACCGTGCCCGCGGTGCCCGGCATCATCGACGCGCTCAAGAAGCGGGGGTACGTCTTCGTGACGGTGCCGCAACTACTGGCCCCGGGGAAGGCCGAGCCCGGCACCGTGTACCGGCCCTGAGGAACGCGCACGGGCCGATCAGCGGGTACGCGGCGCGGGGCTGGCACGCGCCGATGAGCTCGCACCGCGCCGCGGAGCTCGTACGTGCCGTTGGGCTCACACGCGCCGATGGGCTCGCACCCGCAAGGCGCAGGTACGAGTGCTGACGAACACGTGCGGGCTCCGGCGGACGCCCGCGTACTCGCCCGCCCCCGACAGTCAGCCGAGGCGCACCGGCAGCACCCGGTGGCCGTGATGACCTCGCTCCAGGAGATCTCCGCGGCGAGCACGCGGGCGAGCCGGTCGGGGTGGGAGAACAGTGCGTGCGGCAGGGGTGATGGCGCCCCATTTCGGGTGGTTGCGCGAGGATTCATCTCCCGTTCGGGGCCTACGATCACACCGTGGTTCTCTTCGTGTTCGAACGCTCGGCCCCGCACTCCGTCGAGGAGAGCTGGCGCCGTCTGACCGACTGGACGCGGCACGCGGCCGTCGTGCCGCTGACCCGCGTCACCGTGCGCACGCCGCCGCCGACCCGGGCGGGCACGGTGTTCGTGGCACGGTCGGGCATGGGGCCCTTGGCATTCGACGATCCGATGGAGGTCGTCACCTGGCAGCCGCCCGCGGAGGGGCGGCCGGGACGGTGCCGGCTCGTGAAGCTCGGCACCTTCGTGACCGGATGGGCGGAGATCGAGGTGCATCCAGCCTCCCCGGAGCGGCCAGGGGCGCCCGGCCCGGTGGGGGCACCGGACCACCCCGCCGCCGGCTCCTGGGTGGTGTGGCGGGAGGACCTGAGCGTGCGATGGCTGCCCGGGGCGGCCGACCGCCCGCTGCGCGGGGCGGCTCGCTGGATGTTCGGGCGGGCCGTCGACGGGCTGCTGCGGACCGATTGAGGCGCCCGGGCCCCTGGGGACGGACTGACCGGACGGAGGACCGGACGGCCTGAGCCGTACGCCCTGGGCGGCCAGGACGAGGGTCCACGCCCGTGGCTCAACTCCGCGGCAGGACCGGTGGGTTGGCGAACCGCACCAGTTCCAGGGCCTGTTCGGGGAACCAGTCGCCCGCCTCGGGGTCGACCGTCCCGCGCTCCGGATCCTCCGGCCCCGGCGTACCGCGCAGGCACAGCCCGTCCGACTCGCCCGGCGTCTTGATCCACAGCCGGGCGTCCTGCAACGGGTCTCCGGTGCGCAGGGTGGGCCGGGCGCCCAGGCCGCGGTCCGGCGGATTGCACCAGTCCTGCGGGTCGGGATAGGTGCCGGCCGGGGGTGTCCAGGGGCCCTGCCCGTTGCGGCTGGAGTCGGTGACGAAGTGCGTCATCCTGGACGGGGGCGTGTGCACGTTCGCGTCGAGCCAGGACTGCGCGTCCGCCCGCGGCCACCACTGGTTCGGACAGGCGGCGACGTCGCCGCCCGCGCCCACGTAGGCGATGCACGAGGAGATCAGCTTGCCGTACCAGGAGTTGGCGTCGTCGGTGTTGTAGTTCGAGGCGTTCGTGTAGAAGCCGGACGCGTGCCCGACACCGCCCTTGATCAGGCGCGGCACGATGGAGTCGACGGTGTGCCAGCCGGGATGTCCGGTGTCGAGGTAGACGCGGGTTCCGCGCAGCGGCTCCAGGTGGTCCACCGCGTACTCGACCTCCAGGTACCGCGCGGCGGTCTTCGTGCCCTGCGCGTCGTCCTGACCGCAGTCCGACGGCAGCAGCGCGAGGGCGTCGGGCTCCAGGATGACCATGGCCTCGCGGCTGCCGATCCCCCGTGCCACGGCGTCGATCCATTCCTTGTACTCGGCGGTGTCGGCGGCCCCGCCCGCGGAGTAGTTGGAGCAGTCGCGGCCGGGGATGTCGTAGAGCGCGAGCACGGGGACGGCGTCGTCCTCGTCGGCGTCCCGGACGACCTGGCGGACCATGCGCTCCACCTGGGCGGGCGTCTGGTCGCCGAACCAGACGGCCTGGGGCGTGTCGACCATGGCCAGAATGCCCGCCGCGTCCAGGAACTTGCCCTCGCGGGCGAGTTCGTAGGCCTGCCGGTACGCCTGCGGGTTGGCGTCGGGGACGTACAGGGAGGGGCCGCGGCCGGCCGGCCCGGCGGTGTCGGCGGCCTGCGCGGACGGGGCGGCCAGCAGGGCCGTCAGTCCGAGCGAGAGGGCGGCGAGCCAGATGGGGGCACGTCTCATAAGGGGTTCACTCCTGATGCGCAACGGTCACGAGGGACTTGCGGGAGCGCTCCCACGAGCGTCATCGAAGGCCATGCTCGCGTCAATACGCCTGCACGAGAAAGGCCCGTCGCACCGGGCCGGGGCCACCTGCCCGTGACGCCCGGCAGGTACGACTCACGCACCGTGCGAGTGGGGTTCGCCGTCTTGCGCCACGGCCAGTTTGTCCCGACGATCACGGTCACCGTCGCTGGTCGTGCTCAGGACCGTGTCGCAGATCTCCCGGAGCTTGTCCGTCGCCTGCTTGGAGAACAGACCGCACAGTCCCGCGATGCCGGAGAAGCCGTACGGATTGGTCGCCCCCGCCCCCGAACTCCCGGCGAAGAGACCGCCGCGCAGCAGGAAGTAGACCAGCAGGGCCAGTGCCACCCCGATGCCGGCCCTGAGCAGGTACCACCACAACCAGCTCGCATACAGCCGTCTGTTGCCCACGTAGGTCGCGAAGGACGTGGCCGCATGGACGAAGCTGCCCAGGGCACTGCAGAGAATCACCGCGACCAGCATCGCCGTGTCAGGGGTGAGCGACCACTGTGCCAGGCCGAAGGGCGACCACGGCTGCCCGGCGCCGACATCGGCGCCGGGCTGGACGAGTCCGAGCACCACCGGCCACAGACTCACCAGGGTTCCGCACACGAACACGACGTCGGCCAGGAGGAAGACTCCCAGTACCGCGGTCGCGGCCGGCGACAGGCGGCGGCCTTCCTGCGCCTGTCGCCCTCCGATACGGCCCTGTCCGGTTGCCGACCCACTCACCTTGCGCTCCCCCGCTGTGCCGTTGACCCGACGGCGCCCCGCACCCCCGGGGCCCGATGCCACCGGCCACCGTACAAGTTCGGTCGTCGACCGCGGGCGCATGAGCCGCCTTGGAATCGTGGGATTCGGGGACTATGTGCGGGAGTTGATTCTGTGGCAACCGACGGGGTGATGACCGGCGATCAGGACGACCTGATCACCCGTCTGCTCTGACCCGAGGGAACAGGGTCAGGCCCCCGACCCGATCCGCCCCGCGGGCACCGACGCCGCATCGTGGTGGATCGGCGTGTGCGCGCCGGTCAGCGAAATGCCGCTGCCGCCACGCCGGTTGGCGACGATCTCCGAGGCGATGGACAGGGCCGTCTCCTCCGGCGTGCGGGCGCCGAGATCCAGGCCGATCGGCGACCTGAGCCGCGCCAGCTCCAGTTCGGTGACGCCGACTTCGCGCAGCCTGTCGTTGCGCTCCAGATGAGTGCGGCGCGACCCCATCGCGCCGACGTACGCCACCGGGAGCCGCAGGGCGAGCCGGAGCAGCGGTACGTCGAACTTGGCGTCGTGGGTCAGCACGCACAGCACCGTCCTGGAGTCGGTCTCGGTGCCCTCCAGGTACGTGTGGGGCCATTCGACGACGATCTCGTCCGCCTCGGGGAAGCGGGTGGCCGTCGCGAAGACCGGGCGGGCGTCGCACACCGTCACCCGGTAGCCCAGGAACTTGCCGATGCGGACGAGGGCCGAGGCGAAGTCGATCGCCCCGAAGACGATCATGCGGGGCGGGGGCACCGAGGACTCGACGAGCACGGTGAGCGGTGCTCCGCAGCGGGAGCCCTGCTCTCCGATCTCCAGGGTGCCGGTGCGCCCCGCGTCCAGGAGGGCGGCGGCCTCCCCCACCACGGTGCGGTCGAGTTCGGGGTGGGCCCCGAGGCCGCCCTCGTAGGAACCGTCGGGGTGTACGAGGAGGGCGCGGCCCATCAGTTCCGCGGGCCCGGAGACGACGCGTGCCACCGCCGCCGCCCGTCCTCCCGCGGCGGCGGCCAGCGCGTCCGCCAGCACCGGCCGGGCGGCGTCGCCGGCGCGGACCGGGGTGACCAGGATGTCGATGATGCCGCCGCAGGTCAGGCCGACCGCGAAGGCGTCTTCGTCGCTGTAGCCGAAGCGTTCGAGGACGGTCCCGCCGTCCTCCAGGGCCTGTCGGCACAGTTCGTAGACCGCGCCCTCCACGCAACCGCCGGAGACCGAGCCGATCGCCGTGCCGTCGGAGTCGACCGCGAGTGCGGCGCCGGGCCGGCGGGGTGCGCTGCCGCCGACGGCCACGACGGTGGCGACGGCGAAATCGCGTCCCTGCTCGACCCACCGGTGCAGCTCTTCGGCGATGTCCAGCATCTCTCGGTCTCCTTGACAGCGGTTGCGTGGTGGGTGGCCGGGCGTCAGTGGACGCCCATCCAGCTTTCGATCGGGTCGAGGGCGAAGTAGACGAAGAAGATCACCGTCAGGCCCCACATGAACGCCCCGATCTCCCGGGCCTTGCCCTGGGCGATCCTGATGGCGACGTACGAGATCACGCCGGCCGCGACTCCCGCGGTGATCGAGTACGTGAAGGGCATGATCACGACGGTCAGGAAGACCGGGATCGCGGTGGCGCGGTCGGCCCAGTCCACGTGGCGGGCGTTCATCATCATCATGGCGCCGATGACGACCAGGGCCGCCGCGGCGACCTCGCCCGGGACGATCGCCGTGAGCGGGGTGAAGAACAGGCAGGCCGCGAAGAACAGGCCGGTGACGACCGAGGAGAGTCCCGTGCGGGCGCCCTCGCCCACGCCGGTCGCCGATTCGACGAAGACCGTCTGGCCGGAGGCGCCGGCGACACCGCCGACCGCGCCGCCCGCGCCGTCGATGAACAGGGCCTTGGACAGGCCCGGCATCCGGCCCTGCGCGTCGGTGAGCTCGGCCTCGGTGCCGACCCCGATGATGGTGGCCATCGCGTCGAAGAACCCGGCGAGCACGAGCGTGAAGACGATCATGCCGACCGTCATCGCGCCCACTTCGCCCCAGCCGCCGAACTCGACCTTGCCGAAGAGCGAGAAGTCCGGCATCGAGACGGCGCTTCCGTGCAGTTCTGGGGCGCCGCCGGCCCACTGCTCGGGGTCGATGACACCGGCCGCGTTGAGGACGACGGCGACCACGGTGCCGCCGACGATGCCGATCAGGATCGCGCCGGGGATGCCGCGCGCCTGGAGCATGAAGATCGCGAGCAGGGTCGCCGCGAAGAGCAGGACCGGCCAGCCGGCGAGTTCACCGGTCGGGCCGAGGGTCACCGGGGTCGACTTGCCCTGGTGCACGAAGCCCGCCTTCACCAGGCCGATGAGGGCGACGAAGAGGCCGATGCCCATGGTGATCGCGTGCTTCAGCGCCAACGGGATGGCGTTCATGATCATCTCGCGCAGGCCGGTGACGACCAGGAGCATGATCACGACGCCGTACATCACACACATGCCCATGGCCTGCGGCCAGGTCATCTGCGGGGCGACCTGCGAGGAGAGCACACCGGAGACGGACAGTCCGGCGGCGAGGGCGAGCGGCACCTTGCCGACGAACCCCATCAGGAGCGTGGTGAAGGCCGCCGCGAACGCGGTCGCGGTGATCAGGGCCTTCTGGCCGAGCGTGTCCCCCGCCGCGTCCTTGCCGGACAGGACGAGGGGGTTGAGCAACAGGATGTACGCCATCGCCATGAAGGTGGTGACGCCGCCGCGCACCTCACGCGCGATCGAGCTCTCCCGCTGGGATATGTGGAAGTACCGGTCGAGCCAGGACCGTCCGGCCGGGACGCGGCTACCCGCGCCCGCGTCCTCCGCGACGGTCTTCGGCTCCAGAGACTGCTGGGTCATGTGGGCCTACTCCCAAGGTTCAAAGGGGCACCCGAGACAGCCGCCCTGACGGCTGATCAACCGCATGGCGGCTGTGGGATTTGGGATGGTGCTTCGGCCGCACGACCCGGGGGACGGCCCGAGACGAACGATCAGGATCTGCTGCTGGTACTGACGGTGATCACTTTTCGACGGTTCAAGTTCCGTGAGCGGTGCGGCGCTTGAGTACTCCGGGCGGCGCGACGAAGTGTGACGTTCCCTGCGCCGCCCGGAGAGTCTGCCCGGTGCCTACGCGGTGCCCGTGAGGTGCTCGGGCCGTACCGGTGTCCGGTTGAGCTCCAGACCCGTCGCGTTCCGGATCGCCGCGAGAACGGCCGGGGTGGACGACAGGGTCGGGGCCTCGCCGATGCCACGGAGCCCGTACGGAGCGTGGTCGTCGGCGAGTTCGAGCACGTCGACGGGGATGGTCGGCGTGTCGAGGATCGTGGGGATCAGGTAGTCCGTGAAGGAGGGGTTGCGCACCTTCGCGGTCTTCGGGTCGACGATGATCTCCTCCATGACCGCCACGCCGAGGCCCTGGGTGGTGCCACCCTGGATCTGGCCGACGACGGACAGCGGGTTGAGGGCCTTGCCGACGTCCTGGGCGCAGGCCAGTTCGACGACCTTGACCAGGCCGAGCTCGGTGTCCACCTCGACGACGGCGCGGTGCGCGGCGAACGAGTACTGGACGTGCCCGAATCCCTGACCGGTGCGCAGGTCGAACGCCTCCGTCGGACGGTGCCGCCACTCGGCCTCGACCTCGACGGCCTCGCCTTCGAGCACGTCGGCGAGATCGGCGAGGACCTCGCCGCCGTCGGTGACGACCTTGCCGCCCTCCAGGAGGAGTTCGGCCGTCGCCCACGCGGGGTGGTAGGTGCCGAACTTGCGCCGGCCGAGCTCCAGGACCTTCTCGCGCACCAGCTCGCAGGAGTTCTTGACGGCGCCGCCGGTGACGTACGTCTGGCGCGACGCGGAGGTCGAACCGGCGCTGCCCACCTGTGTGTCGGCGGGGTGGATGGTCACCTGGGTGACGCCCAGCTCGGTGCGGGCGATCTGCGCGTGGACCGTGACGCCGCCCTGGCCGACCTCGGCCATCGCGGTGTGGACCGTGGCGACGGGCTCGCCGCCCACGACCTCCATGCGGACCTTCGCGGTCGAGTAGTCGTCGAAGCCCTCGGAGAAGCCGACGTTCTTGATGCCGACCGCGTAGCCGATGCCGCGGACGACGCCCTCGCCGTGCGTGGTGTTGGACAGGCCGCCGGGCAGCTGCCGTACGTCGGCGCCCTCGGAGCTCTCCCACTGGCGCTCGGGCGGCAGCGGCATCGCCTTGACGCGGCGCAGCAGTTCGGCGACGGGGGCCGGGGAGTCGACCGGCTGCCCGGTCGGCATGACCGTGCCCTGTTCCATGGCGTTGAGCTGCCGGAACTCGACGCGGTCCATGCCCACCGCGTCGGCGAGCTTGTCCATCTGGGCCTCGTAGGCGAAGCACGCCTGCACCGCGCCGAAGCCGCGCATGGCGCCGCAGGGCGGGTTGTTGGTGTAGAGCGCGATGGCCTCGATGTCGACGTCGTCGATCACGTACGGGCCGACGCTCAGCGAGGACGCGTTGCCGACGACCGCCGGGGAGGCCGACGCGTAGGCACCGCCGTCCAGGACGATCCTGCACTTCATGTGCGTGAGCTTGCCGTCCTTGGTGGCGCCGTGCTCGTAGTACAGCTTCGCCGGGTGCCGGTGGACGTGTCCGAAGAAGGACTCGAACCGGTTGTAGACGATCTTGACGGGCTTGCCGGTCCGCAGCGCCAGCAGGCAGGCGTGGATCTGCATCGACAGGTCCTCGCGGCCGCCGAAGGCGCCGCCGACGCCGGAGAGCGTCATCCGGACCTTGTCCTCCGGCAGGCCGAGGACCGGGGCGATCTGGCGCAGGTCGGAGTGGAGCCACTGGGTGGCGATGTAGAGGTCGACGCCGCCGTCCTCGCCCGGCACCGCGAGGCCGGACTCCGGGCCGAGGAAGGCCTGGTCCTGCATGCCGAAGGTGTACTCGCCCTTGACGACGAAGTCGGCCTTCTCGGCGGCCTTCCCGACGTCGCCGCGGACGATCGGCTGACGGTGCACGATGTTCGGGTGCGGCACGTGGCCGATGTGGTGGTCGTCGCGGTTCTCGTGGATGAGGATCGCGTCGGGCGCGGTCGCGGACGCCTCGTCCGTGATGACGGGCAGTTCGCGGTACTCGACCTTGATCTTCGCGGCGGCGCGGCGCGCGGTCTCCGGGTGGTCGGCGGCGACGATCGCGACGGGCTCGCCGTGGTGACGGACCCTGCCGTGCGCGAGGACCGGGGTGTCCTGGATCTCCAGGCCGTAGTTCTTCACGGCGGTCGGCAGGTCGTCGTACGTCATGACGGCGTGGACGCCGGGCTGTGCGAGGGCCTCGGAGGTGTCGATCGACACGATCTCGGCGTGGGCGACCGTGGAGCGCAGGATCTGCCCCCACAGCATGTCCTCGTGCCACATGTCGGACGAGTAGGCGAACTCGCCGGTGACCTTGAGGGTGCCGTCCGGGCGGAGGGTGGACTCCCCAATGCCGCCCTTCGTCTTCGACCCCTGGGTCACCTTGGACGGGATGCCGGTGGTGCGTGTGTCGGCCATGGCGTCAGACCCCCTCGGGCTCGGACTGGCGCGCGGCGGCGAGCCGGACGGCGTCCATGATCTTCTCGTAGCCCGTGCAGCGGCACAGGTTGCCCGACAGCGCCTCGCGGATGTCCGCGTCGCTCGGGTTCGGGTTGCGCTCCAGCATCTCGTCGGCGGCGACCAGCAGGCCCGGGGTGCAGAAACCGCACTGGACGGCACCGGCGTCGATGAACGCCTGCTGGACGGGCGAGAGTTCGACGCCCTCACCGGTCTGCGAGTCGTGGCCCTTGGCCGCCCACTGCTTGGCGGCGTCGAGCGACGTCCCGGCCTTCTCGGCGGATCCGCAGGCGCCGCTCGCGCAACCACCGTGTTCCGCACGCTGCTTGGCGAAGTCGGCGAGCCCCTCGACCGTGACGACCTCGCGGCCCTCGACCTGGCCGGCGGCGACCAGACACGAACACACCGGCACACCGTCGAGGCGGACCGTGCAGGAACCGCACTCGCCCTGCTCACAGGCGTTCTTCGAGCCGGGCAGTCCCAGGCGCTCGCGCAGGACGTAGAGGAGCGACTCGCCCTCCCAGACGTCGTCGGCCTCCTGTGGACGGCCGTTGACCGTGAAATTGACGCGCATTACGCGACTCCCTCCGTGGTGGCGGCGGTGCCGCGGTACGACTCCCAGGTCCAGGTCAGGGTGCGGCGGGCCATGATGCCGACCGCGTGGCGGCGGTAGCTCGCCGTGCCCCGGACGTCGTCGATCGGGTTGCAGGCGGCGGAGCACAGGTCCGCGAACTGCTTGGCGACCGACGGGGTGATGATCTTTCCGTTGTCCCAGAAGCCCCCCTCTTCGAGCGCCGCGTTCAGGAACTCCTCGGCGGTCTTCGCGCGGACCGGCGTCGGTGCCGCGGAGCCGATGCCGGTGCGGACCGTGCGGGTCTGCGGGTGCAGGGCGAGGCCGAAGGCGCACACCGCGATGACCATGGCGTTGCGGGTGCCGACCTTCGAGTACTGCTGGGGGCCGTCGGCCTTTTTGACGTGGACGGCGCGGATCAGTTCGTCGGCGGCGAGCGCGTTGCGCTTCACGCCGGTGTAGAACTCGTCGATCGGGATGAGGCGGGAGCCGCGTACCGACTCGACCTCGACCTCGGCGCCAGCCGCGAGGAGGGCGGGGTGGGCGTCGCCGGCCGGGGAGGCGGTGCCGAGGTTTCCGCCGACGCCGCCGCGGTTGCGGATCTGCGGGGAGGCCACCGTGTGGGAGGCCAGCGCCAGGCCGGGAAGCTCGCCGCGCAGGTTCTCCATGATCTGGGTGTACGGAACGGAGGCGCCAAGGCGCACGCTGTCCTCGCCGACCTCCCACTCGCTCAGCTCGCCGATGCGGTTGAGATCCAGGAGGTACTCGGGCCGGCGGTGGTCGAAGTTGATCTCGACCATCACATCGGTGCCACCCGCAATCGGCACAGCGGTGGGGTGCTCAGCCTTGGCGGCGAGCGCCTCCTCCCAGCTGGCGGGGCGAAGGAAGTCCATGAGTGGCTCTCTTCTTCGTATCGTGGGTCGTTCTGTTCAAGCCAGATCGTGTGCGGCGGGCCCGGCTCGTTCATGAGTTGTTGACGCGGAGTGGGGCCAGTACACAGCTCCGTCGCACACCGGGGTCAGTCACCGAAACCATGAAGGAGTTGGCTGGCCAGGGAGCTCATCTTGTAGATTCGTATGAACGGAGGTCATCAGTAACCTCTTCGCTTTCCTCTGGAAACATCCGGCACGGACTGGGAATCAAGGAGCACCGCTCACGAAAGCCCAGGACACGGCCACACGGGGGCCACGGCCACCGTTCTGAGGACCCGTGCCCCGCTCCCGACGGGGGACGACCCACCAGGGGTCCTCGCCACAGAACCATCGTAGATTTCGAGACACAGAACGGCGGCGACGAGAATGCGGCTGCGCGCACTGCTGGACACCGACGCGCTGGGCCTGCGGCTGCTCGGCGGCGAGGACGAGCTGGACCGCGCGGTGCGCGGCGTGATGACCACGGACCTCAAGGACCCCAGCCGATACCTCTCGGGCGGCGAGCTGGTCCTCACCGGCCTCGCCTGGCGGCACGGTGCCGCCGACTCCGAGTCCTTCGTACGCATCCTCGCCGGTGCCGGAGTCGCCGCCCTCGCCGCCGGTGAGGCGGAGCTGGGCGACGTGCCGGACGACCTGATCCTGGCCTGCGCCCGGCACCGGCTGCCGCTGTTCGCGGTGAACGAGTCGGTGGCCTTCGCGACGATCACCGAGCACGTCGTACGCCAGGTCTCGGGCGAGCGGGCCGGGGACCTGGCGGCCGTGGTGGACCGGCATCGGCGGATGATGACGTCCGGGCCGGCCGGCGGCGGCCCCGACGTGGTCCTCGACCTGCTCGGCAGCGACCTGGATCTGCGGGCCTGGGTCCTGTCGCCCACCGGGCGGCCCATCGCCGGATCGAAGGTCGCGGGGGCGGCCCTGGCGGCCGACGTGTGCGCCGAGCTGGCCGCCGAGCACCTGGCCGCGGCCCGCACCGGCCGCCCCGGCCCGCACCGGGTGACGATCGGCACGGCCACGTACTCGCTGTTCCCGATCCGCGCGTCCCAACGGTCCTCCGGTGCGTCGCGGGACGTCCGCGAGACCGTGCTCTCCGACTGGCTGCTCGCCGTCGAGGCGGACGCCGGGGACTGGCCCGAGGAGCGGCTCGACCTGCTCCAGGGCGTCACCCAGCTGATCGCGGTGGAGCGGGACCGGCGCGACGCGGCACGCACGGTACGGCGGCGGCTCGCGCAGGAGGTGCTGGAGCTGGTGCAGACGGGGGCGGCGCCGGCCGAGATCGCGGCGCGGCTGCGGGTCGCGGCACCGGTCCTGCTGCCCGGCCTCGGCGCCGCCCCGCACTGGCAGGTGGTCGTGGCGCGCGTCGAGTGGGAGGGCGGCGAGATCGAAGGCGGCCCGGTCGCCCAGTCGCTGCTGGAGGAGATCCTCGTCGACCCGCTGTCCGCCGGTCCCGAGCACTCCGACCGGATAGCCGTCGCCCATACGGGCGATGAGGCGATCGCGCTCGTCCCGCTCCCGGCGGTGTCCGCGGAGCACGACGGCTCCGAGGAGGGGCTGCTCGCCGACTCGCTCCTGGAGGCGGTACGGGACCCGCTGTCCGCCGGACTCGACGACGACGGGCGGCTCACCCTCGGCGTCAGCGCCGCCGTGCACTCGGCGGAGGGTCTGCGCGGGGCGCTGGAGGAGGCCCGGCACGCCCGCAGGGTCGCCGCCGCGCGCCCCGGCCGGGTCTGCGCAGCCGGACACCAGGAGCTGGCCTCGCACGTGCTCCTGCTGCCCTTCGTGCCGGACGACGTGCGCCGCGCCTTCACGGCCCGGCTCCTGGACCCGCTGCGGGACTACGACCTCAGGCACCGCGCCGAGCTGATCCCCACCCTGGAGGCGTTCCTGGACTGCGACGGTTCCTGGACGCGTTGCGCCACCCGTCTGCACCTGCACGTCAACACGCTGCGCTACCGCGTCGGCCGGATCGAACAGTTGACGAGTCGTGATCTGTCACGCCTGGAGGACAAGTTGGACTTCTTCCTGGCACTGCGCATGAGCTGACGCGCGACGCCCGCGAGCGGCGGCCGAACACCTATGACTTTGTGAAATCCTTCACCCACCCTCTTGGCCGGGCGCCGCGATCCGTGCTGAGATGCCACCACTCAACAGCTCAATGGTGTGCTCGGGGAGGGCAACGTGGCGCATACCGCCATGTCTGGTCACGGAACGACTGCAGGGGACGATCCACTCCAGACCGCGGTATGGCGGCTGCGCTCGCGAGCCTGCTGGGCCGACGCGGCCGCGCTGCTGCGGCCGCACACAGCGGAGGCGGCGCTCCAGCGGGCGTCGCTGCTCGTCGAGCGGTGCCTGTACACCGAACAGGGCTGGGCCGAGGCGGAGGACGCGCTGCGGACCGCGGAGGCTGTCGCGCAGAGCGACGACGAGCGCGGTGCGGCGGCCTGCGAACGGGGGCAGCTCGCGTACGCGGCGACTCTGCTCGGCGTGCGCGACCGGGCGGACGAGGCGCGGGCCGCGCTCGGCCGGGCCGCCGCGCTGCTCGCGCCCGGCGCCCGGGGGCGGGCCCTGTTGGACTTCCGGCGCGGACTGCTCGCCGAGAACCTCGCGCGCTCCCCGCAGGCCGCCCGCGCCGCCTACCGGCGCGCGCACGCGGGCGCGGTGGCGCACGACGATCCGCTGCTGCTCTCCTTCACCTGGCGGCATCTGGCCGGACTCGCCCTGCGGGAGGGCGAGTTGGCCGAGGCGCGACACGGGTTCGCCGAATCACTGCGGATCCGCGAGGAGTTGGGCTACCTCGTGGGCACGGCTCCCGCGCTGGCGTCACTTGCGGACGCCGAGGCCGAACCGGAGGCGTCCCGCCTGCGCGCGGAGGCGGGCCGCCTGTTCCGTCTGCTCGGCGGCGTCCCGACCTGGCTGGCCCGCCAACTGGCCCCACCGGCTGCCACGGCCTGAGCACCGGCGTCCTGGGCAGCGGGTTCGCCCGCTCCGGGCGGCCGGGACGAGAGACGGCCGCCCCGCCCACCGGCGAGCTCGCCCGATTCGGGGCGGCCCGGCGCACAGGGTCACCGGGTGCGCACGTCCGCGGGCCGGCCCGCTCCGGACGCGGACCGGCCAACAGGCGGTCGGACGCGCCCGACGGTGAACTCGCTCCGCCCGGGGCGCGGACCCGGCGAGAAGGCAGCCGTACGCGTCCGCCCCTGGGTCAGCCGCTCTGGGCGCGGGCCAGCAGGGTGCGGGCGAACTCCTGGACCGTGGTGCGCAGTTCGGGGTCGCGGGCCACGTAGACGATCACGCCCACGATCACCAGGAGGGCGAGGAGGCCGCGCAGTCCTCCGCTCCGGCCGCCGCCGTACGGCGCCGGACGGTGCAGATGGGGCGAGCCGGAGTGGCGGGCGTGGCCGCGGGCCATGTCGTGCATCTCGCGGTGGCCGCGTACGTGGTTCTGGTGGATCTGCTGCGCCTGCTGCGCGGCCTGCTGGGCTTGCTGCTGGGCCGTCCAGGACGGGTCGGGCATCGGAATCTCCCCCGGTGTCGGTCCGGCTCTCGCCGTGTACCGGGGGCCACGCCCCCGCCGCGCGCCGGGTTCCCGGCGTCACGGTGTGTTGCGCGGCGGATACCGCTCCGTGACGCGCAGGAGGGGAAGGGCGCCTGCCGACGGGGTCAGGACGCCCCGGCGAAGTGCTCGCGCACCAGCGACTGCACGACCGGCAGATCCTCGGCGATCAACGCGTCGAGGAGCGCGGTGTGTTCGGCCGCGTCGGCGACCAGGTCGGCCCGGCCCCGGGAGACGGGACCGCCGACGAGCGGCCACTGGGCGCGCCGGTGCAGGTCGTCCGCGATCTGCACCAGCTGGCTGTTCCCGGACAGCGCCAGCACCGCACGGTGGAAGGCCCGGTCGGACTCGGCGTAGGTGGCGCGGCACCCGGAGGACGCGGCGCGCGCGGTGGCCTCGGCGAGGGGGCGCAGCTCAGCCCAGCGCCCGGCGGGCACGGTGCGCGCCAGGCGCAGCATCACCGGCACCTCGATCAGGGCGCGGACCTCGGCGAGTTCACCCAGTTCCCGGGTGCCGCGTTCGACGACCCGGAAGCCGCGGTTGGGGACGACCTCGACCGCGCCCTCCAGCGCGAGCTGCTGCATCGCCTCCCGTACGGGCGTCGCGGACACCCCGAACCGTTCGCCGAGCAGGGGCGCCGAGTACACCTCTCCCGGGGCGAGCTCGCCCGCGACGAGCGCGGTGCGCAGGGCGTCCAGGATCTGCCCGCGTACGGAGGAACGCTGCACGACGGGGCGGACGCCCTCGACCCGGGGGCGCGGGAGGGGCGGCTCGCTGTGCGTGTGCTCGCCGCGGGCGCGGGCCAGGCCCCCGGCCTCGGGTCCGGTCGCACCGCGAGCGGCCCCGGCGCCGACACCGGGCACGGCACCGTCGGGGACACCGCCCCGCGTCCGCTCCCTGCCGGTGCCCCGGTCCATGTCCGCGGCCCGCGGCTGTGCGGGCACCCGGACGGCCCCCGTACGGATGTCCGGGGTCCCCGCGCCTGCGGAGCCGTGCGCACTGCGCGGACCGGACTGCTCCACGGGCCCTCCTCCGGGCTTGGTCGTACTTGGGGGTCATTGCGGCGGTTGTTACCCGTCCGTCAAGCACCATAGGCGTACATGGGCTCAGTTCAAACACCCGAAGTGACGGGTAAGGTAAGGCTTACCTGCTAACGATCGTGAAGCGGATGGTCCCGCATGCCCTCTACCGCCCTGTCCGACGGACCGGCCACGGACACCCCGGCCGCCGACGGGCGGCAGTCGCCCGTCGGCGACGCCTACGCCCGGCTGACCGAGGTCTTCTCCGGGCTGAGCGTCCGCGAGCTGAGCGCCGGCGAGGCCGCGCCGTCGGGCGAGGGGTGGGTCTGCGCAGCGGGGTTGGCGGCCGGCGGGACCGACCTCGACGCCTTCCTCGCACGGGACGAGGAGCAGGTGATCCGGGACTACGGACAGCGGGCGCGCCCCGACGTCGTGGCCGGATTCGGTCTGCACCGGTACGCCTGGCCGGCCTGCCTGCTGATCACCGTGCCGTGGTTCCTGCGACGCCGCGTCCCCCGCTTCGCTGTGGAGGACGTCACATACGAGCGCACGCTCGGCAGCATGGCCGTCCGCGTCTCGACGTTCGCCTGCCTGCCCGGCGACCCCGCGGCCGGACTGCCGGGCGCCCGGGTCGTCCCCGACGAGGCGGCGCTGCGCACGGAGGTGCGGGCCGCGGTGGCCGAGCACCTGGAGCCGGTCCTCGGCGGCTTCGGCCCCCGCATGCGGCGGCGCGGCCGGGCGCTGTGGGGCATGGCGACCGACGAGGTCGTCGAGGGACTCTGGTACATCGCCCACCTGCTCGGCGAGGAGCGGCGGGCGATGCGTGAGCTGGAGCTGCTGCTGCCGGGGTCGACGCAGCCGTACGCCGGCTCCGCCGCGTTCCGCGAGCTGACCGGTCCGAACGGCGAGTCCCTGCCCACCCGCGACCGGGTGACCTGCTGCTTCTTCTACACGCTGCGCCCGGAGGACACCTGCACCACCTGCCCGCGCACCTGCGACGCCGACCGGGTGGCCAAGTTGGCGGCGGCCGCGGCCGGTTGAACCGTCCCGGACGAGGGCGGCCCACGAGTGCCCTAAGATCAACTCCGGCGACCCCCCCGCACGGTGAGGCTCCGCGGATCGCAGTCGATTCACGACTTCCTCACTTGCCGCAGGAACTTTCCGTCGAACCATCCGTACGGGTAATCTTATTCGCACTCAACTCCCGTCCCTCGCGCGGCAGTTCGAGCAGAACGCCGCCCTGCGCATCCCCTTGCACTCCCTTGGCGGCCTCTTGCCCCGAAACCCCCTGAGGGCTGACGGGATTGGGCCACTATGGCGGGCGTTACGCCCTATCCCAATGCAAGGGACCCCAGATGAGACTGACCGACATATCGCTGAACTGGCTGCTTCCGGGCGGCGTCTTGCTCCTGGGACTGCTGGCGGCGGTGGCGGTGCTCGCGCGCGGAAAACGGTCCGGGGAGAGCGCGAGCAGCGACGACTCGTGGGAGCGCAGCGAGGAGCGTCGCAGGCGCAAGGAGGCCATCTACGGCACGGCCTCCTACGTGCTGTTGTTCTGCTGCGCCGCGGTCGCCGCGGCGCTGTCCTTCCACGGCCTGGTCGGCTTCGGCGAGCAGAACCTCGGCCTCTCCGACGGCTGGGAGTACCTCGTCCCGTTCGGCCTGGACGGCGCGGCCATGTTCTGCTCCGTGCTCGCGGTGCGCGAGGCCAGCCACGGTGACGCGGCGCTCGGATCCCGGATACTCGTGTGGACGTTCGCGGGTGCCGCGGCCTGGTTCAACTGGGTGCACGCTCCCCGGGGCATCGACCACGCGGGCGCCCCGCAGTTCTTCGCGGGCATGTCCCTGTCGGCCGCGGTGCTGTTCGACCGCGCGCTGAAGCAGACCCGGCGTGCCGCGCTGCGCGAGCAGGGCCTGGTCCCGCGTCCGCTGCCGCAGATCCGTATCGTCCGCTGGCTGCGCGCGCCCCGGGAGACGTACGGTGCCTGGTCGCTGATGCTCCTGGAGAACGTCCGCAGCCTGGACGAGGCCGTCGAGGAGGTCCGCGAGGACCGGCGCCAGAAGGAGCAGAACCGGCTGCGCCGCCGGGAGCAGGAGCGAGTCGAGCGTGCTCACCTCAAGGCGCTCAGCCGGGGCCACCGAGGGCTGGCCGGCCGCGGCGGCGGCCGGGAGCTGGAGACCGCGACGGTGGAGCGGGCCTCGGGCCAGGCATCCGCGGAGCCTGCCATATCCACCGCGGAGCAGCTGCCCGTGCGCTCACGGCCGTCCCTCACTCCCGTCCGCAAGAGCACTGAGCCGATCACCGTCGACCTCACCGCGGAGGACGACACGATGGCCCTGCCGCGACTCGACTCGCTGGAGCGCAAGCTGAAGGACCTCGAGCAGCAGTTCGGCTGAGGCACCTGGTCCGCACGAGCCGGACGGCCCGGCCGGATCCCGGCCGGGCCCGGACATCACCACGGCGGCGCGGTGTCTACGACACCGCGCCGCCGTCCAGTTCGAACCACACCGCCTTGCCCACACCGTGCGCCCGGACCCCCCAGGCGTCGGCCAGGGACTGGACGAGGACCAGGCCTCTGCCGTGCGTACCGTCGCCGGCGTCCGGTAACCGCAGCCTGGGCCTGCGTCCCACGAAGTCCCGGACCTCTACGCGGAGTCCGTGGGGACCGACGGTGGCCGTCAGGACCGCGTCGCGGTCGGTGTGGATGAGGGCGTTGGTGACGAGCTCGCTCGTCAGCAGCTCGGCTGTCTCGGAGCATCCCGGCCCGCCCCAGTGCCGTAACAGCTCCCGCAGAGCCCTGCGCACCTCGGGCACCGCCCGCAGGTCCGCCCTGCCCAGCCGGCGCCTGAGCTGTGCGCCGTCCTCCCCGTCGCCCGCCCCGTCGGCCGCTTCCTCCACTGCCTTGGCGGAGGAGGCCCCCATGGCCATGGGACCA
Organism: Streptomyces sp. 142MFCol3.1; assembly: GCF_000424945.1. Classification (NCBI taxonomy): domain Bacteria; kingdom Bacillati; phylum Actinomycetota; class Actinomycetes; order Kitasatosporales; family Streptomycetaceae; genus Streptomyces; species Streptomyces sp. 142MFCol3.1. Next base: position 205,576 of record NZ_AUKV01000007.1, read on the forward strand.
CCTCCTCGTGCCTGCCTCTTCATGACCCCCGCCTGCGTGCCGATGTCGGTTCCCCTCCAGCTCGAACACGTTCACGGGGATCCATGCCCAGGCGGGAACGCGGCAGTCATGTCGAATCGTCAACCACCCGCCGGGGCGACGCGGGTGCGCGGTGTTCACGCGGGGAAGGGACACTCGGGACAGAGCCGTCCGAGCGCAGAGGAGCCGCCGTGCACGACGACCGTTCGCTGGTGGAGGCGCGCCTGGAGCGCGCGCTGCGGCAGTTCCTGCGCCCCGCGCAGTACACCGACCGGGTCCCGCTCGCCCTGTCCGTGTGGCACGTGCCCGGCGAGCCGGTCCCCGTCGACCAGGCGCTCCAGGCCGCCTACGTGCCCTTCACCACCGGCACGCTCTGGGGAAAGCCCTGGTCGACGAGCTGGTTCCGCATCGAGGGCCGGGTGCCCGAGGAGTGGGCGGGCCGGCACGTCGAGGTGGTCGTCGACCCCGGGTTCACGGGTGACGGCCCCGGCTTCCAGGCGGAGGGGCTCCTGCACGACGCCGCCGGCATCCCCCTGAAGGGGATCCACCCCCGCAACCGGCACCTGACGGTCGGTGCGCCCGCAAGGGGAGGCGAGGCCGTGCACCTGTTGCTGGAGGCGGCGGCCAACCCGGCGGTCCTGCACGGCTTCGAGCCTACGCACCTCGGGGACGTGCTGACCGCAGGCGATGGGCCCGTCTACCGATTCGCGGCTGCCGATCTCGCCGTACTCGACCCCGACGTGTGGCGGCTCGTCCTCGACATCGAGGTGCTCTCGGAACTGATGCACGAACTGGACACGGGCCGGCCGCGACGGCACGAGATCCTGCGGGCGCTGGAGGACATGCTGGACGCTCTGGACCTGCACGACGTGCCCGGCACGGCGCCCGCGGCCCGCGCCGCGCTCACGGAGGTGCTGTCCCGGCCCGCGTCGGCGAGCGCGCACCGGATCTCGGCGACCGGGCACGCCCACATCGACTCGGCGTGGCTGTGGCCGTTGCGCGAGACGGTCCGCAAGGCGTCCCGCACCTTCGCCAACGTCACCGCACTGGCCGGTGACTACCCCGAGCTGGTGTTCGCGTGCTCGCAGGCCCAGCAGTACGCCTGGGTGAAGGAGCACCAGCCGCACATCTGGGAACGCGTCAAGAAGGCCGTCACGGAGGGGAACTGGGCCCCGGTCGGCTCCATGTGGGTGGAGTCGGACGCCAACATGCCCGGCGGAGAGGCCCTGGCCCGGCAGATCGTGCACGGCAAGCGGTTCTTCCTGGAGGAGCTCGGAGTCGAGACCGAGGAGATCTGGTTGCCGGACTCCTTCGGCTACACGGCCGCCTTCCCGCAGCTGGCGAAGCTCGCGGGCGTCCGCTGGTTCCTCACCCAGAAGCTGAGCTGGAACCAGTCCAACCGGATGCCCCACCACACGTTCTGGTGGGAGGGCATCGACGGGACCCGTGTCTTCACCCACTTCCCGCCCGTCGACACCTACAACTCGCAGTTCCACGGCCGTGAACTCGCCCACGCCGAACGCAACTTCGCGGAGAAGGGCCGGGCCACCCGGTCGCTCGTGCCGTTCGGGTGGGGCGACGGCGGCGGCGGTCCGACCCGCGAGATGCTGGAGAAGGCGCGGCGGCTGCGCTCCCTGGAGGGCTCGCCGCGCGTCGAGATCGAAAAGCCCTCGGCGTTCTTCTCGGCGGCCGAGGAGGAGTACGGGACTCACGCGCCCGTGTGGTCGGGCGAGCTGTACCTGGAACTCCACCGGGCCACCTACACCACGCAGGCGAAGACCAAGCAGGGCAACCGGCGCTCCGAACACGCCCTGCGCGAGGCCGAGTTGTGGTGCGCGGCCGCGGCGGTGCGCGAACCGTCGTACGCGTATCCGTACGACGCGCTGGACCGGCTGTGGAAGACCGTGCTGCTGCACCAGTTCCACGACATCCTGCCCGGGTCGTCGATCGCCTGGGTGCACCGCGAGGCTCGGGAGACGTACGCACGGGTGCTGGCCGAGGTGGACGAGCTGACCGCCCGCGCCGTGCGGGCGCTGGGCCCCGGCGCACCCGCCGTGCTGAACGCCTCGCCCTATGAGCGGACGGAAGTGGTCGGGGACGCGCTGGTGACCGTGCCCGGACTGGGGAGCGCCGCGGCGCCGGACACGGCGGACCCGGTGGGCGCCCGGGTCCGGGCCGAGCGGTCGGACGACACGATCCTGCTGGAGAACGAGTGGCTGCGGGTGCGGATCGACCGCGACGGGCTGCTCACCTCCGTACGGGACCTCGCGCGCGGCCGGGAGGTCCTGTGCGGCCCCGGCAATCTGCTGCAGCTGCACCCCGATCACCCCAACGCCTGGGACGCCTGGGACATCGACCGGCACTACCGGCGCACCCGCACGGACCTGACCGACGCCGAGTCGGTGGAACTCGTGGAGAGCGGACCGCTGCGGGCCGTCGTGCGGGTCACCCGCGCCTTCGGCAGCTCCCGGATCGTCCAGGACATCCGGCTGACGGCGGCGGCCCGCAGGCTGGACGTGGTGACCGAGGTCGACTGGCGGGAGTCGGAGAAGGTCCTCAAGGCCGCCTTCCCCCTCGATGTGCACGCCGAACGCTCCGCCGCCGAGATCCAGTTCGGCCATGTCCACCGTCCCACCCACGCCAACACGGGGTGGGACGCGGCCCGGTTCGAGATCTGCGCCCACCGGTGGCTGCGGGTCGCGGAGGACGGGTACGGCGTGGCGGTCCTCAACGACTCGACGTACGGCCATGACGTGACCCGCTGCGCGCACGAGGGCGGTCTCGGCACGACCGTGCGGCTGACGCTGCTGCGTGCCCCGCACAGCCCGGACCCCGAGACCGATCTCGGCACCCACCGGTTCACGTACGCGCTGCTGCCCGGTGCGGAGGTGGGTGACGCCGTCGCGGAGGGACTCGCGCTCAACCTGCCGTTGCGCGTGGCCGGGGCGCCGGTACTCGCTCCCCTGTGAGCGTCGACAACCCGGCCGTCACCGTCGAGTCGGTCAAGCTCGCCGAGGACCGCAGCGGCGATGTGGTGGTGCGGCTGTACGAGTCCCGGGGTGGCCGGGCCCGCTGCGAGCTGACCGCCGGCTTCCCCGTGACCCGTACCGAGGTGACGGACCTGCTGGAACGGCCGCTCCACGAGACGGCGGGACCCTTCACGCTGCGGCCGTTCCAGATCCTGACGCTGCGGCTGCGCCCGGCGTAGCCGCGCCGGCACTCGTTCCGTGCCGTCGCTGCCCTGCTCGTCGGCGGTCCCCTCAGTCGTCGAGGGACCCGCCGGCGCGGGCAACCGCGGCGGAGCCTACGGCCGTCGCACGTTGCGCAGGTTCGAGCGGGCCATCTGCACCATCCGTCCGACGCCTCCGTCGAGCACCATCTTCGACGCCGACAGCGCGAAGCCCGTCACCATCTCCGCGCTGATCTTCGGCGGGATGGAGAGGGCGTTGGGGTCGGTGACGATGTCGACCAGAGCCGGACCCTTGTGGCTGAAGGCGTCCTTCAGGGCACCGGCGAGCTGCTTCGGCTTCTCGACGCGGACGCCGTACGCCCCGCAGGCGCGGGCCACCGCGGCGAAGTCGGGGTTCTTGTTCGAGGTGCCGTACGAGGGCAGCCCGGCGACCAGCATCTCCAGCTCGACCATGCTCAGCGAGGAGTTGTTGAAGACGACGACCTTCACCGGCAGGTCGTACTGGACGAGGGTGAGGAAGTCTCCCATCAGCATGGTGAATCCGCCGTCGCCTGACATCGACACGACCTGCCGCTTGCGGTCGGTGAACTGCGCGCCGATCGCCATCGGCAGCGCGTTGGCCATCGAGCCGTGCGAGAACGAACCGATGACACGGCGGCTGCCGTTGGGCGAGATGTAGCGGGCGGCCCAGACGTTGCACATGCCGGTGTCGACGGTGAACACGGCGTCCTCGTCGGCGAGTTCGTCGAGGACCGAGGCGACGTACTCGGGGTGGATCGGCACGTGCTTCTCGACCTTGCGGGTGTACGCCTTGACGACTCCTTCGAGAGCGTCCGCGTGCTTCTTCAGCATCTTGTCCAGGAAGCGCCGGTTCCCCTTGGGCTTCACGCGCGGGATCAGGCAGCGCAGGGTCTCCTTCACGTCGCCCCAGACCGCGAGGTCCAGCCTGGAGCGACGGCCCAGGTGCTCGGGCCGCACGTCGACCTGGGCGATCCTGACGTCGTCGGGCAGGAAGGCGTTGTACGGGAAATCGGTGCCGAGCAGGATCAGCAGATCGCACTCGTGGGTCGCCTCGTAGGCGGCGCCGTAGCCGAGCAGTCCGCTCATGCCGACGTCGTACGGGTTGTCGTACTGGATCCATTCCTTGCCGCGCAGGGCGTGCCCGACCGGGGACTTGATCCTCCCGGCGAACTCCATGACCTCGGCGTGCGCGCCGGCCGTGCCGCTGCCGCAGAACAGGGTGACCTTCTCCGCCTCGTCGATCATCGCGACGAGCTTGTCGATCTCCGTGTCGCCGGGACGGACGCTGGGCCGAGAGGTGACGAGCGCGGTCTCGACGGGCTTGTCCGGGGCCGGTTCGTCGGCGATGTCACCGGGCAGCGTGACGACGCTGACGCCGGACCGGCCGACGGCGTGCTGGATGGCGGTCTGCAGGACCCGGGGCATCTGCTTCGGGCTGGAGATCAGCTCGCTGTAGTGGCTGCACTCCTGGAAGAGCCGGTCGGGGTGGGTCTCCTGGAAGTAGCCGAGACCGATCTCGCCGGAGGGGATGTGCGAGGCGAGGGCCAGGACGGGGGCCATGGAGCGGTGCGCGTCGTACAGGCCGTTGATGAGGTGCAGGTTGCCGGGGCCGCAGGAGCCGGCGCAGGCCGTGAGCTTCCCGGTGATCTGGGCCTCGGCGCCCGCGGCGAACGCCGCCGTCTCCTCGTGCCGGACGTGGATCCAGTCGATGGCGGAGTTGCGCCTGATCGCGTCGACGACCGGGTTCAGGCTGTCGCCGACCACCCCGTACAGACGCTCGACGCCCGCGCGGACGAGGATGTCGACGAACTGTTCGGCGACGTTCTGCTTGGCCATGCTTCACGCACCCCTTTGTGATCCTCGGATCCCCCCTGGGTCCATGAATTCACACGGCGCACTGTTACGCCTCCCAAACGGCCGCTGCCGTACGGTCATCGGCGTAGCCCTTGACCCGTACCAGTGTGTCGGCGAGGAACGCGGCGAGACCGGGCGGCCGTGCTGCCGACCACCGCGACGTCAGGTGCTCGGCGAGTCCGGGTTCGCCGCGCAGCGGGTCCGCGAGGCCCGCGCTGCACAGCAGCAGGGTGTCACCCGGGCGGGCGACCGAAGCACGGAAGCGGAACGGGGCGCGCGACGGCTCGGGGGCCGGTTCGTAGGGGCTCGGGGGTGTGGTGATGCCCAGGTCCATGGTGAGCCGGTCGCCCTCGGGCGTCTCGTGGGGCAGCGATCCGAAGCCGACGACGGGCTCGCCGGTGGCCTCCGCGACGCGCGGCTCGATGTCCTGCCACTCGCCGTCCCGCAGCCGGAACAGTCCGCCCGCGCCGACGCCGAAGAACACCCGGGTGCGGCACTGCGGGTCGGCGGGCAGCAGCAGACAGCGCAGACCGGCGGTGTACTCCTCCGGTTCGATGCCCTGCTCGGCCGCGCTCGCCCGGAGCTTGCCGAGGCTGCGGTCGGTGAGCCGGTGCAGTCCGGACTTCAGGTCGCCGCGCCGGGCGGCCCGGATGTCCTCGGACAGCCGGGCGTGGCTGCGGCCCACGGCCTGTCCGATCCACTGGCACACCTCGGCGGCCGCCCGGTGGGCGCCGGGGGTGGCGCGTGCCCCGGTCGCCATCGCCACCAGGACCAGCGCCTGTTCGCCCGTCCCGAAGCGGGCCGTGAGGAGGGAGTCCCGGCGTGGCTCGCCGCGGTAGCGGGCGGAGTCGCCGCGCGCGGACATGGCCCGCAGGGTGCTGGTCCCGTAGCGGGCGCCGTCCAGGACCGTGTCGGCGACGAGGTCGCCGAGGTCGTCCGGATCGGCGGGCGGGAGCGCGGTGGGTTCGGCGGCGTAGGTGGGCGGGCCGGAGCCGACGTGCCCGACGGAGGGCGGCGCGGGGGGTGGGTCGAGGGCGGTCTCCCGGGCGGGAGCCTCCTCCGCCGCGGCGGACGGCGCCGGGGCGGGGGGCGAGGCGCCCTCCGGGACCGCGGCCGGTGCGGGCGGCGGGGACGAGGGCGGGGGCGGTGGGGACGACGGCGGGGGCGGTGGGTCGGCGGGCGTTCTCGACGCGGATACCTGCGCGAGCGGCGCGGGGCCGGGCCCGAGGTCGCCCGCCTCCGGTCGGGCGTCGCTCGGGGGCTCCTGCGGGCGAAACCCCGGCGGTGTGGGCCCGGGCGGGAAGGCGGCAGGTGCGGGCGGTCCGGTCGGCGGGGGCTCCCAGGGGGCGGGCTCCCGGGTGAGGCCGCCGCGCCGGAGCGGGGGCTCGGCCTCCGGGGGTGCCGCGGGCGGGTCGTGGCGCTCCCACCGGCCGGGGTGGGAGCGGCCGTCCACGCGCTGCCCGGGCACCGCGGGGGGCCGCTCCGGCGGGGACGGGACATCGGCCACGGGCGCGTCCTGTCCCGCGCCGGAACGCAGCTCGACCGTCCCGGCGGCCGAGGCGAACCGGTCGTCCAGGGAATCGGCCGCGGTGGCGGGTCCCGTGTCCTCGGTGGAGTCGTCGTACAACTGCCTCCACCAGTCGTCCTCATGACCGGTGGGCTTCTCCCCCTGCTGGCTCATGCTCCTGATTGTCCACCGCGGGGGCCGGATGAAAACGGGGCATCCGGAAAAACCGGCCAAGGGACTGGCTGTCGAACGGCATGTCGGACGACACCTCGAACGACGTTGCGACCGGGGCGCGGTCGTGCGCACAGCGGGCCGCCGGACGGCCCCACCCCCCACGGGAGGACCGCCCGGCGGCGTACTTGGCGACCGGGGCCTAGCGCACGTCGTAGGCCCGGGTCACGGTCTGGACGACCGAGTTGCCGTTGCTGTCGGTCAGTTCGGTCCTGAGGGTGACCTGCTCGCCCTGGGCTCCGCCGTGATCGACGGTCGCGGTCCACTTGCCGCCGTCACGGGTGGTGGCGGCCTGCTTCCAGGTCTCTCCGCCGTCGTACGAGTACGACAGCTTCACCGAGGTGAGCGTGCCCGGCCGGTAGCCCGCGTGACCGGTGGCGGTGAGCGTGATGCGCTGACCGTCCTCGGCCGGCAGGGTCTTCAGGCCGTCCTCCGGCAGGCCGTAGCGCGGGAAGAGCAGCGGGATGCCCTGCGAGTAGGCGTTCTCGTCGAGGTGCGAGCGGAACGACCAGGTGGTGACGGTCTGCGGGGAGCGGTGCCAGACGCGCGAGCCGATCTTCATCGTGTGGAGGGTGAGGGCGTACGCGGAGTCGTCGGCCGGGACCTCGAACACCCCGTAGGGGACGGAGCTTTCGCCGATCGTCTCGCCGTCGCGCTGCAGCCGCATGGAGCCGATGTCACCGAACCCGCCCTGGATTCCCAGGTGCTGGGTGTCGCCCCAGAATCCGGGAGCGACACCGATCAGGTTGCCCTGCCGTTCGGCGGCGAGCGCCTGCTCTCCGGACGAGTCCAGGGGGGCCGCCGGCGAGAGGACTCCGCCGTACCACTCCTCGGTCCGCCGTTCGCCCTTCGTGTGGCTGCGCACCGGGTCGATCATGAACTCGCCCCAGGGGAAGCTGCTGGAGACCTGGTGTCCCCAGCCGGTGGTGCCCGCCGAGTAGTACTCGGTACGGCTGAAGGGCGCGGGCACCGTCTCCAGGTCGCCGAAGAAGCCGCTGAGTCCGTTCGGGCGGGTGACGGAGGGCAGGTCGATGTAGTCGGCGACGGTGCCCACCGCGCGGTAGGTGGCGCTGGTGGCGGCCAGTTCGCGGTCGTGGACCCGGTAGGTGCGGGCGTCGCGGATCTGACCCGTCTCCGGGAAGGCCAGGTTGTAGACGTACGGGCTCTTCGCGGTGGCCTTCCAGCGCAGGGTCACGTCACCGGCGGCGAGCAGCGCCTCGGCCTCCTCGGCGGGTACGGCGAGGACGGGCAGCGGACCGCCGGTGAAGCCGGTGTCGGGGTACCAGCGGCCGGGCGCCTCACGGTAGGCGAGGACCGCGAGCGCGCCCGCCGCCTTCGCCGCCGACGCGACGGCCGTGGCGCTCCCGCCGTCCGGCAGCTCGACGAGGGCGATCTTCCCCTTGGCGCCGGCGAGGTCCTGTGGCGTACCGGACTTGGCGTCCACGAGGGGGGCCTGTCCGGTGCCGTCGAGGTTGACGGAGTTGGTGGAACCGGTCACGGGGTGCAGCGTCGGGCCGCCCACGACGGCGAGTTCGGAGATCTGCGGGGCCGCGGCGCGCCAGAAGCTGTCGAACTCGAAGGTGCCGTCGCTCGCCCGGCCCTCGACAAAGGCGTAGTAGCCGCGCACCGAGCGTCCGCCCGCGGCCGTCCCGGCATGCAGCCAGGTGTCGTCCCAGGAGCGGGCGAACCCGAGGGTGGCGCCGCGGAGTTCGGACTTCTTGTCCGTGCGGATGCTCAGCCGGTGGGCGGTGCGGGCGTCGAGGACGACGGTGGTGTCCTTGCGTATCTCCAGCTGCGGGCGGGCCAGGTAGGACAGGGAGTCGATCAGGGTTCCCTCGGTCGCCGGGGTGGCGATGAAGCTGGAGAGGAAGTAGCTGCCGGGGCGTACGCGGTACGTCTGGTCGTTCGCGCCCTCGTTGAAGCGCCGTTCGCCGCTCGCGTCGTCGGTGCCGATGAGGTCGACGGACGAGCCGGACGTGGCGGGACGGCCGAGCCGGTCGACGAGCTCGACCCGCAGGGTGACGGTCTCCGGTTCGACGTAGAGGGAGAAGGGGGTGGAGACCGAGACGCCGTCGGCGGTGGCGAGGACACGGCCCGTGACATCGCCGTACTGGGCGCGGCTCAGGGACGCGTTCGGGTCGAGCTCGAGCGGTACCTCGACGGTGGCGCCGGCGGGGACGGTCACCGAGCGGCTGCCGAGCCGGGCGAGCGACGTGCGGACGGGGGAACCGTCGTTGCCGGTGACCCGGCCGACGGAGAGCTTCAGCTCGACCGGTTCGTGGCCGGTGTTGGTGTAGGGAACCGTGACGGTCCTGCGGTCGCCGGCGTGCTGCGGCCAGGCGAAGCTGCCGCCCTGCACGGCGGGCGCGCCCAGCACGGTCTGGTCGATCGCGGCCTTGACGTCGAGCCGGCCGCCGCCGGTCTCGCGGACGTCGCCGGGGATACCGGTGTCCGCGGAGGAGACGAGGGCGGCCTTGATCTGCTGCGCGTCCCAGTCGGGGTGGCGCTGCTTGACGATCGCGGCGGCGCCCGCCACGTGCGGGGTGGCCATCGACGTGCCGCTCATGGACCGGTAGGCGTAGACGCCGCGGCCGCCCGCGTTGGCGGCGGAGATGCCCACACCGGGTGCGGTGATCTCCGGCTTCAGCGTGTGCGAGCCGTAGGCCGGGCCACGGCTGGAGAAGGACGCCGTGGAGTCGTCGCGGTCGACGGCGCCGACGGTGAGGACGCCGGGCGCGCAGCCGGGCGAGGAGACCGAGTCGAGGGACGGTCCGGTGTTGCCGGCCGCGATGACGAAGAGCGTGTCGCGGCTGGACTCGGCGAGTTGCTGCGTGGCCGCGCTCATCGGGTCGGTGCAGTCGGTGCGAGCCGGGTTGCCGAGGCTCATCGAGACGACGTCGGCACCCTGGTCGACAGCCCACTGCATGCCGGCGATGATCCACGACTCCGCGCCGGAGCCCGAGTCGTTGAGGACCTTGCCGTTCAGCAGGTCGGCGCCGGGGGCGACCCCCCTTTTCTTGCCGTCGCTCGCCGCGCCCGTGCCGCCGACGGTGGACGTGGTGTGCGTGCCGTGCCCCTGGCGATCGCTCGTGTCCGGCGAGTCCGTGAAGTTCTCCGAGGCGGTGATCCGGCCCTTGAGATCGGGGTGTTCGGCATCGACACCGGTGTCCAGGACGGCGACCTTGGTGCCCTTGCCGTCGTAGCCCGCGGCCCACGCCTCGGGGGCGTGCACCTGCCGGGTCGAGCGGTCCAGGGTGGCCCGGACCTTCGCGTCGAGCCACAGCTTCTTCAGCCCGCCCGCCGCGCGGGAGCGGGAGTTCGTCATGTCCGCCCAGAAGTCCGCGGCCTTCTTCTTGTCGGCCTTGAGCGCGACGCCGTCGATCGGTTCGAGGGCGACACCGCGTTCGGCGCCGCGCGGCGTGGCCGGGACCGCGCGGGCGGCCGACGCCCGGTACGTGGCGATCAGCGGCAGGGTCGCGCTGTGGGCGTCGTCGTAGCCCTGCCGGACCAGGCCGGTGACGTTGAAGAGTTCCTCGTCCACGCGGCCGGCGGCGATGGCGGCGACCGCTCCCGCGGGATAGACGTACAGGTCCTCGCCGGACCGGCGGGTCTGCGTGAAGGGAGCGGTGCCGTCGTCGCCGGGAAGGGCGGTCGCCCCGTCCTTCGTCACCAGGACGCGGTCTCCGGTGACGAGCGTGACGACGGCACCCGAGGCCGCGGCCCCCCTTCCGGTCAGCGGGCTCTTTGTGTCGTGTGCGGCCCCTGCGGGCACGGCTGCCGTGACGGCGAGGACGGCGGCGGTCGCCACGCCCAGTGCCCTGCGGACGGTCGTCTTCCCCAAAATCCCACTCCCCAAGATCGCTCCACCCGTGTCTGCCGGCGCCCGGACGGACCGGTGAGGCCGTGTCCGCGCAGGCCAAGGAGGCCCAAGGAGGGCATTACGGGCGGTGGTTGATGCTGCGGTGGCGTGAGCTTGGCAGAGAGGCGGGTGGTGCGGCGATGATGTGCCCAGGCGGGTTTGCGCCGTGGCTGTTTCCCGCCATGGACGCCGCCGACCGGCCGGAACGCATCCTCGGGGAGGGACTTCGCCGCATGCTGGGAGCGATAGGTCTGGACGAGACGCACGAGTCGGCCTACCGGGCGCTCGTGTCCGTGGGCGCCGCCGACGTGCCCGATCTCGCGCGACGGCTCACACTCGGCGAGTACGACACGGAGCGCGCCCTGCGCCGGCTGGAGCGGCACGGTCTGGCGGCGCAGTCGTCGGCCCGGCCCGGTCGCTGGGTCGCCGCGCCGCCGGGTGTCGCGCTCGGCGCCCTGCTCACCCAGCGGCGGCACGAACTGGAGAAGGCGGAGCTGGCGGCCGCGCTGCTCGCCGAGGAGTACCGCGCGCAGGCCGCGGAGCCTGCCGTGCACGACCTGGTCGAAGTGGTGATCGGCGCGGCAGCCGTCTCCCAGCGCTTCCTCCAGCTCCAGCTGGGGGCGAGCGAGGAGGTGTGCGCGCTGGTCACCGGGAACCCCGTGGCCGTCTCCGGCATGGACAACGACGCCGAGGAGCAGGCCGCCGGGCGGGGCGTCGGTTACCGGGTGGTCGTCGAGCGCGCGGTCCTCGACGAACCGACCGGGATCACCGAGCTGTCCGCCGCGCTCGGCCGGGACGAACAGGTACGGGTCGTGGACCAGGTCCCCACCAAGCTCGTCATCGCCGACCGGGCGCTGGCGATGGTCCCCCTCACCTCGAACACGGCGGAGCCCTCCGCGCTGGTCGTGCACGCCAGCGGCTTGCTGGAGCTGCTGTCCGGGCTCTTCGACTCGGTGTGGCGGGACGCGCTGCCCCTGCGGATCGGCAGCCGGGGCGTGCTGGAGCAGGAACCCGACGGGCCGGACGGCACGGACCTGGAGATCCTGTCGCTGCTGCTCGCCGGGCTCACCGACGCGAGCGTCGCCAAGCAGCTGGATCTGGGGCTGAGGACCGTGCAGCGCCGGGTGAAGCGGCTGATGGAGCTGACGGGGGTGACGACGCGGCTCCAGCTCGGCTGGCACGCGTACGAGCGGGGCTGGGTGGCGCGGGACTGACCTGCGGCTTCCCGTTCGCTCCGGCACCCTGGGCAGATGGGAGCGTGGGAACTCCTGCCGGTCGGTGTGGTGATGCTGCTCGGTCTGGCCGGAGTACTGGTGCCCGGCGTGCCGGGCTCGTGGCTGGTCTGGGCCGCGGTCGCGTGGTGGGCGCTGGAGGACCCGCGTGCCCTGTCGTGGGGGGTGCTGGTCGGTGCGACCGGGGTCCTGCTGCTGTCCCGGGCGATCCGCTGGGCACTCCCGCCGCGGCGGCTGCGTGCGAGCGGAGCCACCACCCGGACGGCGGTGTACGCCGGTCTCGGGGCGTTGCTCGGCTTCTTCCTGGTTCCGGTGGTCGGCGCGATACCCGGTTACCTCGGTGGCCTCTACCTGTGCGAACGGCGTCGGCTGGGCGGGCACGGACAGGCGGGCACGGCGGTACGGACCTTGATGCGGGCGGGCGGCTGGAGCGTCCTGACGGAGCTCTTCGCCTGCCTGCTGATCCTGGGGGCGTGGCTGGGGGCGGTGATCTGCGGCTGAGCCCGGCGCCGCGCCGGCGGACCGCCGGGAGGGCCCGGTCCCACGCAGGCGGACCACCGGGACGTAGGGGGCCGGCGTCGGGCCCGGGGCGCCGAGCCCCTGACGGGGCCGTGGACGCCCCTCACAGGCGACGGGACCGGGACGGCGGAGCCGGGGCCGGGCCAAGAGGGGCCGTCGGGGCCAGACGACGGGAGCGGGGCGGCGGAGCCGGGCCTGGGGCCAGGAGCGGGCCGCCGGAGCGCGGGGTCGGCGTCGACGCAGGCGTCGGCCGAGACCGAGGCCCTGACGGGGGTGTCGACGGCCCCCATGGAGGCGGGAACCGGGGAGTCGGAGACCTGGCGGCAGGGCCGGGAAGCCGAGGCCGAATCCAAGAGGCGGGACCGGGGCCGGGAAGGTGACGCCGAGGTCGACAAGCGGGGGCGCCGAGAAGCCGAGGCCGCGTCGAGGAGCCAGGACCGGAGGCGGCAGGCGGCAGACGGCAGACGGCAGACGGCAGACGGCAGACGGCAGACGGCAGACGGCAGACGGCAGGCGGCAGGCGGCAGGCGGCAGGCCAGGATCACCGCCGACGCGGGGGACGGCGCGATACGCGTCGCCCTGCGCAAGGGCGAGTCGGCGCTGATCACCGCGCGGGGCGACCGACCGGGCTCACCGTCGCACCTGTTGGGCCTGCCGATGCCGCACCTCGATGGGGCAGCCCGCGTAGCGAGCGGTTCAGGGCGCGAGCGCCGTGAGGTCGACGGTGCGGGCCAGCGCCTTCATGCCCGCGTCGTTGAAGTGGAGATGGTCACCGGGGTCGTAGGCGGGGCGGATGCGGCTCGGGTGGGCCGGGTCGCGGACGGTGGCGTCGAAGTCCGCGACCGCGTCGAAGAGGCCGCGTGTGCGGATGGCGGCGTTGACCGCCTGCCGCGCGGCCTCACGGGCCCGCGTGTACGCGCCGTGACCGCCGTACGGGGTGATCGTCCCGCCGACGACGCGGATGCCGTGGGCGTGGGCACGGCGCACGATCAGACGGTAGGCGTCCTCGATGACGCGCGGATCCGTCTGCTCCGGTGGGCCCTTGATGTCGTTGATGCCCTGCAGCACGATCAGCGAGCGGACGCCGGTGCGGGAGAAGACGTCGGCGTCGAGCCGGGACAGGGCCCTCGGGCCACGGCCGTCGAGCAGGATCCGGTTCCCGGCGATGCCCGCGTTGAGGACGCCGAGCCGGCGGTGCGCGGGCAGGGTGCTCAGCCGGTCGGCGAGCCGGTCGGGCCAGCGGTGGTTGGCACCGGAAGTCGAGCCGGTGCCGTCGGTGAGGGAGTCGCCGAGCGCGACCACACTGCCCGCGGCGGAGGAACCCAGCACGTCGACACCGGTGACGTAGTACCAGTTGCTGAGGGTGGTGGTGTACGCGGCGCCGCTCTCGTCGGCCGTGCGGTCGCCCCGGACCGCCACGAAGTTGGGCTGGAGCGCGGAGCGGTGGTACGTCGCGGGGCCGGAGTCGACGGGCGTGTGCACCGAGATCAGCAGGTCGGCGTCGGCGGGGACCGTGAGGTCGACACGGTCGCTGACCACGTCCCTGCCCGCGGGGATCGTCACCGATCCGGCACCGGAGAAGGTGACCTTGCGCATCGAACCCGCGACGGCCCACGGGCCGGCCTTCGCGCCGGGGCGCTGCAACGCGAGGGTCACGGAGCCGAGTTGCAGGGGTGCCGTGCCGAACCGGTTGGACAGGCGGACGCGGGCCGCACGTCCGCCGACACTGGTGTGCACGACGTTGCGGATCGAGGCACCGGGCAGCGCGCCGGCGGTGCCGGAGGCGGCCGCCTCCCACGTGCCGGTCCACGCCGGCCCGCGCGCCCCGGCGCCCGCCCGCTCCGGGGACCGCCCCGTGTCCGCGTTCGCGTGCGGCGGCGCGAGAACCACGGTGGTCACCAGAGCGGCCAGGAGATGCCGAACCTTGATCGCGCGGGTCATGAGGGCATCGCTTCCCTGGCCGTCGGCCAGCTCAACACGCTGTCACACCATTGGGCGCACCACGCGGGAACCGGCGGGCCGGTTCGGGAGGTCGGACGGGCGGGCTTTGCCGAGGCCGGGTGGCACGGCACGCAGAGGTCGTCGCGAGGGCAGCGAACGGTCCGGAGGGCAGGTGCCGCGCGGGCGGTCCTCCGGCGCAGGACCTGGGCCGAAGGTCCGATGCGCCGCGGGGACGCGCATGTTTGGCTGCCGCCATGACCGGATTCAGCGCGGCCGAGCGCGCATACCTGACGTCACAGCGACTGGGACGACTGGCCACCGTCGACCCGCACGGGCAGCCGCAGGCGAATCCCGTCGGCTTCTTCCCGCAGGAGGACGGGACGATCCTGGTCGGCGGATACGCGATGGGCACGACGAAGAAGTGGCGCAATCTGCAGAAGAACCCGAAGGTCGCTTTGGTCGTCGACGACATCGTGAGCCTCCGGCCGTGGAAGGTGCGCGGCGTCGATATTCGCGGGGAGGCCGAACTGCTCTCCGGGCCACACGAGTTGGGCCCTCACTTCAGTGAGGAACTGATCCGCATCCACCCGAAGCGGATCCACAGCTGGGGACTTGAGGACTGACCGGTCCGGCCGGTCCTCCCGTCGAAGATCGCCCGGCGGCACGCCCTTGGTAGGGTCGCGAGTCATGACCGCTTCGGAGCCCATCATTCTGGCCACTTCGGGTGGTCATCGTCCCGGAGACCGCACACGGGTGACCTTCGACGCCCTCGTCCACCACGCCGTGGAACTGGCGGAGGTGCGGGGGCGCCGCCCCCGTGTCATGTACGTCGGGACGGCGATCGGCGACGCCGAGCACTTCACCACCCGGATGACCGAGGCGGCCCGTGTGGCGGGCTTCGACCTGACTCCCCTCCATCTCTTCCCCATGCCGAACCTCAAGGACATCGAGGCGTCGGTGCTCGAACAGGACGTCGTGTGGGTCATGGGCGGTTCGGCGGCGAACCTGCTCGCCGTGTGGCGCGTCCACGGCCTCGACGCGATCTTCCGGCGCGCCTGGCAGGCCGGGGTCGTGCTCAGCGGTGTGAGCGCCGGTTCCCTCTGCTGGTTCCAGGGCGGCACGACGGACTCCTTCGGCCCCGAACTGCGCCCGCTCACCGACGGGCTCGGCTACCTGCCGTACGGCAACGGCGTGCACTACGACAGCGACGCGGGCCGCCGCCCGCTGGTGCACCGGCTCGTCGCCGACGGGACGCTCCCCGACACCCACTGCACCGACGACGGGGTGGGCCTGGTCTACCGCGGCACCGAACTCACCGAGGCGGTCACCGAGATACCGGGCAAGGGCGCGTACCTGGTCAGACGCGAGGGCGACGCGGCGGTGGAGGAACGCATCGAACCGCGTCTGCTGCCGTCGCCGGTGGACTGAGCCGTCGCGAGGGCCTCGCGACGGCTCCTCGGCTTCGTCCAGTCGGCTTCGTCCTGTCAGCTGTGTCCTGCCGGCTCCCTCGCGCCGTCACGACGGTTCGTCCCGACGGATTCACCACGCCGTCCCGACGGTTTCGTCCTGCCGCCCCGACGGTTTCACCACGCCGTCCCGACGGGCTTCCCGATCAGACCGTGCGGTCCCGGCCCGGCTCCTCCTCCGGCTGCCGCGCCACGCACAGGTGCCGCGCGGCGTAGGACCGCCAGGGCCGCCAGCCGTCCGGCACGTCCTGCCCGGGCGGGGCCACGTCCGGATCGCCGAGCGCGCGAGTGCGGATGACGGCCGCGGTGCCCTCGTCCATGCCCGCGAGCGCGAGCAGCGCCTCGTGGGCGTCGTCACGGTCGGCGCCCGGGTCGAGCCTCAGTGCGCCGTCGGCGAGGGCGGCGGCCAGGGCGCCCAGGGCACCGTCCGGCTCGGCCTGCGCCAGCACGGCCGGTTCCGGGAAGAGATGCGTGAGCGTGCCGCACGGTGCGTCCAGCGCCTTCCCGTACCGCCGCACCAGCTCCTCGGCCGCGGTCCGCCCCACCAGCGCGCGCACCGCGACCTCGTCCGGGTCGGCGGCGCCCGGTGACCGCAGGCCCGGCCGCGAGACGACCAGCGGGCCCAGCAGCGGATCGGCGCCCAGCCGCTCGTCGACGGCGTACGGGTCGGCGTCCAGGTCGAACAGCCTGCGCAGCCGCTGCACGGCGGTGGTCAGATCGCGCAGGTCGGTGAGGTGGAGCCGGGCGTCGAGCCAGCCGCCGGGGTGCGCCGCGTCCGCGGGACCGGGGCGTCGCCGGGCACCGCTCGGGCGTTCGTCGACCGCGGCGATGCCACTGCCGTAGGGCAGCCGGAGCGTGCGCCGGTAGGTCCGCCTGCCGTGCGGGCCGCCGACGTCCTCGATGCCCGGGACCGCCTCCGCGGCGAGCAGGTCGAAGACGTCGGTGGACTGATAGGGCCCCCGGAAGGCGAGCCGGAGCGGGACCCCGGCGGTGGGGGTGGCCCCGCGCGGGACGTCGGAACCGGTGCGCGGCGCCGCGGCCCGCAGCTCGCTCGGCGTCGACGCGTACACCGCACGGATCGTGTCGTTGAACTGCCGCACGCTGGCGAACCCGGCCGCGAACGCGATGTGTGTGACCGGGAGCCCGGTCGTCTGGAGCAGCACGCGCGCGGTGTGGGCGCGCTGCGCACGGGCCAGTGCGACGGGGCCGGCGCCGACCTCCGCGGTGAGCTGCCGCTGCACCTGCCGTGAGCTGTAGCCGAGGCGTACGGCGAGGCCGCCGACCCCCTCGCGGTCGACGACGCCGTCGCCGATCAGGCGCATGGCCCGGCCGACGACGTCGGCCCGTATGTTCCACTCCGCGGAGCCGGGCACGGCGTCCGGGCGGCACCTTCGGCACGCTCGGAAGCCGGAGCCCTGCGCCGCGGCGGCAGTCGGGTAGAACCGCACGTTCTGTCGCTTCGGCGTCACGGCGGGGCAGCTCGGCCGGCAGTAGATCCCGGTCGTCTCCACCGCGAAGAAGAACTCCCCGTCGAACCGGGCGTCCCTGCTCCGTACGGCCTCGTACCTGGTGTCTTCGTCGATCACCCTCCCAGTGTGCGCCGTCGCCCGGCACGGGTCCGGCGGATTTCGGACATGACCCTGGGTGCGGGCCTATGGGCGAAGGGGGGCGGTGGGGCTCGGCGCGGCGTGGGGAACCCTCGCCGCGCCGAGCCGGACCCGCCTCGGCCCCGAACGGACCGCCACGCCCCCGGCGCCACGCGGGGCCTTGCCGGTCCCTGTCGGTCCCCGCTGGCCCCCGCTCGGTCCCGGCCCCGGTCCCTGCCGGAGCAGGCGGCGCGGGCCGGCCGGGGTGGCCGGGGTGGAGCGCGATGGGCCGGCCGGGCTAGAAGCGTCCTCGCTTCGCCTCCATGGCGGCCCGGCCCTCCGCCCCCTTGCGCTTCCAGTCGCGGCGGATCTCGGCGCGCAGCCGTGCGTCCGTCTTGGCCACGATCCGCTGGTTCTCGCGCAGCAGCTTCCGGTAGCTGTCGAGGCGGCGTTCGTGGAGCGCACCCGAGTCGAGGGCCGCGAGCACCGCGCAACCGGGTTCGGAGACGTGGGCGCAGTCCGTGAAACGGCAGTCCTCCGCGAACTCCTCGATCTCGGCGAAGACCTGTCCGACGCCGGTCTCGGCGTCCCAGAGGCCGACGCCACGCAGCCCCGGGGTGTCGATGAGGACGCCGCCGCCGGGCAGGGCGAGGAGGTTGCGGGTCGTGGTGGTGTGCCGGCCCTTGCCGTCGACGTCCCGCGTGGCCTGGACGTCCATGACGTCCTCGCCGAGCAGGGCGTTCGCGAGCGTGGACTTGCCCGCCCCGGACTGGCCGAGGAGGACCGACGTGCCGCCGGCGAGGACGGCCGCGAGGACGTCGACGCCCTCGCCGGTCGCGGAGCTGACCGTCAGCACCGGGACGCCCGGTGCGGTCGTCTCCACGTCCTGCACGAGGTGTCCGAGCGTCGCCGGCTCCGGCACCAGGTCGGTCTTGGTGAGCACGACCACCGGCTGCGCCCCGGACTCCCAGGCCAGGGCCAGGAAGCGTTCGATGCGGCCGAGGTCGAGTTCCACGGCGAGGGACACCGCCACCACGGCGTGGTCGACGTTGGCGGCGAGGATCTGTCCCTCGGAACGCTTGGAGGAGGTGGAGCGCACGAAGGCGGTACGGCGCGGCAGACAGGTGCGTACGTAGCGCGGGCTGCCGGAGCGTTCGACGGCGACCCAGTCGCCGGTGCACACGACCCGCATCGGGTCGTGCGGCGTCACGAACGCGGTGTCCGCGCGCATGAGCCCGTCGGCGGTGACCACGTCGCACTGACCGCGGTCGACCCTGACCACCCGCCCGGCGACGAGCCCTTCGGCGGCGTACGGGGCGAATTCGTCCGCCCATGCGTCGTCCCAGCCGTAGGGAGCGAGGGCGGCGGAGGGGGTGGAGGAGGCAGGAGAAGCGGAGAAGGCGGAGCTGGAAGTCAAGGGAGACCCTTCACAAGGGCGGCCCCGGCACGCGCACTCGGGCGCGAAGGAAAGAGGAAGGTCAGCCGGCGGCCACGGAGGTGGACTTGATGAACTTCTGGATGCGGGCAGCGCCCATCGCAACGACAGCCATCGGTCACACCTCCTCGAGAACACTCGCCGGGAGCGAAGGCGAACGGCCTTCGCTCGAACACGCACACCGTAGCCGGACCCCCCTGAGGTCCGTCAACCGATTAAATCTGCAGTCCGCGGCTCAGGTCGTGGCGGCGCAACGTCCGCCGTTCAGCGTGAAGTTGTCCGGGACCGCGTTGCTGTCGCCCCAGGAGCCGATGAAGCCGACGGCGAAGGTGCCACCGGCCGAGACGGACTTGTTGTAGGAGGCGGCGGAGGCGGTGACGCGGGAGCCGTGCTGGGTGAAGGTGCCGTCCCACATCTGGGTGACGCGCTGGCCTTCGGGGAAGGTCCAGGCGATCTGCCAGTCGTCGAGGGCCTGCGCGGAGGTGACGGCGACGGTGGCCTGGAAGCCGTCCGGCCACTCGGTGACGATCTCGTACTTCACCTTGCAGGACGCGCTCCGGATGGGGTGCGCGGACGGGGTGGCGGAACCGGCCGGGGAGGACGACGTGCCCTGGGGTTCCGGGTCCGGTCTCGTGCGCGTGGCGGTGGCCGACGCCCGCTTCTTCGGCTCCGGCGGCACCGGCGGGTCGGCCGGGCGGGTGGTGGCGGACGGGGAGGGGATGTTCCGGTCCGCGACGGGCTGCCGGTCGGTGGAGTCGCCGCGCGCGGAGGCGTCGCGGCCGCTCCCGTCGCCGAACGGCATCAGGGAGACCGTGAGGGCGAGGCCCGACACCAGGACGGCCGCGGCGAGGAGCCCGGTCCGTCCGAGTCGCGGCCGGGCCACCGTGCCCACGGCGATGCCCGTGTCCGAGGCCGCGTCGGCGCGTCCGCCGGCCAGGCCCGCCTCCGCGGCCCGGCGCCGGCGCTCCAGATAGGCGAGGCCGCCCCAGCCGATGACTCCGCCGGCGAGCGCCGCGGGCAGCCCGCCGCCGTGCAGCCGCAGACAGGTGGCGGCCTCCGCGCACTCGACACATCGGGCGAGGTGGCGGGAGAGGTCCTCGGGTGTCTCGGCTCCGGGCGATCGGGTGACGGCGTCGAGGAGCCGGGCGTAGCTGCGGCAGCCGGCGTCCATGGGGGTGTCGAGGTGGTTGCGGTGGCAGCGGTCTCTGAACAGCGCCCGCACATGGCCGAGTTCCTCGGCCGCGGCTGTCGGGTCGAGGCCGAGCCGCCGGGCCACGGCGGGCAGCGGTAGCGCTTCGGCCTCGGCGAGCCACAGGAGTGCCGCGTCGGCCTCCTGCATGTCCTTGAGGCCGCGCAGCGCGAGCGGGCGGTGCAGCGGAGGTCCCGTGTACCGGGCGGCCTTCTCGGAGTTGAGCCACAGCCTGAGATCGGGGTCGAGACGGTGGCCCTGTCCATGGGCCTCCCAGGCGGCGGCGGTGGTGCGGACGGAGGTGAGCAGCAGGGGGATGCGGGGCAGGCGGGGCGTCCTGCGGCCGTTGCCCTTCGTCGCGTCGGTGAGCGTGCGCGCCTCGCGGATGCCGTGGGTGAACGCCTCGGTGGCCAGCTGGGTGGCCGCCGCGGAGCCGGACGCGCACAGGTCGGCGTACGACAGGACGGCGTCCCAGCACTCCGAGAACAGGGCGGCCTCGGCGGCGTTCTGAGGGGTCGGCAGGTCGGGCATGGGGGCTCCTGCATCCGCTGCTTCCGTGTGCCAGGTCATGCAATGCCCAACTCAACTTCTCTCAAGGGGGAGTTGGGGCCTGTCTCTCGCGACGGGGCCCGAGCTTTTCACGGTTCCCGCACAACTGACAAGCGGCGTATTCAAATGCCGTATTCAAACTCCGTACGCACATGTGTGGCACGCGGTGGCAGCGGTCCGGTCCGTCGAACCGGCCGGGCACGGCGTCCCCCGCGTGATACGCAAGGAACGCCGGAACGTATCAATCCGCGTCCGACGCGATGGGCCTGTCCCCGTTCGACGGGTGTTCGGCCGCGCGTCGTCGGCACTCCTGAAGCGCGCGCTCGACCTCGTGCCTTTCCTCGCCGCCGGTCTGGAGCAGCAGGTCACCGGCGGCGGACAGGGCCGCCCAGTACTCCGCGGGTCTGGCCCGCTCGCGCCGGGGGGACGTCCGTGCCAGCGACAGGAACATCCCGGTCAGCTCGCCCCTGACGCGTCTGCGGGAAAGGGTGAGCGCGTGACCGCTGGGCATGCCGCCCAGTGCCCCGGCGGCGGTCGCCAGCAGACGTGCGATCTCGGTGCCCCGCTCGTCGAACGGCCGGGGGACGTCGAACAGACCGGCGGTCTCCAAAACCTCACCGCACAGTTCCTCTTCGCCCGGGTGGAATTCCGTGGCGATGTCTCCCATGCCGCGGGCGAATCGCCCCGCCACGTCCGCGGCCGGGATTCCCAGTGCCAGGCAGACGGCCCATGCCGACAGGTGCGGGTCGCCGGTCCGTGCCGCGAGTTCCGAGAACACGGCGACCGGTGCGCATCCGGCCCCCAGCCTGTCGTGCGCGAGCGTCAGCGAAGCGCTGTCGACGCCGGCCGCACCGTCCCACACGTCCATGGCCCCCACCCTCACGGCTCGGACAGATCCACTCCCCCGCACGGCCGCGACCGCCACCGGTCACGGCCGCCGGTCTGCACGACTCCGCCGGACGACCGCTCCCGGCCGCCCACACCCCTTGATTCCCGGAAGCCGTCACCTGGGCCCGGCGGGCCGACGGGTCACACCTGGGTCGGTTCCTGCGCTTCCTCCCGGGCCGGGAGGCTGTCCATGAAGGAGCTGACGGAGAAGACGGCGCGGCCCGGTCCGGGCGGGCCGTATCCGGGCGGCGAGGAGAGCCCGAAGTCCTCCATCGTCGAGCGGTAGGCGTCCAGGAGACGAATGTGGTACTCGAGCGGCGCGCCCTGCGGGTTGGCCTTGCCGAGCGGGGTCGTCGGCTCCGGGCACCAGGTGGTGAAGCGCGGGGTGATGCCGTGCGACATGAAGAAGCGCAGACCCTCGGTCGTCGACGCGATGGCCTCGTCGACGGTGGTGAAGCCGAAGGGCTCGGCCATCTCCACGCCCGCCACGAAGTTGGGGATGACATTGCGCGCGCCGAAGATCTCCGCCGAGTCCAGGATGCGCTTGTGCCATTCGTCGCGACCGACGTACCGCTCCTTGCCGGGGCAGTACAGCTCGAACAGGCGGCGGTCCCACACCTCGTAGTTGGGGTGGTAGATCTGCACGCCGTAGTCCTTGAAGCGCTGCACGTCGTCGCGCGGCAGCGCCTGCGCCACGACCTTGCCGATCCACCGTCCGGGGAAGCGCTCCTCGATGGCCTTGGCGTAGTGGCCGTAGAAGTCGGCCTCGTCCCGTCCGGCGACCGTCTTGGTGATCGCACCGCCGGTGAGGGTGTACGCGGTGGACGCCTTCGCCGTGTCGTACCGGTCGATGATCTCCAGCGCTTCGAGGACCTCCTCGACGTCCTTCACGCCGGTGTAGGGGCGGCCGGCCGCCTTGTGCTGGCGCCAGTTGTGGTTGATGTCGCAGTACTGGCACTCCTCCTTGGCGCCGAAGTACTGGCAGACGCGGAAGACCGTGAGGTAGATCAGGTACCCCCACTGGATGGTGGGCGCCACCTCCATCACGGACTTCCCGTTGGAGAGCTTGTGCCGGTAGTACTCGGGCATGGGCGGCACCCCGACGTCGGAGACCCGCTTCCCGTCCAGGTACAGCCCGAGCATGCCGTCCGCGTCGGCGGCGACACGGTACGGCGAGGACGGGTTGACCCGCACGGACACCACGGTGCGCCGCAGGTCGTACGGCCCTCCGGTGAGGATGATCTCCTCCGGCGGGCGCCGCAGGGCGGCCTCGCCCAGTTCGGGCAGGGTGCCGTGGTCGAAGGAGAAGATGAAGTAGGACTTCGGCTTGACCTCGCCGCTCTCGTTGTCGCTGAGGGCCGACGCGTCGAAGGCGACGCCCCCGCGGAGCAGGTCCTCCTTGAAGACGGCCTCCCGTGGCACGTGCGGGAACCGCTCCATCAGATCCTCGACCAGCGCGGTGCGGCTGCCCATCCCGTTCTCCTCGCTCCCGACCAGTTCAGTCTGCGTTGCTCGACTCCTCACGGTATGCCCCTGCCCGCACTTCAGCCGTGCCGGGTCCCCCCGCGTCGCGCGATGTGCGCCGGAGGGGCCAGATCCGCGGGCAGCAGCGGGTCGGGCTCGGGCGCGCCCCAGGTGGGAACGAGCGGCAGGGTGCCCGCCCACAGACCGAGCGCCGCGTCGGGGCCGTCGCCGTCGTCCGGGGCTCCGGTACGGATCTTCACGGAAGCCTCCTCCAGGGAGAGCGCGAGCAGGGTCGTCGCGGCCAGTTCCTTGCGGCTGGGCCGGCGGGCGTAGTCCCACTGGCCGGGCGCCGCGTGCTCGGTGAGCAGCCGCAGCCCCTCGGTCTTCTCCCGCGGGTCGGTGACCCTGCGGGGTGTCCCGTGGATCATCGCGCTGCGGTAGTTGACGCCGTGCTCGAACACCGATCGGGCGAGGACGAGTCCGTCGACGTGCGTGACGGTCACGCACACGGGGTCCTCGGCGGCGAGGCTCCGGCTCGCCACGGAACCGTGCACGTACAGGTGCCGCTCGTCGCGCCCGTACACGGTCGGCACCACGAGCGGCCGCCCTTCGACGATCACGCCGAGATGGCAGACGAACCCCGCGTCGAGGATCGCGTCCAGGTGGGCCCGATCGAGGCTGCCCCGCTCACGGAGCCTGCGGTGGCGGGTGAGGGCGGTTTCGGGGAGAGGGCCGTAGGTCATGGCCAGCACGCTACCGATATCGCACCGCAACCACCATGCGTTGACGGAATCAGTTCCCCGAGCCACCCTCAGCGACGAATTCCGCAAATCTCTCGGTCTGCCGTGTCCTGCCCATCGGAACCCACCCGTACACGGGACCCCCGGAGGCGGGACGGAATCGGGTTGCTCCGTTCGGACCGCCGCTGGCACAGTCGCGGGCCGCGCCCACCTTCTTCCCGCCCGACGGGACCGCGCCGGCCCCCGCCCGGGCAGCGCACGAGTCGGCCGCGCTCCACGGCGGCGGGGGAGCCTACGACCCGGCGGCCACCCGTGCCGCGCCCGCCCCTCACCGCCCCCGTGCTCGTGCCGGCCGGAGAGGCCGACCTGAACCCCCGTCGCCCGCGCCGGCCCGGCCCCGGGGCGCGCGGGACTCCTCAGGCCGCGTGCTCCAGCCCGGCCGCGTCGACCCGGCACGCCAACTCCTGCCCCGACAGCAGCCGTTCGAGTTCCTCCAGCACCGTGCGGCCCAGCCGGGCGACCTCGTTGCCCTGCGACCCCGCGAGATGGGGGGTGATGAAGGCGTTCGGCAGGTCGTACAGCGGGGAGTCGGCCGGCAGCGGCTCGGGGTCGGTGACGTCGAGGATCGCGCCGATCCGGTCGGCGCGCAGCTCGGCGGCCAGGGCGTCGTGCTCGACGAGGGAGCCGCGGGCGGTGTTGATCAGGACGGATCCGGTGGGCATCAGGGCGAGTTCGCGACGGCCGATCATGTGCCGGGTCTCGGGCGTCTGCGGGGCGTGGACGGTCACGATGTCGCTGCCGGTGAGCAGGTCGTCCAGCGGCAGCAGCCGGACGCCGAGCGCCGCCGCCCCCGCCTCGTCGAGGTACGGGTCGGCGAGGCTCACCTCCAGGTCGAAGGGGCGCAGCAGTTCGACGAGACGGCGGCCGACCCGCGAGGCTCCGACGATGCCGACACGGCGCCCGAAGTTGCCGGTGCCGGGGAGGATCCGCCCGTGAGGGAAGGCGCGTTCGGTACGCAGGCGGTACCTTTGGGCGAACACATCTTTGCCCGCGAGCAGGATCATCGCGAGCGTGTACTCGGCGACGGGCAGCGCGTTGGCGTCGGCCGCCGACGACACGAGGAGCCCGCGCTCCCAGACGGCGGGCGTGGTGAAGCCCTTGACGGAGCCGGCGCAGTGCAGCACGGCACACAGTTTCGGAGCCGCGTCCAGGGTGGCCGTGTCGAGCACGGGGCAGCCCCAGCCGGTGACGAGGATCTCGGTCTCCGCGAGGACGGCGCGGACGCGGGGATCGGTGAAGTCGTGCGCCACCAGGGCGGGGTCCACGTCGACCAGCCCGCGCAGCCGGGCCATCGGCCCGGGCGGGAAGATCAGCGGCACGTTCTGGGCTGTCATGGCGAACATCGCCAGGGGACGCTCGGGCAACGAGGTGACCTTCCGGCTCGGCGGCTTCGTGATCGGTGTCGCACTCGACGCCGCGATCGGCTTCCACGACAGCAAGCGGTCTCTACGGTAGGTGTGGCTTCGTGAGAGGGTCAACGAAGGGGCCGATCACCGCGCCGGACCGGCGGGACAGGTTCCACACGTGGCCGTCCCACCCGGCCGCGGACGGCGACTTTCCGTGGAGGACGACAGGGATGACAGGCACGACAGGCACCCTGACCAACTGGGCCGGCAACATCACGTACACGGCCGGGGAGCTCCACCTGCCCCGCTCGCTCGACGCGCTGCGCACGCTCGTCGCCGACAGCGGGCGGGTGCGGGTGCTGGGCAGCGGTCACTCCTTCAACGAGATCGCGGAGCCGGGCGACGGCGGCGTACTGCTGTCGCTGACCGGGCTGCCGCCCGCGGTGGACGTCGACACGACGGCCCGCACGGTACGGGTCTCGGGCGGCGTGCGGTACGCCGAACTCGCCCGCAGGGTGCACGAGCACGGGCTGGCGCTGCACAACATGGCGTCCCTCCCGCACATCTCGGTGGCGGGGTCGGTGGCGACCGGCACCCACGGCTCGGGTGTCACCAACGGTTCGCTCGCCTCCGCCGTGCGCGAGGTGGAACTGGTCACCGCCGACGGTGCGACCGTGACGATCGGCCGGGACGACACCCGCTTCGACGGCGCCGTGACGGCGCTCGGCGCGCTCGGCGTGGTCACCGCGCTCACCCTCGACCTGGAGCCGGCCTTCGAGGTGAGCCAGCACGTCTTCACCGGACTTCCGCTGGCGGGCCTGGACTTCGAGGCGGTCGCTTCGGCGGCGTACAGCGTCAGCCTGTTCACCGACTGGCGGCAGCCGGGCTTCGGGCAGGTGTGGCTGAAGCGGCGCACCGACCGTCCGGCGGTGGACTTCCCGTGGGCGGCGCCCGCCACCGAGGCGATGCACCCGGTGCCCGGCATGCCCGCGCGGAACTGCACCGAGCAGCTCGGCGTCCCCGGCCCCTGGCACGACCGGCTCCCCCACTTCCGGGCCGAGTTCACCCCGAGCAGCGGCGCCGAGCTCCAGTCGGAGTACCTGCTGCCGCGCTCGGACGCCCTGGCCGCGCTGGACGCTCTCGACGCGATCCGCCAGGTGATCGCGCCGCTGCTGCAGATCTGCGAGGTGCGGACGGTGGCCGCCGACCGCCAGTGGCTGAGCCCGGCGTACGGCCGGGACTCGGTGGCGCTGCACTTCACCTGGGTGGCGGACACGCAGGCGGTGCTGCCGGTGGTGGCCCGGGTCGAGGAGGCGCTGGCGCCGTTCGACGCGCGGCCGCACTGGGGCAAGGTGTTCACGGTGCCCTCCGAGGTGGTGCGTGCGCGGAGTCCGCGGCTCACCGACTTCGGGGCGCTGGCCGGTGCGCTCGACCCGGCGGGAACCTTCGCCAACGCGTTTGTGCGGGACTTCCTCCAGCCCCTTTCCTAACCCCTTGTCGAAAGCCCTTCCCGAGCCATAGCCTTGCGGCGCGCCGGGGCCGCTGGGCCCGGCCGTGACGGGGAGGGACCGGGGGATCGAGGTGGCAGGTCCGGTGAAGCGCACATCACGCGACATCCGTACGGCGAACCGCTATGAGGTGCTGCGTCAGATCATCGCCGAATCACCCACCTCCCGGCAGGAACTGGCGGCGGCGACCGGACTGAGTCTGGCCACGGTGGCCACGCTCGTCGGCGAGCTGCTCGACCTGCGCATGCTGACCGAGGTCGGTTTCGAGGACTCCGCGGGTGGCCGCCCGCGGGGCCTCGTGGCCGTCAACGCCTCGGGGGGAGCGCTGATCGGCGTCGACATCGCGGAGACGTATGTGCGGGTCGAGCTCTTCGACCTGGCGCTGAACGTGCTGGCGCGCGCCGACGAGGACATGCGCCCCGGCGAGAGCCGTCCGGAGCAGGTCGTCGGACACGTCGCCACGGCCGTCGGCTCGGTGGTCGCGCAGGCCGGCGTGGAGGCGGCCCGGGTCCTGGGCGTCGGGGTGAGCGTGCCCGGCCAGGTCGACCGGGAGGGCGGCGTCTGCGAGTACGCACCCAACTGGGACTGGCACGACGTGCCGTTGCTCGACCTGCTCGCCGAGCACATCGCCTACCCGCTGCATCTCGACAATCCGCTGCGCGCCTGCGCGGTCGCGGAGCTCTGGTTCGGCGCGGCCCGGGGGCGCGGCGACGCAGTGGTCGTCAATCTGGGCACGGGCGTCGGCGCGGGGCTCGCCCTGGGCGGCGGCCTGCACCGGGGGGTCAGCAACAGCGCGGGCGAATGGGGCCACACGACGCTGGTCCTGGACGGCCGGCTGTGCCACTGCGGCAATCACGGCTGCGTGGAGACCTATGTCGGGGCGCCGGGCATCATGCTGAATCTGCGGGAGCTGAGCCCTGGGAGCGCGCTGCTGCACCCGGAGGACCAGACCGCCACCATCGACGCGCTCGCGCGGGGTGTCGCCGCACAGGACCCCGTGGCGCTCAAGGTCGTGCGGGACACCGCCCGTTATCTCGGCGCCGGAATCTCCGACCTGGTGAATCTGCTGAACCCCGAAGTGGTCGTGCTCAGCAGCTGGGTCGCGGCCACGCTCGGGGAGCCGCTGCTGCACGAGGTGCGCGACGCGGTGGCCCGGCACGCGTTGAAGCGGCCGCTGGCCGCCACCGAGATCGTCCTCTCCCCCATTCCGACCGACCCTGTCTGCCTGGGCGCCGCGACGTTCGCCCTGGAAGGGGCCCTTCAGCCGGTCGGGCAGCGGGGCACGGCCACGACACGGGTGCGGGCGCGCGGCGGCTCGAAGGGCTGACCACGGCCGGGGATCCGACGCCGACGCCCCTCGAAGCGGAGGCGCTCGGCCACGGCTCCCGGCGGCGACGGCGCCGTCCACCGTCCCCGTGACGACGGATCGCACCCCGGCCTGCCCATGCCGCGCTGATCGCACGGGACCGACGGCGCCCGCGCGGCCGTCCTGACCGTCCGCCGACTCGTCCTGTCCGGTGCTCCGAACCCGCCACAACTCGTCGAACGGGCTTCGTCCAACCCCTTGCCGAAGTATTAGCCGAAGGTTAACGTCCCGCACCGCAACGTTCTTTGAGCCTTGGCGCGTGAGCGACCGAGCCGCAGCCGTATTCGAGACAAGGACGTCAAGCATGTCGGCAATGAGCAGCAGCAACTGGGACCGCCGATCCGTACTGCGTGCCGCCGCGGGCCTCGCCGCACTCGGCCCGCTGGCCGCGTGCGGGGGCAACAACGGCCGTGGAGGGGGCAGCGGTTCGGGCAAGAACCTCGTCCAGTACTTCCACGCGTACGGCGAAGCCGGCACCGAACAGGCCGTCAAGCGGTACGCGAAGGACTACGACAAGGCGAACGTGACCACGCAGTGGATCACCGGCTCCGACTTCGAGAGCAAGCTCTTCGCCTCCCTGCTCACCAAGAACGCGCCCGACCTGTTCGAGTTCCATCCACAGATCCAGCTCGTCAGGAGCGGCCAGGTCGCCGACCTGAGCGACATCGTCGAGCCGGTCAAGGACGACTTCAATCCGGCCGACATCGCCTCGCACACGGTCGACGGGAAGATCTACGGCGTCCGGATGATCGACGACCCGCAGTTCTTCTTCTACCGCCCGTCGCTGCTGGAGAAGGCGGGTGTCGAGGTGCCGGCCACGCTCGACGAGCTGATCGAGGCCGCCGCCAGGCTCACCACCGACAAGGTCAAGGGCCTCTTCCTCGGCAACGACCTGCACGCGGTCATCAACCCGATGATCTGGTCCGCCGGCGCCGACACCCTCGACGACCAGAACCGCATCGCATACCACACGGAGGGGGTCAGGGAAGGCCTCAAGAAGATGCGCAAGCTCTTCACCGGCGGACACCTCCTCCTCGACGCCCCGGCCGACTACTGGGACCCCTCCGCGATCGACCAGGGCCTGTGCGCGATCCAGTTCTGCGGCATGTGGGCCATGCCGCAGATGCAGAAGGCACTCGGCGACGACATCGGCGTCTTCCCCTTCCCCAAGGTCACCGACGGCGGCCGACCCTCCGTCTACAACGGCGGCTGGTCCATGTTCGTCAACGCCAAGGGCGAGAACGTCGACCTGGCCAAGGAGTACGTGAAGTGGCTGTGGATCGACCAGAAGAAGTACCAGGAGGACTGGTCGCTCTCCTACGGCTTCCACATACCGCCCCGCTCCTCGCTCGCCGCGGGCGCCACCAAGCTCAAGTCCGGCCTGCCCGCCGAGGGCGTCAACCTCTTCAACGAGTACGGGCACTTCGACAACATCGGCTGGACCCAGAGCATGATCACCGCGCTGGAGGACGTCTTCGCCGACTGCGTCCGCAAGGACGGCGACCCGGAGGCCGCTCTCGACAAGGCCGACAAGACCGTGAACCGCGAGCTCAAGAAGCTCTTCGGATAGGCCGGCGGGCGGGTTACGACATGCCGACCACCACGACGCGCGGTGCCGCGCGCCCCGCCCGGGCCGCGGTCTCCCCGGCCCGGCCGAGGCGTGGGCCGCGGGGCAGCAGCACCCTCGCCTTCTGGGTCTTCACCGGCCCGTTCCTCGTCGGCCTGCTGGTCTTCGTCTACATCCCGATCGGCTGGAGTCTCTGGCTGAGCTTCTTCGAGGCACGCTTCACGGTCACCCCCGACAAGTTCGTCGGTCTCGACAACTACCGGCAGATGCTGGAGAACAGCGACTTCACCGGCGCCCTCGTCACCTTCACCGTCTTCGCCGCACTCATCGTGCCCCTGACCTGGGCCGTCTCGCTGGGGCTCGCGCTGATGGTCAACCGGCTGCGGTTCATGCGGGCGTTCTTCCGCTCCGTGTTCTTCCTGCCCACCGCGTGCAGCTACGTCGCCGCCTCGCTGATCTGGAAGATGTCCCTCTTCAGCGGGGTCCGCTTCGGCCTGATGAACACGGTCCTCGGCTGGTTCGGCATCGACAACATCGCCTGGCTGGCGAACCCCGACCCGCCCTGGTACTGGCTCGTCATCGTCACCGCGCGCCTGTGGCTCCAGTCCGGCTTCTACATGATCCTGTTCCTGGCAGCGCTCCAGAACATCCCGCCGGAACTCTACGAGGCCGCCGCCATCGACGGTGCCAGGCCCGGCTGGCAGACCTTCCGCCACATCACCCTGCCGCAGCTGCGCGCGACGTCGACCGCTGTGATCCTGTTGCTGCTCGTGGCCGCCTACCAGGCCTTCGACGAGTTCTTCAACCTGCTGTCGAAGACCACGTGGGGCCGTCCGCCCCTCGTCGAGCTGTACTACACGGCACTCGGCCAGGCCCAGGACTACGGCGCGGGCAGCGCGGGCGCCGTCGTCCTCACCCTGCTGATCTGCCTCGTCACCCTGCTCCAGGGCAGGTTCATGGGATTCGGAAGGAGGGACGAGGCCAAGTGAGCACCGTCATCAAGAACCACGCGGCCCCCGTCGCCCCGCCGAACGGGCGCGGACGCCGACGCGACCGGCGCGGTGTCCTCGGCAACACCGGCCTGTACGTCGCCACCGGCATCGCGACCCTGCTCTTCCTGGTTCCCTTCTACGTGCTCGTCCGCAACGCCCTGTCCACGGACGTCGAGATCACCGGCGAGAACTGGACGTTCTTCCCCACCCATCTCCAATGGGGCAACATCGGCGAACTGTTCGACGACACCACGGTCCCCTTCGCCCGGTCCCTGTGGAACTCCGCGGTCGTCGGCGTCCTGCACACCCTGGGCACCCTGCTGGTCTGCTCCCTCGCCGGTTACGGCCTCGCCCGCATCCCCTACCGGCACGCCGACAAGATCTTCTACGCCGTCCTGGTGACCCTGATGGTGCCCGCCGCCGTCACCTTCGTGCCGAGCTTCGTGCTCGTCTCCTCGCTCGGCTGGGTGGACAGCCTGCGCGGGCTCGTCGTCCCGGGGCTGTTCAGCGGTTTCACCTGCTTCCTGTTCCGGCAGTACTTCCTGGGGTTCCCCAGGGAGCTGGAGGAGGCGGCGCGGGTGGACGGGCTCGGGTACTGGGGCGCGTACTGGCGCGTCGTCGTGCCCAACTCGCTGAACTTCTTCGCCGCGATCGCGACCATCACCTTCATCAGCGGCTGGAACGCCTTCCTGTGGCCGCTGGTCATCGGCCAGGACCCGCAGGCGTGGACGGTCCAGGTCGCGCTCTCGTCGTACATGACCAACCAGACCGTCAACTTCCATCTGATCTTCATGGCCACGGCCGTTTCCATCCTGCCCCTGGTGTTCGTCTTCCTCTTCCTCCAGCGCTGGCTGGTGCAGGGGATCGCACAGACCGGCATCAAGGGCTGACACGTCCCTTCCACGACCTGGAGACCGATGTCTTTGCGAACCACCGCCACCGACTACGTCGAGGACGTCTCGCCGGGCGGCGGCACCCTCCCGCCACGCGCCCGCCACCCTTCCTCGAACGCCAGGACCCTGTCACTGAACGGCAGTTGGCGTTTCCGCCTGTCGCCCACCGCCGACGCGCACGACGACTCCTTCGCGGCGGCGGGCCACGACGCCGGGGACTGGGCCGAGATCACCGTCCCCGGCCACTGGGTGCTCCAGGGTCACGGCAAGCCGATCTACACCAATCACCTCTACCCGTTCCCGGTCGATCCGCCGAGGGTGCCGACCGAGAACCCGACCGGCGACCATCTGCGTCACTTCGACCTGCCCGGCGACTGGCCCGCCGAGGGCGGCTCCGTGCTGCGCTTCGACGGTGTGGAGTCCTGCGCCCGGGTGTGGCTCAACGGCACGGACATCGGCGAGTTCAAGGGGTCCCGGCTGCCGCACGAGTTCGCCGTCGGGCACCTGCTGAAGCCGACCGGCAACGTGCTGGCGGTGCGCGTCCACCAGTGGTCGTCGGGCTCCTATCTGGAGGACCAGGACCAGTGGTGGCTGCCGGGCATCTTCCGGGACGTCACGCTCCTGCACCGTCCGCCGGGCAGCGTCCTCGACTACTTCGTGCACGCCTCCTACGACCACGTCGAGGGCCTCGGGACGCTGCGGGTCGACTCCGACGTCGACGGGCGGGTCGTCGTCCCCGGCCTGGACATCGACGTCGCGACCGGTGAGCCGGTGACCGTGCCGGTGCGGCCGTGGACCGCGGAGACGCCACGGCTGTACGACGGCACCCTGGTCACCGAGGGCGAACGTGTCCCGCTGTGCATCGGCTTCCGCACGGTCGCGCTCGACGACGGCCTGATCAAGGTCAACGGCCGGGCGATCCTCTTCAAGGGTGTCAACCGGCACGAGTGGCACCCGGAGCGGGGCCGCGCACTCGATCTGGAGACCATGCGCGAGGACGTGCTGCTGATGAAGCGGCACAACATCAACGCCGTGCGCACCTCGCACTACCCGCCGCACCCCGCCTTCCTCGACCTGTGCGACGAGTACGGGCTGTGGGTGATCGACGAGTGCGACCTGGAGACCCACGGCTTCACCGAGCAGGCATGGCGCGACAATCCCGTCGACGACGAGCGCTGGACCCCGGCGCTGCTCGACCGAGCGGCCCGGATGGTCGAGCGCGACAAGAACCACCCGTCCGTCGTCGTCTGGTCGCTCGGCAACGAGGCCGGCACGGGCCGCGGCCTCACCGCGATGGCCGAGTGGATCCGCGGCCGGGACGGTTCACGGCTGATCCACTACGAGGGAGACCCCGACTGCCGGGACACGGACATGTACGCGCGGATGTACACCGGGCACGCGGAGGTCGAACGGATCGGCAGGGGCCTGGACGGCGGCACCCACAAGCGGCGCGGACTCCCCTTCATCCTGTGCGAGTACGCGCACGCCATGGGCAACGGCCCCGGCGGGATCGCCGACTACCAGCGTCTGTTCGAGTCCTACGACCGCGTCCAGGGCGGCTTCGTCTGGGAGTGGATCGACCACGGGATCAAGGACGGACGGTACGGGTTCGCGTACGGCGGCGACTTCGGCGAGGAGCTGCACGACGGGAACTTCGTGTGCGACGGGCTGCTCTTCCCCGACCGCACGCCGTCGCCGGGACTGGTCGAGTACAAGAAGGTGATCGAACCGGTCCGCATCGAAGGCGACGGTCCGGCCGGGACGGTGCGCGTCACCAACGCCTACGACTTCGCGGACCTGTCCGGGCTGGCCTTCGAGTGGTCGTTCCAGGTCGACGGGGTGAGTGTCGAGTCGGGTGTGCTGCCGGTGCCCGCGCTCGGCCCGGGCGATTCGGCGGACGTCAAGCTGCCACCGCCGTCCGCGGACGGGCGCGGGGCCGAGACGCGGTGGACGGTGCGGGCCGTGCTGGCCGACGGGACCGCCTGGGGCCCGCGGGGTCATGTCGTGGCGTGGACCCAACTGCCGGTCACCGCACGCCCGTTGCCCCGAGTCGAGCAGACCGGCGGTCCGGTGCTCGGCCTGCGGGACATCACTCTGGGGCCGGCCGCCTTCGACGCCCGCACGGGTGCGCTGCGGACGATCGGCGGAATCGAAGTCACCGGTCTGCGCCTGGACGTGTGGCGTGCGCCGACCGACAACGACAACGGCGCGCACTGGCAGCCGGACGCGCGCCTCGGCCCGCTCTGGCGCAAGCTGGGCCTGCACCGGATGCGTCACCGGCTGGACGCCGTGGAGCTGGGCGACGACGCGCTGACCGTACGCACCCGGGTGGCGCCCGCCGGCCGGGAGACCGGCCTGCGCACGGTGTACCGGTGGACGTCCGACGGGACGCGGCTGCGGCTCACCGTGTCCGTGGCACCCGAGGGCGCGTGGACGCTTCCCCTGCCCCGCCTGGGGATCCGGCTGGGGCTCACGGGTCCGGCGGACCGTGCGGTCTGGTTCGGCGGTGGCCCGGGTGAGGCCTATCCGGACACCGGGTCGGCCTCGATGCTGGGGCGCTGGGAGTCCTCGGTGGAGGACCTCCAGACGCCGTACGTACGTCCGCAGGAGAACGGCGCCCGGGCCGACGTGCGCCGGGCGGAGATCGGCGGCCTGCGCGTCGAGGGCGAGCCGGCCTTCTGGTTCACCGCGCGCCGCTGGACGACGGAACAGCTCGACGCCGCCGACCACCTGACGGACCTGGTGCCCGGCGGCACGGTCTGGGTCAACCTCGATCACGGGCAGCAGGGCATCGGTTCGCAGTCGTGCGGGCCGGGGGCCCTGCCCCAGTACCAACTGCACGCCGGCCCGGCCGAGTTCTCGTTCGTCTTCTCAAAGATCCATGACTGACACCCTCACGCCCGTCGCGGCCGGCCGGCTCTTCAGCCGTCCGGCCGCGGTCGCGTCCCGCGTCGCGTTCGTCCTCATCGGCATGCTCCAGGCGCTCTACGGCCCCGCCGTGCCGGGGCTGCGCGAGCAGTGCGGGCTGTCCCCGTCCGGCGCGGGTCTCGGTCCGAGCCCGCACTTCGCCGGCGGCGTGGCCGGCGTCCTCGCCTTCAACGCGGTCGCGGCGTCCTGCCCGGCTCACGTCTCCCCGGCCCACCCCTACCGTGGCTTCGTGGACTAGGATGTTTCCTAGAAGGAATAGGAAACGCGCCGGGACAATACGCCGGTGGCACGGAGGGGCGGTCAGTCATGGTGCGCGCAGGGCTCACCACCGAGCGGGTCGTGGAAGCCGCGGCCGACCTCGCGGACGAGGTCGGGTTCGAGAACGTCACCGTGTCCGCGCTCGCCCGCAGCTTCGGGGTGAAGGACGCGAGCATGTACTCGCACGTCAAGAGCGTGCAGGACCTGCGGTCCCGGATCGCGCTGCTCGCGGCCGGGGAGATGATCGACCGGATCGCCACCGCCGTGGCGGGACGGGCCGGCAAGGACGCGCTGGTCGCGTTCGCCGACGCCTATCGCGCCTACGCGCTGGAACGCCCGGGGCGCTACCGGGCCACGCACATGCAGCTGGATCCTGGTCTGGTACCGGAGTCCACCGCCCGGCGCACCGCCGAGGTGACCTACGGGATGCTCCGGTGGTACGGACTGTCCGAGCCCGATCTGACCGACGCCGTACGCCTGCTGCGCAGCACCTTCCACGGCTACTGCCACCTCGAAGCCATCGGCGGCTTCGGTGCGCCCCGTGACGTCCAGGCGTCCTGGGAGCGCGCGCTGGACGCCCTGCACATCGCCCTGGAGCACTGGCCGCGCGCAGAGGAGGACGACCGTGCCTGAGTTCCACCACTCCGTGTGCGGCAGTGGTCCGGTGCTGCTGCTCGTCCCCGGCGGGGCCGGGCATCCGATGGGCCTGGAGGGCGTCACGGCGCGCCTCGCGGAGCGGTTCACCGTGGTGACGTACGACCCGCTCGGGCTGTCGCGTGGGCCCGTCGACGGGCCGGTCGGGGACCAGCGGGCCGGGGCGTGGAGCGAGAACGCCCGCCGGCTCCTCGACACGGTCCTGCCGGCCGGCGACTCCGCTCATGTCTTCGGCACCAGTTCCGGCGGCATCGTCGCCCTGGACCTGCTGGCCCGTTTCCCCGAGCGCGTCAGGCGGGTGGTGGCGCACGAGCCGCCGACGGTCGAGGTGCTCCCCGACCGGGAGGCGCAGCGCGCGATGGTCCACGAGGTGGACGCGATCTGCCGTACCGAGGGCGTGGCGCGGGCCGTCGAGCGCCTGGGCGCCGGGCTGGAAGGACGCCCCTGGCCGCCCGGGTCCCGGCAGGTGGTGACGGCGGACGGCACCGGCGCCTCGCCGTCGCAGCACTCCGGCGAGGGAGGAGGCGCCCCCGGCCCGGACTCCCCGCTGGGCCTGTTCCTCGCCCATGTCCTGCGCCCGTTCGCCACGCACACGCCGGACCTGGACGCCCTGAAGCGGCTCTCCTCGCGTCTCTCATTCGGCGTGGGGCGGGACTCGCGGGGTCGACTGCCGCGCCGCACGGCGGAGTCGCTCGCCGGGCTCACCGGCGCGGAACTCGTGGAGTTCCCCGGCGGTCACCTGGGCTGCCTGGAGCACCCCGTGGAGTTCGCGGACCTGCTGGCCCGCACGCTCATCGGCCCGCGGGACCGCTCCGGGGGCTGAGCGCCTGCACCTCGTCGTAGGTCGGCGCGTCCCCCCTGGGCCTGCGTCCGGCCCGGATGTCCCCCACCATGTCCAGGACGGCGCCCAGCGCCCGCCGGTACAGGAGAGATCCGAGACTGACCCGGCTGACGCCCAGCTCGCCGAGGTGCGCGACGGTCGGCCCGGCGGGCGAGAAGAGGACGTTGAGCGGGACGTCCAGCATCCTCAGCAGGCCGCGGATGCGCACCGGGTCGGTCAGGCCGGGCACGAACACGCCGTCGGCGCCCGCCTGTCGGTAGGCGTCGAGGCGGCGTTCCGTCTCCCGCGGGTCGCCGTCGGCGAGCCAGTGCGTGTCGGTGCGGGCGTTCACGAAGAGGTCCGGCACGGCGGCCTTCACCGCGGCGATCTTCTCGGCGTGCAGTCCGACGGGACCCAGACCGTCCTCCAGGTTGATCCCGGCCGCCCCGGCGGCGGCGAGTTCCCGCGCCAGCTCCGCCACCTCGCCGGGATCCCGGCTGAACCCGTCCTCGGCGTCGACCGACAGGAGGCAGGGGACCGTGCCGAGACTCCGCGCCAGGGCCGCCGTCAGGTCCCTGGTGGCCGCCGCGCCGTCAGGCAGCCCCGCGGCGGCCGCCACGCCGAGGCTCGTGGTGCCGATCGCCGCGAATCCCTGGCCCGCGAGGAGCGCCGCGGAGGCGTGGTCCCAGGCGTTGGGCAGGAGCAGGGGCGCGTCGGCGTGGTGCAGCGCCGCGAACGGGGTGCCGAGGGAGGTCATACGGGCCACGCTAGCCGCGGAACACTTCGGCGGCCGCCGAACCTTACCCTGCGCCACGGGCCCGGCAGCGGCGCGGTCTCACACGGGCGTCACCGTCCACGCCGACGGCTCGGACCGCTCGTCCGGCGTCCCGAACCGGAACCGCGCCGACGGGCCCCCGGCCCAGCCGACGGACAGCTCGCGGTCCTGCGACACCTCCACGGACACCAGGTCCCCGAGGGGCCGGGGGTGCGCGTCGCCGGTGAGCCGGGCCACGGCGACGAACAGAGTGGGCCCGTCACCCGTGACGCCCGTGACGCCTTCCGAGGCGGACTTGCCCGACAGGCCGTGGGCGGGCAGGAGTTCGGCCCGCAGCCCCTCCGCCGCCGTCCAGCCCGTGACCCGTACGCCGCTGCCGGGAGCCGCACCGATCACCAGATGGGCGCGCACCTCCACCGCCCCGTGCGCGACCACGAGACTGACGACGCGGGTGTCCGCGGCGACCGCGTGCCGGGAGGCGGCCCAGCCCTCCCCGACGCCCAGCGGCTCGATGTCCGTGCGACCAGGGTCGCCGTCGACGACGACGCTGTTGTCGTACGAGGGCGCAGGCGCGGGCCGTGTCGCCGTCGAGTAGGCGAGCCGCGTGTAGAACGGGTCGTAACGGGCGTCCTCGCTGCCGTGGTTGTGCAGGCGGACGACCCCGTCCGAACCAGTGCTCTGGAGCAGCCAGTTGGGCGGCCCGACCGGGGTGACGGCGTCGGCCCGCTCCGCCGGGCCCGGCTCCTCGCGCGCCGTCCAGGCCTCGTGATCGGGGGGCAGCAGCAGCCCGACGAAGGCCTTGCTCGCCCAGTACGGGGACGCCGGGCCCGAATAGCCCTGCAGGAACGCCTCGTCGGGGCCGTGCCAGCCGAGCGTGAGCAGACCGCGGTCGTCGACGGCGCCGTGGTCGAGGAAGTGACGCAGGGCGCCGGAGGCCAGCCGCCGGGTCTCGCCCGGGGACAGGGGGGTGCGGCCGGTGAGCGCGCCGAGCCACAGGGGGGCCACGGCCGCGAAGCGGTAGGTCAGGGAGCGGCCCTGCAGCATGGGGGCGCCGTCGCCGCCAAACAGGCGGGCGTAGTCGGCGAGATGGGCCTTGAGTCTTGTGCCGTACAGGTCGAGGAGGCGGCTGTCGTCGGCCAGCCAGGCGTGCAGCACCGGATACAGGTGCATGGCCCAGCCGTTGTAGTAGTCGAAGGCGCGGCCGGGGCCGTCGCTGTACCAGCCGTCGCCGAGGTACCACTGCTCGATGCGTGCGAGTCCGCGGTCGACGGCGGTGCGCGCCGCCTCGGGTTCGTGGCCGACCTCCTGGAGGAAGCCGCCGACGGTCACCGGGAACAACTCCCAGTTGTTGGGCCAGGGTTCGGCGGTCAGCGCGTCACCGAGCCAGTGGGCCGCCCGCTGCCGGACACCGTCGTCCAGCCGGTCCCACAGCAGCGGCCGGGTCAGGCGCAGCGCGAGGGCGATCGACGCGGCCTCCACCAGGGGCTGGCTGCAATCCTCGATACGCGGCCAGACGCCCGCGGTTCCGGCCGCGAGACCGTCCGCGTACCTTTCGAGGGTCTTCTCGTCCTGGCGGAAGGCGGCGATCAACAGGGTGCGGGCGTAGCCCTCCAGGCCGTCGGAGAGCCGGCCCGACCAGCTCTCGTGATCACCGGGGAGGTGGTACAGGGCGCGGTCCTCGGTGGCGTACGGCCCCACCGCGGCCAGCAGCGCGTCCGCGGCGGCCTCCCAGTGGGCGCGGGTGTATCCGGTGCGGGGGCTGAGTGCGGTGTCGGGCGGCGGCAGGTGCATCAGTGGTTCCAGTCCTTCCTGCGGGCCTGGGGCGCTCCGGTTCCGGTCGGGGCGCCCCCAGGAGTCCATCCCTCCCGCGCCAGGCCCTCGGACACCGGCCGGTGGGTGACGAGTCCGGCGCGGACGAACGTCGCCGGCACGGTGCCGCCGCGCACGGAGCCGCGGGTGGCGAGCACGGGCCGCCCGCCGTGATCACAAAAGACCTGGCCGCTGGACCGTATCGCCTGGAACAAGCGCTTTCTAGTGGTCGGCCGCTTCTTGCGGGGCCGTCGCCACGACAGGTCGTCCCTTCGACGGCGACGGGTCATCCGGTGCGGTGACCGCGAGTCACTCGGTACGGCGGCCACGAGCCGCCCGGCAGGGCGCCACGGATCCTCCGGTGCGGTGACCCGACGCCGTGCGGGTCGCCTCGGCGTATGCCCGCACCAGCGGCCGCCGGTCCCCGACTCCCCTGCGGCTGCCGCTCGGCGGCGACGGTGTCGACGCCGTGGTCGCCCATCTCGACGCGCGGCGCACGGAGATCGCCACCTGGGAGAAGGTGGCGCGGGACACCGCGTTCGACGCGTGACAGCGCCCGCGTGACATCGCGGCGGCCGCCCCGGCCCGGATCGGCGCCGGGGCGACCGCGTCTCCGCCCCGACCGGGGAGCCCCCGCTCGCGGCAGGACGCCCGTACTCCGGTGCCCCCGGCCGCGGGAACCGAGTGCTCCGGGCCACGGCTCCGGAATGCTCCACGCCACAGGTCCGGACCCAGCCGGCCACAGACACCGAGCCCTCACACCACAGCCCCGGACCCACCCGGCCACAGGCCCGGCGTCGCGGGCTGGTCGCCGCGTCCCGCATCGTGGGCCGGGCGTTCAGCAGATGGACGGGACCGGATGCCGCCCACCGCATCGACTAGCGTCGTGGCATGACCAGCGACACCCCCCGCACCCTCGCCGAGGCGCTCTCCCGTGGCAGCGTCGTCCTCGACGGCGGCATGTCCAACCAGCTCGAATCGGCCGGGCACGACCTGAGCGACGAGCTGTGGTCGGCACGGCTGCTCGCGGAGCGGCCCGAGGCCGTCGTGGAGGCGCACCTCGCCTACTTCGAGGCGGGCGCGGACGTGGCGATCACCGCCGGCTACCAGGCGACCTTCGAAGGGTTCGCCCAGCGCGGCATCCCGCGGGACGAGGCTGCCGAGCTCATCGGCCTGAGCGTCGCGCTCGCCCGGGAGGCGGCCGGACGCACCCGGGCGAAGGGGGTCGCACGGCCGCTGTGGGTGGCCGCTTCGGTCGGGCCGTACGGAGCGATGCTCGCGGACGGTTCGGAGTACCGGGGGCGGTACGGCTTGAGCGTCGAGGAGCTGGAACGGTTCCACCGGCCGCGTCTGGAGGTGCTGGCCGCCGCCGGACCCGACGTACTGGCCCTGGAGACCGTGCCCGACACGGACGAGGCGCGGGCACTGCTCAGGGGGGTGCGCGGTCTCGGCGTGCCCGCGTGGCTGTCGTACAGCGTCTCCGGGGACCGGACGCGCGCCGGACAGCCTCTGGAGGAGGCGTTCGCCCTGGCCGCCGACGCGGACGAGGTGATCGCCGTCGGCGTGAACTGCTGCGCGCCCGAGGACGTGGACGGCGCCGTGGCCACCGCCGCGCGCGTGACCGGGAAGCCGGTCGTGGTCTACCCGAACAGCGGTGAGGCGTGGGACGCCCGGGCACGGTCGTGGACCGGCCGCTCCACGTTCACCGCCGAGCAGGTGACGGGGTGGCAGCGGGCCGGGGCCCGCCTCATCGGCGGCTGCTGCCGTGTGGGCCCCGAGGCGATCGCCCGGATCACCCGGACGCTGAAGCCCGCCTGACCCACCGGCCCGCGCTCGGCTCAGGGAGCCGGTCCGGGCTCCGGCCGGGCCGGGCGCACCGACGCCCGGCCGGTAGTCCGGCTCCCCTGCACCACGGGCAGCTTCCTCGCCGGCGGACACGCCGGGCGGGGCCGGCGGCGGACGCGGCCTCAGGACCGCCGGGCGCGGCCCGAGTTCCGCAGTCGCCGTACCGCCGACAGTGGTGCCGCTCCCCACATGGGCAGTCCGCCGGACGCGCGCGGCATCGGGGCGGACTCCGCGGCGCCGGTCAGGCCGGCGGGCGGCGCGGGCCGGCCCGACTCGGCGTCCCACAGGGCGAGTTCGCGGTCGCGCGGCCCGTGGACGGTGTGCGGTTCGCCGCTGCCGAACACCCGCACGGGATGCGTGTCGTCCCAGGTCTGCCACCCGGGTTCACCGTCGACGGCGAACCGCACCCACGCGGAGTGCATCGCGTCGGCGAGTTCCTGCGGGGCGCCCTCGCCCGCGAGTCTCTCCGACTCGGGCACGTCGGAGGTGTCGAAGACGAAGCCGAGTTCCAGGGCGTGACAGGCACCGAGGTCCGGCACGTTCGAGGGCCACGCGAACTCGTAGACGTACGTACGGGACGAGCCGCTGCGGGCGTCCGCGAGCCGGTGCAGCGGGACGCGCAGCAGGTGGTCGGTGACCATCTGGCCCACCAGATCCGCGGTGCTCACGGCCGGGTGGAGGGCGCGATAGCCGCGGGGCACCTCGTGGCCGCAGCGGCAGCGGGCCATGGCTCCGGCCAGCGCGACGGGCCCGAGCCGGTCGACGCTCTCCAGGAGCCCGCCGGGCACCAGCCACAGCCGGTACTCCTCGCTGGTCCAGCCCATCAGGAGGTCCACGTCGGGTGAGGCACCGCCGACGAGGGCCTCCAGCGGGTCGTGCGGGACCAGGTCGCCGTCGACGACGATGCCGAACGCGGG
Organism: Streptomyces sp. 142MFCol3.1; assembly: GCF_000424945.1. Lineage (NCBI taxonomy): Bacteria > Bacillati > Actinomycetota > Actinomycetes > Kitasatosporales > Streptomycetaceae > Streptomyces > Streptomyces sp. 142MFCol3.1. The sequence goes on from NZ_AUKV01000007.1 coordinate 247,003, forward strand.
CCCGCCGAGGACGGGGCTGCTGAGTCTGCCCACCTCGGCCTGGGTGCGCAGCAGCAGTTCGCGGTCGACGGCGGCGAACGCCTCCGCGGTGGCCGGGACCTTCAGCCGGGCGGCCATCCTGCGGACCATCCGGCGCACCTTGTCGCGATCGCCCGCCTCGGGCGGCCCGCTCTGCAGGACGGCCCGGTGGAACAGGCCCCGGGCCCGTGGGGCGGCGAGCAGCGCGCCGATGCTGATGGCTCCGGCCGACTCGCCGAAGACGGTGACGCGGTCCGGGTCGCCGCCGAACTCGGCGACGGATGCCCGCACCCACTCCAGCGCGGCCAGCTGGTCGCGCAGGCCGGGGTTGGCGGGCGCGTCGGGAAAGAGGCCGTAACCCTCCACTCCGAGACGGTAGTTGAGGGAGACGAGGACCACGCCGTCGCGGGCGAAGGAGTGGCCGTCGTAGACGGGTACGGCCGAGGAACCGCGGGTCAGGGCCCCGCCGTGGATCCACACCATGACGGGCAGCCGGGCGCCGCGCCCCGGTTCCGGGGTCCACACGTTGAGGTTGAGGCAGTCGTCGCCGGGCACGACGGGGTCGGCGAGCAGGCGTGCGAAGGCCTCGGAGTACGGCGGCTTGGGCGGGGTGGGCCCGAAGGCACCCGCGTCGCGGACGCCGGCCCAGGCCTCGGGCGGAACCGGTGGCAGGAACCGGCGGGGGCCGAACGGCGGGGCCGCGTAGGGGATGCCACGGAAGACCGCGACGCCCTTCTCGTACCGGCCGCGCACCGCTCCGTACGGGGTGGCGACGACCGGGTCGTGCGCCGGGAGATCCGCGTCCGCCGCCATCCGACCACCAACTCCTCACGCTCCGAACCGTTCACCTCAGAGCACCACATCGCCCCCCGGTATTCCTGCCGACCTCTCCATTCGGCGGACAGGCCGCGAGGTCGGGCGCGAGGTGTCCGCAGTGGCTCGGGCAGGTGTCGCGGCCGCTCGGGCCGGGTCGCGTCCGGGATGCCGAGAGTTTCGGCGGGACCTCATTCCATGAACTGTGGACCGAACGCCTGCCGCTTCACGCCGTGTCCGGCCGGGCTGGGCGCGGCGAATGATGGCGGGCGATCGTCCGGAGGGCACGCGTACGGAGCTGTCGACCCGTCCGGTGGAGCGGTCGAGCACGGGCCCGGTGCCGGCTGCCTCCCCGTCGCCCAGGTGATGCCGCCGAGCAGGTGGGCCCGGAAGTCCGGGTCCTCGTACGCCTGCGGAGCGTGCCCGAAGGCGGTGTAGAACACCCGCCCGGCGCCTCGCTCGTGGCACCACGCCAGCGGGTGGTCCGCGCCCATGCCGCCGCCCTCGTACGAGGACTCGTCGGCGGAGACGAGCACCCGCACCGCACCGCGCGGACTGGTCCGGAAGTCGTACCACTCGTCGGTGAACTCCCAGACGGGCGGCAGGTGCCGGGTCGCCGGGTGCGTCCGGTCCTCCACCACCGCCCGGCCGGGCTGGTGGTCCGGGTGCCGGGCGAAGCGGGCCCCGAGCAGATCGCCGTAGTAGGGCCAGTCGTACTCGGTGCAGGCGGCGGCGTGCACGCCGACGAAGCCGGCGCCCGCGTCGAGGCGGGCGGCGAGGCGGGCGCGGCCCGCGGGCGTCAGCACCTCCCCGCTGGTGGAGAGGAAGACGACGGCGTCGTAGGCGTCAAGGGGGGCCTCGAACACGGCGGGATCCTCGGTCGCGTCGACGCCGAAGGCGTGGGCGTCGCCGAGGGACCGCACGGCGGCGACGGCGGCAGGAATCGACTCGTGCCGGTAGTCGGTGGTGCGGGAGTACACGAGGACACGCGGGGTCATGGCCCCGACCCTATGCCCGGCCGGGCAGGTCCTCAGGGGGGCGGCGAAACCGAAAATTGCGGAGCGCGGACACCGGCCGGGGCCGGCCTCCGACCAGTCCTGGGGCGCCGGGACGGACGCGCTGTGGAGGTGCCGCGCGGCGTGTCCGATTCGTTCAAGACCCGGTGGACGGGCCCCGCCTACGGTGGGCGCATGACTCCACGATTCGATGTGATCGGCCTCGTCGTCTCCGACATGGCCGCCTCCCTCGCCTTCTACCGGCGCCTCGGGCTCGTCTTCCCGGAGGGGTCCGAGACCGAGCCGCACGTCGAGGCGGAACTGCCCGGCGGGCTGCGGCTGGCGCTCGACACGGAGGAGACGATCCGCTCTTTCCACGCCGGCTGGCGCCCACCGAGCGGCGGCGGCCGGACGTCCCTGGCCTTCCTCTGCGACAACCCGGCGGAGGTGGACTCCGTGTACGAGGGGCTGGTCGGCGCGGGTCACCACGGCGAGCTGAAGCCGTGGGACGCCTTCTGGGGCATGCGGTACGCCGTCGTGCACGACCCGGACGGCAACGGCGTCGACCTGTTCGCCCGGCTGCCCGGGCAGTAGCTCCGCCCGCTACGGCCGGCCGACCAGTTCACCGAGGGTCGTGTCCGCCAACTGCCTCACGTCGCGGGCCAGATGGGCCTGGTCCGCGTACCCGGCCCGCGCGGCGGTCTGCGCGAAGGGAACCCCGTCGCGAGCCAGGGCGAGCGCCCGCTGGAGCCGCAGCACGCGGGCCAGCGTCTTGGGCCCGTAGCCGAACGCGGCGAGCGAGCGGCGATGCAACTGCCGTGCGCCCAGGCCCAGCCCGTCGGCGGTCTCGGCGACCGGGCGCCCCGCTTCGAGGGCCGTCACGAGCCGGGCGAGCAGTGGGTCGGGCGGTGCCACCTCCTCCGCCCGGCGCAGCGCGAGCTCTTCGAGCGCGCCGAGCGGGTCGGCCGCGGCGTCGACGCGCCGCGCGAGGCGGCGCACCTGCGCGGCGGGCCACAGATCCGCCAAGTCGACGCGCAGGTCGCGTAGTTCGTGTGCGGGTACGCCGAGGAGCGCGGGAGCCGTGCCGGGGAAGAACCGGATGCCGGCCCAGCGGCCCGGTGCGCCCTGTGGGCGGTACGCGCGTGTGTCGGGCCCGGCGACCATGAGCCGTCCCTCGTGCCACAGCAGGTCCATGCACCCATCGGGCAGGACGGACCGCACCGGCCCGCCCGCGGGCGCGCGCGTCCACACCACGGCGCCCGCCAGCCGGGAGGGGCGCTCGGCGTACCCGGACGCGCCGGCGAGGGGTTCGGCGGCCACGTGGGACACGCTACGCCGCCCGGGTCCGGTGCTCCTGCGGGCTGACGCCGTACACCCGCTTGAAGGCGCCGGACAGTGCGAACGCGCTGCCGTAACCGACCTGGCGGGCGATGGACTCGAGGGTGTCGTCCGAGTCCCGCAGGCGGTCGGCGGCCAGCGCCAGCCGCCAGCCGGTCAGATAGGTCATCGGGGGTTCACCCACGAGTTCGCTGAAGCGACGGGCCAGCGCGGCCCGGGACACCCCGGCCTCGGCGGCGAGGACGGCCACCGTCCAGGGGTGGGCCGGGTCGTCCTGCACGAGCCGCAGCACCCGGCCCACGACGGGGTCGGCGAGAGCCCGGTACCAGGCCGGCGCCTCGGCCTCGGGGCGCGAGAACCAGGCCCGCAGCGCGGCGATCATCAGCAGGTCGAGCAGCCGGTCCAGGACGATCTCCTGGCCCGGCTCGTCGCGCACCATCTCCTCGGCGAGGATCGGCGTCAGCGGGCACTCCCACACCTCGGAGGTGAGCGAGAGCAGCGGCGGCAGGGCGTCGAGCAGTCTGCCGCCGATCTCGCCCCGCATCATGTACGTCCCGATCAGCAGCACCGTGGAGCCGTCGAGCCGGTCGCCCCAGCTGCGCACCCCGAGGTCCCAGCGGCCCTTCAGCGAACGTCCGTCGGGGTAGCTGCACTCGCCGCCCGGGAGGATCACCGCCTGCGGGGCGGTCCCGGGATCGTCGGCGCACAGGTACGGGTCGGGCCCGCGGGCGATGGCGAGGTCGCCGGCTCGCAGCCGCACCGCCTCTCCCCCGTCCGGCACGACGCAGGCGTCGCCGCGGACCACCAGCATGATCGTCAGGGGCGCCCGGTCCTCGACGCGCAGGGACCAGGGCGGGTCGAAACACGCACGGATCATGAAGGCCCCACGCGCGCGTGGGCCCTCCAGCAGGCCTGCGAGTGCGTCCATGGCGTCAGCGTAGAGCAGGCCGCAACGCGCACTGGACGTCCGCTTATGGGAATGAGGCGTTCAGTGACGGCCGCCCGGGGCGGGCGCCCGTTGACTGAGGGACATGGCGGAGAACACGCGGAACACGACGGTATGGGTGAGCGGGGCCACCGGGCGGTACCTGGAAGGTGTGATCACTCCGCGGGAGGGTGCTGTTCGCCGTTCTTGTGGCTGGGGTGGGTGCTCTTCGCGTGGGTCCGCAGACGGGAGGTCACGTCCTCCGGGGGCAGGAAGCGGGACCAGCGCTCCGGGAACTCGGAGGGCATGTCCGGGTCGTCGGGATCGGCGTCGTACGACCGGTGGGCGGCGACGCGGGCGACGTACTCGGCGGCCTGCACCTCGCGCAGCCGTTCGTTGGCGGCGCGGGCCGCGGCGGTGGCGGCGGCCGGCCAGATCCGGTCGATGGCGGCGTTGACGGCGGCGCCGACCAGGACCGCGAAGGCGGACACACCGATCCACAGCAGGACGGCCACGGGGGCGGCGAGCGAACCGTAGATGGTGGGGCCCTCGACGGTGTTGGTCAGGTAGATGCGGAGCAGGAAGCTGCCCAGCACCCACATGGCGAGGGCCACCAACGCGCCCGGCACGTCCTCGACCCAGGGTGAGCGCACGGGCACGGAGACGTGGTAGAGCGTCGTGAGGAAGACGACCGAGAGGACGATGACGACGGGCCAGTACAGGACCTGCACGACGGTCGTCGACCAGGGCACGACGTTCACCACCGCGTCCGGGCCCGCCACCATCAGCGGCAGCGCGATCGAACCGATCAGCAGCGCGACGATGAACAGCAGGAACGACATCACCCGGGTCTTCACGATCCCGCGGGTGCCGTCGAGGCCGTACATCACGGTGATGGTGTCGATGAAGACGTTCACCGCGCGCGAGCCGGACCACAGTGCGAACAGGAAACCGAGGGAGATGATGTCCGGGCGCCCGCCCTTCATCACGTCGTGCAGGATCGGCTCGGCGATCTGGTGGACGCCCTTCTCGGTCAGGACCGTGCGGGACGCCTCCAGGAGGTTGGACTCCAGGCTGGCGATCGTGTCGGCGCCGGTCCAGTCGTCCACGTAGCCGAGCATGCCGATCAAGCTCAGCAGCAGCGGCGGCACGGACAGGAGCGTGAAGAAGGCGGCCTCGGCCGCCAGACCCAGGATCCGGTACTCCATGCACGAGTTGACGGTGTCCTTGAGCAGCAGCCAGGCGGTCCGTCGCTTCGACACGTTCCGGTACAGCGCGCGAGCGCGGTGGAAGCGGCCCGCGGGAGGCCCTTCGGGTGTTTCTTTTGCCTGGTGCACCTCCTTACCGTATCCGTATGGCAGCCAGCACCCACACCGTGACCAACCAGGCTCCGCCCCTGGTCGGATATGACGTGTTCGCGGCCGACCGGGCCCTCGTGGAGGCGGTCGGCCGGCACCTCGCTCCGGAGCTCCTCGACGAGGTCCGTGAGGAGCTGTCGGCCCTCGGCCGCACGGCGGGCTCGGCGCAGGCCCAGAAATGGGGGGTGCTGGCCGACGAGAACCCGCCCGAGCTGCGCACCCATGACCGGTACGGCAATCGGATCGACGAGGTCGAGTTCCATCCGTCCTGGCACCGGCTGCTCGGCAAGGGCGTGTCCGCGGGGCTGACCGCGGCCTGGAACCGGCCCGGCGGACACCTGCGGCGCGCGGCCGGTTTCGTGGTGTGGTCGCAGGTCGAGGCGGGCCACGGCTGCCCGCTGTCGATGACCCACGCTGCGGTGCCCGCGCTGCGCACGGACCCGGCGCTCGCCGCCGAGTGGGAGCCGCGGCTGACGTCCACCATGTACGACCCGGAGCTGCGGCCGGCCGCCCAAAAGCCCGGGGTGCTCTTCGGGATGGGCATGACGGAGAAGCAGGGCGGCAGCGACGTACGCGCCAACACGACGGTGGCGCGACCGCTCGCCGAGGACGGGACGTACGAACTGACCGGGCACAAGTGGTTCTGTTCGGCGCCCATGTCCGACGGGTTCCTGGTGCTGGCGCAGGCGCCGGACGGGCTGACCTGCTTCCTGCTCCCGCGTGTCCTGGAGGACGGCGCCCGCAACGTCTTCCGCATCCAGCGGCTCAAGAACAAGCTCGGCAACCGGTCGAACGCGTCCGCCGAGGTCGAGTTCGACGGGACCTGGGCGCGCCGGGTGGGGTACGAGGGGCGCGGGGTGCGCACCATCATCGAGATGGTCGCGGCGACCCGTCTGGACTGTGTGCTCGGCGCCACGGCGCTGATGCGGCAGGCGGTCGCGCAGGCCGTCCACCACTGCACCCACCGTGAGGCGTTCGGGAGCAAGCTGATCGACAAGCCGCTGATGCGCAATGTGCTGGCGGACCTGGCGCTGGAGTCCGAGGCCGCGACGGCCCTCGCGATGCGGCTCGCCGCCGCCTGCGACGACGGTGGCGAGCAGGAGCGGGCCTTTCTGCGGCTCGCGGTGCCGGCCGCGAAGTACTGGGTGACCAAGCGGTGCACCCCGGTGGTGACGGAGGCACTGGAGTGCCTCGGCGGGAACGGCTACGTCGAGGAATCGGGCATGCCCCGGCTGCTGCGCGAGTCACCGCTCAACTCCATCTGGGAGGGCGCGGGGAACGTCCAGGCCCTGGACATGCTGCGCGCGCTGCAACGGGAGCCGGCCGCTCTCGACGCGTACCTGCGAGAAGTGGGGCAGGCCCGCGGCGCCGACCACCGGCTCGACGCGGCGATCAAGAACCTGCTGACCGAACTCGCCGACCTGGACGGCATCGAGGGCCGGGCCCGCCGGCTCGTCGAGCGGTTCGCGCTGGTGCTCCAGGGGGCGCTGCTCGTGCGGTACGCGCCGGCGGAGGTCGCCGACGCGTTCTGCGCCTCACGTCTGGGCGGCGACTGGGGAACGGCGTTCGGCACGCTGCCGCACAGTCTGGATCTGGCCACCGTCGTGGAGCGGGCACGACCGGTGGTGTGAGGAGCTGATGCGGGGGTGGTGCTGCGCCGACACGGCACCACCCCCGCCTCTGGCCCCGTTCAAGGAGCTCGGACGCCGCCTGAGCGGCCTCGCTGTCAGTTTCAAGGAACCTTGTGACCGTTGGCGAGAGTTGCAGACCGTTGCATTCCTTGGTGCTCCTTGTGCGAAGTCCCGGCGTCCCCCACCCAGAGCAGGCACGATGTGCAGTGACGTCGGCGTCACTGCCCGTGCGCGGTCCTGGTTCCGGGAGTGCCTTGTGAAGACCACATCGATCAACCCCGCCCGTTTCGCTCCGCCGGATGCGTCGGAAACGGTTCGGCACCTCCAGGCGACGTGGGCCGCGGCACTCCGGGGCGAACCCTCCCCGATCGCTCCTCGCCCGGTCATCGGGCAGTCATGGCAAAGAGTGAAACGATTCGGAGTGGATCCCGAACAGAGCACGGACAGTGTGCTGTTGCAGACGGACGAACTCGAACACCGCCGGACCTCCACGGCTCTGGCCGACGTGATGCCCGTCCTCAGCGGCGGACTGGCCGCCGTCGCCGACGCGTCGCTGCAGATCATGGTGGTCACCGATCCGGAGGGACGGGTCCTGTGGCGTGCGGGCAACACGGGCGTGCTGCGCCGGGCCGACACCATTTGCCTTGAGGAAGGCGCGGCCTGGAGCGAGGACACGACGGGCACCAACGCGATCGGTACGGCGCTCAACGCGGGCGCGCCCGTCCAGGTGCACTCGGCCGAGCACTTCGTCCGTACGTTGCACGACTGGACCTGCGCCGCGGCTCCCGTGCACGACCCGCGCGACGGGCGTCTGCTCGGCATCGTCGATGTCAGCGGGCCCGATCACACGTTTCACCCGGCCACACTCGCGCTGGTCGACTCGGTGTCGCGGCTGGCCGAAAGTGAACTGCGCGGCAGGCATCTCGCGGCCGTCGAGCGGCTGCGCGCGGTGGCCGCGCCGCTGCTGTCCCGGCTGGGCGGCAAGGCGCTGGTGGTGGACACCAACGGCTGGCTCGCCGCCGTCACGGGGATGCCGCCCGTCGACCGGGTCCCGCTGCCGAGTTCCTTCGGCACGGGCCGGGTCTGGCTGCCCTCCCTCGGGGCGTGCTTCGTGGAGCCGATGCCCGGTGGCTGGCTGCTGCGGGTCACCGAGACCGACGTACCGGACTGCGCGAGCCGGGTGGTGCTCGACCTCGCCGAGCCCCGGCGGCCCCGGATCACCGTCTCGGGCGCGGCGGGCAGTTGGGCGCAGGACCTGAGCCCCCGCCACGCCGAACTGCTGTACGTGCTCGCCGTGCACCGCGAGGGGCGCAGCGCGGCCCAGCTCGCGGTCGACATCTTCGGCGACCCGACCCGCACGGTGACGGTCCGCGCCGAACTGTCACGGGTTCGGCGCCGCCTCACGGGCCTGCTCGACCACCGGCCGTACCGCTTCCGCGACGAAGTCGTGGTCGAGGTCCTGTTCCCGGACACCCCGCTGGACCTGCTGCCGCACTCGGCGGCACCGGCGGTGCTGGACACGCGGGTGCGGCCACCTCTGTGAGAGCGCCGGGGCCGGCCTCACCGGGCGCCCGGCGCACGCGCCGCTCCGCCTGCGGGCGGAGGCCTGGATGAATGAGTCCGATGTCTGCGCTGGTCGCAACCATGGCGAAGGGCGCCCGTCGGCTTGGCCGTGACTCCTGGCCTGGACGCCCTTCTGGCGGCACTGTGCGTGCTCATCGACGACCACGTGGCCCCTCGTCGCCGGATCGGGCGGCCTCCGAACCTGACGAACGCCGAACTCCTGCGCCTGGCCATGGCCCAGGTCCTGCTGGCGTTCTGCGCCTTGCCGCGCGCCGAGTTCACCGGCATGTCGATCCTTCTCACCGAGTTCGAAGACCGCTACCCGCCCGGTGTGGTCACGGTCGACATCAACTCTCCCGGCATGCTCGGTTTCCACTAGCTTCGGCCGGCTACTCGCTGTGGCGAGACCGCCACCGTCTACCTCGATGCACCGCGCCGCACGGACTGTGCAACTGGTGCGAGCCCTGGCGCCCCTGGGCTCTGCAGGTTCCGCAGCGCCGCCTGGTAGGTGGACGTGATCGCGCGCCGGCACGCCTCTCGAACCCACCCCGGCGGAGATCCCTGGGCGGACATCCCTCGACGAACACACCCCGGCAGGCGCGCCCCCGGTGCCGGCCCGCTGCGGACACATGTCGTCGTCAGCGTATTTCGTGCGCGTATTTCGTGGGGGTCTTCCGGGGTCTTCGACCTGGCCCGCAGGTATCTGCCGTAGCATCCCCTCACAGGCCACCCCACCCGTCTCTCCGTCAACGGCCGAGATGCGAGAGGCAGTTGGCCTTCCTCGGGAGGACGCATGAAGCACCGCGGCAGGCACCGTCGTCGCAGGAGAGGACAGGCGCTGCGCGCCACCCTGGCCGGAACCGCCCTCGCCCTCACCGCGGCCGCCACCCTGATCAGCACCTCCCAGGCCACGGGCAGCGGCAGTCCCGGCGGCCTCACCGCGCTCGGCACCGCGTCCCGGACCGCACCGCTGCGCCTTCACGAGAAGCCGGTGGACCTGGACACGCTGGACCGGCTCACCAAGAACATGGGCGGGAACGTGGGCGTCGACGGCGTCCTCGGGAGCGCCGACCGCACGATGCGCGACGAGGCCGGCTGCTCCAGCGCCGAGCGGGCCGCGCTGCCGGTCGAGCCGACGGCCACGCGCGCGTACTGCTGGGACGAGGGCGACGAACGGACCCGGCAGTGGCAGCCCCGGTCCGTGACCACCTCAGGTGACGCCGACGACGACGGCCACTGGGGCGAGCACCGGGTGATCCTGGCCGGCTGGACGCACCGGGATCGCCAGGCCGCCGCACCGACACGGGACCGGGGACTGGCACGGGTCGCCTTCGTCGACGCGACCGACCCGCGCGCGCTCAGGTACAGCTGGGTCCTGCTGGTCGCCCCGCGCGACGGCGGCCGGGACTTCGAGCCGGTCCGCTCCGCACTGGACGGCATGGTCTGGTACCAGGACAAGCTGATCGTCACCGGGGCGCACGGATCGGGCCTGCTCGTCTTCGACATGCACCGCATCCTGCGGGCGGGTGTCGACAGCGGCGCGGTCGGCCGGGTGAGCGGCGGCTACTCCGCGGGCGGCTACCGGTACGTACTCCCGGCCGTCGACGCGTACGAGCCGGCCGGCGGCACGTGCACCCGCCGCGGCGGCCGCACCCCCTGCTTCGCCTCGCTGTCCCTGGACCGCAGCTCGGCACCCGACAGCCTGGTCGCCGCCGAGCGCCCCGCGGCCGGCTCCGAACGGACCCGGGTGTGGCGCTACGCCTACAGCACCGCCGCCTACCGCACCGGTCTGCTCGCCGATTCCCGCGGCCGGGTCGACGCCGTCGAAGCCTACGAGAGCAAGGCCGCAGGGGTGTCCGGCGTCCTCGCGCACACGCCGCGTGGCGCGCGCGGGGCGCAGTGGTACCTCGGGCAGGCGCCGGAGGTCCCCACCCGGCACGGCAGCATCTGGCGGCAGACCGAGGACGGCGCCGAGGCGGCCACCTGCACCGCGGACCGGTCGCACGCCTGCTGGGGCCTGCGCACCGGGTCCCTGTCCTACTGGCAGGAGACCGGCGAGGTGTGGACGCTGACCCGCGCGGCCGGACGGCGGGCGCTCTACGCGGTGCCGCTGTCCGCTGTGGCCGGCTCGCTGGAGTAGCGGCTGCCCGCCCGCGCCGGTGTCCGCTCCGGACGGATGTCCGTTGATCGGCCGCTTTTGGATGCGCCCCCGCCCCCGTGGTTCCCTGACTCGCATGAGCAACGTCACTGTGACCACCTGGTCCCTGGAGCAGACGGCCCCGGCCGACCTGCTCCCCGCGATCGCGCCCGACGGCGACGTCAGGATCGTGCGTGCCGAGGTTCCCTCGCCCGAGTTCAGCCGCTTCCTGTACGCGTCGGTCGGCGGCGACATCCGCTGGACGGACCGGCTCGGCTGGACGTACGCACAGTGGCAGGAGGCCCTGGACCGGCCCGGTGTCGAGACCTGGGTCGCATACGACAGGGGGACGCCCGCGGGCTACGTCGAGCTGGACGCGCAGGACGACGGCGTCGTCGAGATCATGTACTTCGGACTGATCCCCGCGTTCCGTGGCCGCCGCATCGGCGGACACCTCCTCTCCTACGGCGCCGCCCGCGCCTGGGACCTGGCCGACCGCTGGCCGGGCCGCGCCGAGACCAAGCGCGTCTGGCTGCACACCTGCAGCAAGGACGGCGAACACGCGATGGACAACTACCTCCGGCGCGGCTTCAAGCTCTTCGACACGAAGGTCGAGGAGGAGCAGGAGGCCGCCACGCCGGGACCGTGGCCAGGAGCGCGAGCCGTCTGAGCCGTTCCGGCCCAGTTCAGGGCCCTGTGTGACCGACGACACCCTTGTCCCAGCATCCGGGACAAGGGTGTCCACATGACGGACGATGGTGGACTGTGCGGAGATCCCCGTGACAGGCTTCCGTCATGTCTGGAACTGGAATTGCCTTGGTGAGTCGGCGGCACGTCGACCTCGGCCGCATGTCCAGCGCCATCTGTCCGGCGAGCTGACGAACCCTTCAGTGGCCTTCGGCCACGGGCTCAGCACCGCCGACCTCTTCTCTTCCGCACCCCTGCGCAAGGACGCGCCCATACTTCCGTATGCGCCCGTATGCGCAGGTCAGAGTCGCTGACATACCTGTCCCGCAGTCTCGAAGGACGTAGCAACCATGGCCGCCACCCCGCAGGACCCCGCCACGCCCCGCCGCAAGGTGAGCCGTCACCGTGGCGAGGGGCAGTGGGCCGTGGGTCACTTCACCCCGCTCAACGGCAACGAGCAGTTCAAGAAGGACGACGACGGTCTCAATGTGCGGACACGCATTGAGACGATCTACTCCAAGCGGGGTTTCGACTCGATCGACCCCAACGACCTGCGCGGCCGGATGCGCTGGTGGGGGCTGTACACCCAGCGCAAGCCCGGGATCGACGGCGGCAAGACCGCCATCCTGGAACCGGAAGAGCTGGACGACAAGTACTTCATGCTGCGGGTCCGCATCGACGGCGGCCGGCTGACCACCGCGCAGCTGCGGGTCATCGGCGAGATCTCGCAGGAGTTCGCGCGCGGCACCGCCGACCTCACCGACCGGCAGAACGTCCAGTACCACTGGATCCGCATCGAGGACGTACCGGAGATCTGGAACCGGCTGGAGGCCGTCGGCCTGTCCACGACCGAGGCCTGCGGTGACACGCCCCGCGTCATCCTCGGTTCGCCCGTCGCCGGCATCGCCGAGGACGAGATCATCGACGGCACGCCCGCGATCGACGAGATCCACCGTCGCGTCATCGGCAACAAGGCGTTCTCGAACCTGCCCCGCAAGTTCAAGACCGCGATCTCCGGCTCACCCCTGCTCGACGTCGCCCACGAGATCAACGACGTCGCCTTCGTCGGCGTGAACCACCCGGAGCACGGGCCCGGCTTCGACCTCTGGGTCGGCGGCGGCCTGTCCACCAACCCGAAGATCGGTCAGCGCCTGGGCGCCTGGGTCCCCCTCGACGAGGTCCCGGACGTCTTCGAGGGCGTCATCTCGATCTTCCGCGACTACGGCTACCGGCGGCTGCGCACCCGCGCCCGCCTGAAGTTCCTGGTCGCCGACTGGGGTGTCGAGAAGTTCCGCCAGGTCCTGGAGGACGAGTACCTGAAGCGGAAGCTCGTCGACGGTCCGGCCCCCGACCAGCCGGTCGCCCGCTGGCGCGACCACGTCGGCGTGCACCGGCAGAAGGACGGCCGGTACTACGTCGGTTTCGCACCGCGTGTGGGACGCGTCGACGGCGCCACCCTCACCAAGATCGCCGAACTGGCCGAGGCGCACGGCTCCGGCAGGCTGAGCACCACCGTCGAGCAGAAGATGATCGTGCTCGACGTGGACGAGTCGCGGATCGACTCCCTCGTCGAGGGCCTGGAGGCGCTCGACCTGACGGTCGACCCCTCGCCCTTCCGGCGCGGCACGATGGCCTGCACCGGCATCGAGTACTGCAAGCTCGCCATCGTCGAGACCAAGGCGCGCGGCGCTTCGCTCATCGACGAACTCGAACGCCGCATCCCGGAGTTCGACGAGCCGATCACCATCAACATCAACGGCTGCCCGAACGCCTGCGCCCGTATCCAGGTGGCGGACATCGGTCTCAAGGGCCAGCTGGTCCTCGACGACCGCGGCGAGCAGGTCGAGGGCTTCCAGGTGCACCTCGGCGGAGCGCTCGGCCTGGAGGCCGGCTTCGGCCGCAAGGTCCGTGGCCTGAAGGTCACTTCGGAGGAGCTGCCCGACTACATCGAGCGGGTCCTCAAGCGCTTCCAGGAGGAGCGCGAGGACGGCGAGCGCTTCGCCGCCTGGGCTGCGCGGGCTTCAGAGGAGGCCCTGTCGTGAGCCGGGCGAGTGAGCCGAAGGGGCGCGCCTGCGTCGTAAGGCCGAGCACGCGCAGGCCGCGCAGCGGTCGAGCACGGTCGGCCGTCGACGGAGGCTGGAGCGCCCCGGAGGCGAACCGAGCCACAAGAGAAGGGGAGTCGCTGTCATGAGCGAGCGGGCCGCCCCCTTCTATTGCCCCTACTGCGGTGACGAAGACCTTCGTCCGAGCGAGCAGGGTCACGGCGCATGGGAATGCGCGGCGTGCAATCGAGCCTTCCAGCTGAAGTTCCTCGGGCTGCTCGCCCGGGGGCTCCAGCAGGGTGACGACGGAGGGGGACTGACATGACGACCATTCAGGAAGAGCGTACGGGCGAGGACTTGAAGCGCCTCGCCGAGCAGGCCGGGCGCGACCTGGAGGACGCCTCCGCCCTGGAGATCCTCCAGTGGGCCGCCGACACCTTCGGCAAGAAGTTCTGCGTGACCTCCTCCATGGAGGACGCCGTGGTCGCCCACCTCGCGTCCCGCGCCTTCCCCGGTGTCGACGTGGTGTTCCTCGACACCGGCTACCACTTCCCGGAGACCATCGGCACCCGCGACGCGGTGGAGGCCGTGATGGACGTCAACGTCATCACGCTGACCCCGCGCCGGACGGTCGCCGAGCAGGACGCCGAGTACGGCCCCGAACTGCACGATCGCGACCCGGACCTGTGCTGCGCGCTGCGCAAGGTGAAGCCCCTGGAGGAGGGGCTGACCAAGTACGACGCGTGGGCGACCGGGCTGCGCCGCGACGAGTCCCCGACCCGGGCGAACACCGCGGTCGTCGGCTGGGACGAGAAGCGGCAGAAGGTCAAGATCTCGCCGATCGCCCGCTGGACGCAGGACGACGTGGACGCGTACGTCGCGGAGCACGGCGTCCTCACCAACCCGCTGCTGATGGACGGTTACGCCTCCGTCGGATGCGCGCCCTGCACCCGCCGGGTCCTGGAGGGCGAGGACGCGCGCGCCGGCCGCTGGGCGGGCCGCGCCAAGACCGAGTGCGGGCTGCACGGATGACCACGACCACTCAGATTTCTCAGGAGCAGCAAGTGACGACCGGAGCCACCGTCTGGCTCACGGGTCTGCCGAGTGCCGGCAAGACCACCATCGCGTACGAGCTGGCCGGCCGGCTGCACGAGGAGGGACATCGCGTCGAGGTGCTCGACGGCGACGAGATCCGCGAGTTCCTCTCGTCGGGTCTCGGCTTCTCGCGGGCGGACCGTTTCACGAACGTGCAGCGCATCGGTTTCCTCGCCGAACTGCTCGCGCGCAACGGCGTCAAGGCACTCGTCCCGGTGATCGCGCCGTACGCGGACAGCCGTGCGGCGGTGCGCGAGCGCCACAGCACGGGAGGGACGCCGTACGTGGAGGTCCATGTGGCCACGCCGGTCGAGGTGTGCTCCGTGCGCGACGTGAAGGGCCTGTACGCCAAGCAGGCGGCGGGCGAGATCTCGGGGCTGACCGGTGTCGACGACCCGTACGAGGAGCCCGAGTCACCCGATCTGCGCATCGAGTCGCACACCCAGACCGTGCAGGAGTCCGCCGCCGCGCTGCATGCGCTGCTCACCGAGAGGGGTCTCGCATGACGACCGCAGCCACTGTCTCCGAGGCAGCCGGTGATTCCGAGGAGTCCAGCCCGTACGCGCTGTCGCATCTGGACGCGTTGGAGTCCGAGGCCGTCCACATCTTCCGCGAGGTCGCGGGCGAGTTCGAGCGGCCGGTGATCCTCTTCTCCGGCGGCAAGGACTCCATCGTCATGCTGCACCTGGCGCTGAAGGCGTTCGCCCCCGCCGCGGTCCCCTTCTCCCTCCTGCACGTGGACACCGGACACAACTTCCCCGAGGTCCTGGAATACCGCGACCGCACCGTCCACAAGCACGGTCTGCGCCTGCACGTCGCCTCCGTCCAGGACTACATCGACCGCGGTGTCCTGCGTGAACGTCCCGACGGCACCCGCAACCCCCTGCAGACCGTACCGCTCACCGAGAAGATCCAGTCCGAGCGTTTCGACGCCGTCTTCGGCGGCGGCCGCCGCGACGAGGAGAAGGCCCGCGCCAAGGAACGCGTCTTCTCCCTGCGCGACGAGTTCTCCCAGTGGGACCCCCGCCGCCAGCGCCCCGAACTCTGGCAGCTCTACAACGGCCGCCACGCCCCCGGCGAACACGTCCGCGTCTTCCCCCTGTCCAACTGGACCGAACTCGACGTCTGGCAGTACATCGCCCGCGAACACATCGAACTCCCCGAGATCTACTTCGCGCACGACCGTGAGGTCTTCAAGCGCTCCGGCATGTGGCTGACCGCCGGCGAGTGGGGCGGCCCGAAGGACGGCGAGAGTGTCGAGAAGCGGCTCGTCCGCTACCGGACCGTCGGGGACATGTCCTGCACCGGCGCCGTCGACTCCGACGCGACCACCCTGGACGCGGTCATCGCCGAGATCGCCGCCTCCCGGCTCACCGAACGCGGCGCCACCCGCGCCGACGACAAGATGTCCGAGGCCGCGATGGAAGACCGCAAGCGCGAGGGGTACTTCTAGACATGACCAGCACCACCGAACCCACCGAGCCCTTGTCGGTCGAGCAGTTGTCGGCGACCACCCTGCTGCGCTTCGCGACCGCCGGTTCCGTCGACGACGGCAAGTCCACCCTCGTCGGCCGACTCCTGCACGACTCCAAGTCCGTCCTCACCGACCAGCTCGAAGCCGTCGAGCGCGTGTCCGCCAGCCGTGGCCAGGACACACCCGACCTCGCTCTCCTCACCGACGGCCTGCGCGCCGAACGCGAACAGGGCATCACGATCGACGTCGCGTACCGCTACTTCGCCACCGCGCGCCGCCGCTTCATCCTCGCCGACACCCCCGGTCACGTGCAGTACACCCGCAACATGGTCACCGGCGCCTCCACCGCCGACCTCGCCGTCGTCCTCGTCGACGCCCGCAACGGCGTCATCGAACAGACCCGACGCCACGCCGCCGTCGCCGCCCTCCTCCGCGTCCCCCACGTCGTCCTCGCCGTCAACAAGATGGACCTCGTCGACTACCAGGAGTCGGTCTTCGCGGCGATCGCCGAGGAGTTCACGGCGTACGCGTCCGAGCTCGGCGTCCCCGAGATCACCGCGATCCCGATCTCCGCGCTCGCCGGTGACAACGTGGTGGAGGCGTCCGCCACCATGGACTGGTACGGCGGGCCGACGGTCCTGGAGCACCTGGAGACCGTGCCGGTCAGCCACGACCTGGGGCACTGCCACGCCCGGCTCCCCGTGCAGTACGTGATCCGCCCGCAGACCGCCGAGCACCCCGACTACCGGGGCTACGCCGGCCAGATCGCGGCCGGTGCCTTCCGTGTCGGCGAGAGCGTGACGGTGCTGCCCTCCGGGCGCACCTCCAAGGTCACCGGGATCGACGTGCTGGGCGAGCCTGCCGAGGTCGCGTGGACGCCGCAGTCGGTGACTCTCCTGCTGGAGGACGACATCGACATCTCGCGCGGCGACCTGATCGTGCCGAGCAAGGACGCGCCCCCGACCACGCAGGACATCGAGGCGACCGTGTGCCACGTCGCCGACCAGCCGCTCACCGTGGGACACCGGGTGCTGCTCAAGCACGGCACCCGCACGGTCAAGGCGATCGTCAAGGACATCCCGTCCCGGCTGACCCTCGACGACCTGTCGCTGCACCCGCACCCCGGTCAGCTCGCCGCCAACGACATCGGCCGCGTCAAGATCCGTACCGCGGAGCCGCTGCCCGTCGACTCGTACGCCGACTCCCGGCGCACCGGCGCGTTCATCCTGATCGACCCCGCCGACGGCACCACCCTGACCGCGGGCATGGTCGGCGAGTCCTTCGCCGCTCCGCAGCCGGTCAAGGACGACGCCGACGACGACGGTTGGGACTTCTGACATGACGTCCACCGACTTCTACTCCACGTTCGCGAAGGAGGGCGGCCGCGTCGGCAGCGGCGCCCTCGGCAGCGGGCAGGGCGGGGTGGCGCGATGTGCGCGATGACGTACGCGCACTGCCTGCGCGCCCGCACCCTCCACCGCCTGCACCGACGAAGACCTGCCGACCTCCCGGCCACGACCTGAGACACCGTGACCGCCGGGCCAACGAGAGGAACACCTCCCGTGCCTGCCAACCGCTACGCCTTGCTCCGCCGCGGCGTCGCCGTCGCCGCCGCACTCCCCCTTCTCGCTCTCGCCGCATGCGGCTACGGCTCCGAGGCCAAGGACGACACCTCCGAGAAGGAGAAGGTCGCCGCCGGGTCCGAGAAGATCGACGGTCTCGACTCCGTGAAGATCGGGTACTTCGGCAACCTCACCCACGCGACCGCGCTCGTCGGCCGCCACGAGGGCCTCTTCCAGAAGGAACTCGGCGCCACCAAGGCCGAGTACACCACCTTCAACGCCGGCCCCTCCGAGATCGAGGCGCTGAACTCGGGCTCGATCGACATCGGCTGGATCGGCCCCTCACCGGCCATCAACGGCTACACCAAGTCGAACGGCAAGAGCCTGCGCATCATCGGCGGTTCGGCGTCCGGCGGCGTGAAGCTCGTGGTCGACCCGAAGAAGATCAAGTCCCTGAAGGACGTCAAGGGCAAGAAGATCGCGACCCCGCAGCTCGGCAACACGCAGGACGTCGCGTTCCTCAACTGGATCGCGGAGCAGGGCTGGAAGGTCGACGCGGACAGCGGCAAGGGCGACGTCTCGGTCATCCGCACGGACAACAAGATCACCCCGGACGCCTACAAGTCGGGCTCCATCGACGGTGCCTGGGTGCCGGAGCCGACCGCGTCCAAGCTGGTCGCCGAGGGCGGCCAGGTGCTCCTCGACGAGTCGACGCTGTGGCCCGACAAGAAGTTCGTGATCACGAACATCATCGTGTCGCAGAGCTTCCTCGAGGAGCACCCGAAGGTCGTCGAGGCAGTCCTCAAGGGCTCCGTGGCGACCAACAAGTGGATCGGCGCCAACCCGGACGAGGCGAAGACCGCGGCGAACGCGCAGCTCAAGGTCGACTCCGGCAAGGAGCTCCCGGCCGAGGTCCTGGACCCCGCCTGGAAGTCGATCCAGACCACCGACGACCCGCTGGCCGCCACCCTCGGCACCGAGGCGGCGCACGCGGTGAAGGCCGGTCTGCTGGAGAAGCCGAACCTGAACGGCATCTACGACCTGACGCTGCTCAACAAGGTCCTGTCGGCTGCGGGCGAGAGCTCGGTCGACGACGCCGGTCTCGGCGCCAAGTAAGCCCGGACACCGATGAGTTCCCAGGAGGTGACGACCATGGCAACTGCTCTCGCCAAGGCCGCCGACGTCACGACGTCGGTGGAGCACGCCGCGCGGATCGAGAACGTCTCGAAGTCGTTCGCCGGACCCGCCGGGCAGCAGCTCGCCCTCGACGACATCACGCTGGATGTCGCGCCGGGTGAGTTCGTCACCCTCCTGGGGGCCTCGGGGTGCGGCAAGTCGACGCTGCTCAACCTGGTCGCGGGGCTCGACGAGCCGACCGCGGGCAGCATCACGACCAACGGGCGCCCGGCCCTGATGTTCCAGGAGCACGCCCTGTTCCCGTGGCTGACCGCGGGCAAGAACATCGAACTCGCGCTGAAGCTGCGGGGGGTGGCCAAGGCCGACCGCCGCGACAAGGCCGAGGAACTGCTCGAACTCGTACGGCTGAAGGGTGCGTACGGGAAGCGGGTGCACGAGCTGTCCGGCGGTATGCGCCAGCGGGTGGCGATGGCGCGGGCGCTCGCCCAGGACAGCCAGCTGCTGCTGATGGACGAGCCGTTCGCGGCGCTGGACGCCATCACCCGGGACGTCCTGCACGACGAGCTGACCCGGATCTGGCGCGAGACCCGGCTGTCCGTCCTGTTCGTCACGCACAACGTGCGCGAGGCGGTGCGGCTCGCCCAGCGCGTCGTGCTGCTGTCCTCGCGCCCTGGGCGGGTCGCGCACCAGTGGACCGTGGACATACCGCAGCCGCGCCGCATCGAGGACACCGCCGTGGCGGAGCTGTCCGTCGAGATCACCGAACAACTGCGTGGGGAGATCCGCCGACATGGCCAGCACTGAGACCAAGTCCGCCGCGGCCGTCGACGACAGCCACGACCTGGCGGGTCTGGAGGCGGGCCTGGACGCCCTGGAGACGGTCCACACGGGCCGGCCCCCGTTGCGGCAGACCCTCGTCCAGAAGGTCCTGCCGCCCGTCGTCGCCGTCGTGCTCGTCCTCGTCGTGTGGCAGGCGCTGATCACGTTCAAGGTCGTCGACGACCCGACCAAGCTGCCCTCCCCCGGCGACGTGTGGGGCGAGGTCGAGGACGCCTGGCTCCAGGGCAAGCTCTTCGGCTACATCTGGACGAGCGTCTCGCGCGGCCTGCTCGGCTTCCTTCTGGCGCTGGTCATCGGCACACCGCTGGGGCTGCTGGTGGCACGGGTGAAGTTCGTGCGCGCCGCCATCGGCCCGGTCCTGTCCGGCCTCCAGTCGCTGCCGTCGGTGGCCTGGGTGCCGCCGGCCGTGATCTGGCTGGGTCTGAACAGCTCGATGATGTACGCCGTGATCCTGCTCGGCGCGGTCCCCTCCATCGCCAACGGCCTGGTGTCCGGCGTGGACCAGGTGCCGCCGCTGTTCCTGCGGGCCGGCCGCACGATGGGCGCCACCGGGCTGCGCGGCACCTGGCACATCGTCATGCCGGCGGCACTGCCCGGCTACCTGGCGGGCCTGAAGCAGGGCTGGGCCTTCTCCTGGCGCTCCCTGATGGCCGCGGAGATCATCGCCTCCTCCCCCGACCTGGGTGTGGGCCTCGGCCAGCTGCTGGAGAACGGCCGCACCGCCAGCTCCATGTCCATGGTCTTCCTCGCCATCCTGCTCATCCTGATCGTCGGTATCGCCATCGACCTGCTGATCTTCAGCCCGCTGGAGCGGTGGGTGCTGCGCAGCCGCGGTCTGCTGGTCAAGAGCTGAGTCCGACATGCGCCGATCCGTCAGCCCCGTCCTCGTCGTCATCGCCCACGGCAGCCGCGACCCGCGCCATGCCGCGACGGTGCACGCCCTCGTACGACAGGTGCGGGCCCGGCGTCCGGGGCTGCGCGTGGAGACCGGCTTCCTGGACTTCAACGTCCCGTCCGTACAGGGCGTGCTGGAGTCCCTCGCCGCCGAGGGCGTGCGGGACGTGGTGGCGCTGCCGCTGCTGCTGACGCGGGCCTTCCACGCCAAGGCGGACATCCCGGCGGTGCTGCGGGAGGCCCCCTCCCGGCTGCGCATCCGCCAGGCCGACGTGCTCGGTCCGTCCCCGCTGCTGACTGCGGCGCTGGAGCGACGCTTGTACGAGGCGGGGCTGAGCCCCGCCGACAAGTCCTCGACCGGGGTCGTGCTGGCCTCGGCGGGGTCCACGGACCCGGAGGCGATCGCAGTGATCGCTGAAATCGCGCGGGAGTGGCGGCACACCGGTTGGTGCGCCGTGCGGCCTGCGTTCGCCTCCGCATCTCTTCCGCGCACCGAGGACGCGGTGCGCGAGCTGCGCGCCGCCGGCTGCGCCCGGGTGGCGATCGCCCCGTACGTGCTGGCGCCGGGCTTCCTGCCGGACCGCATCGCCCGGGGCGCCGCCGACGCGGACGTCCTGGCCGACGTCCTCGGTCCCGCCCCCGAGGTGGCCCAGGTCCTGCTGGAGCGCTACGACGCGGTCCGCACGCCGGTCCTGACGGCGCTCGGCGCGTAGGTGGGCGAAGCGCCGGGGCGGGGGGTCAGTCGAAGCTGAGTCCGCCGGTCCTGGTCCTCTTGAGTTCGAAGAAGTCCGGGTGCGTGGCGAGGACCCGGAAGCTGTCGAAGAGTTCGGCCGCCTTCTCGCCCCTCGGGACGGCACGCAGCACCGGGCCGAACCACACGGTCCCGTCGACATGGATCGTGGGCGTGCCCACATAGGTGCCGGAGTCCGGCTCCCTGCCCGCGTCATGGCTGCGGGTCACCGCCTCGTCGTACGCGGGATCGTGCGCCGCGTGCGCCAGTTCGGCCGGGAGTCCGAGCTCGGCGAGGGACTCGGTGACAACCGCGTCGAAGTCCTCGATGCGGCGTTCGTGGATACGGGTGCCGAAGGCGGTGTAGAGGTCGCGCAGCACCTTGTCGCCGTGCTGCTCGGCGGCGGCCACCGCGACCCTGACCGGGCCGATCGACCTGTCGACCAGTTCCCGGTACCAGTCCGGGAGTTCATTGCCGAGATTGTGCAGGTAGAGGCTCATCACGCGGAAGCGGAGGTCGAGCGGGCGCTCGCGCTCGACCTCCAGCATCCATCGGGAGGAGATCCAGGCGAAGGGGCAGGCCGGGTCGAACCAGAAGTCGACGCGAGTGGGCGCGGTGGTCGTCATGGCGCCGAGGCTAGTCCGCGGATGGCCCAGGATCACGGTCCAATTCGGCGCGGATTCCCTGGTCCAATCGGGCTGGTCCCATCAGACCCGGCCCCGCAGACCTGCCCCTCCTGGCCTCCCTCGGGCCTGACCCCATCAGACCTGGCCCCCTTCAGGCCTGGGACAGCCGCGGGTCCCGGCCGCTGTGGGCGAGGGCGCGGTCGAAGACGGAGACGTCGTCGGGCACGTCCACCGGGTCGGCGAAGCCGTCGTACTGCCGGTAGAGGTCGCCGTGCGTGTCGACCACGTCCAGGACCAGCCGGGCCGCGCCGTCCGAGATCCGGAACCGCTGTCCGGTGACTGTCGCGACGTCCCAGCCGTGCACCGCCATCTCCTTGACGATCATCGGGGCGAGTTCGGCGGCCGCCATCTTCGCCATGCCGAGATCGACCTCGCCCTCCCAGACGGCGGGGTCGTCCCAGGCGGCCACGGCTCGGTCGAGCTGGTCGGCGTACGCCTGCGCCCAGTCGGAGTCGGCCGTGAAGTCCCGAGCGGTCAGCTCCTCGGGGAGCTGCCTGCGCAGTGCCCGGTGCTCCAGGCCGTGCGAGGTGTAGAGGACCCAGTGGTTCACCAGGGCGCGGACGTCCCACGGCGGGCAGTGGGTGGGCCCGGACAGCTGCGCCGCCGTGACACCGCGGGCGACGCGGGCGGCCTCGGTGGCGCACTCGACCATGTACGGATGCACGTTCTTGTACGGCTCGTTCATGCGTCCCACGCTAGGGACTCCGCGTCGGGCCCTCTTGAAGAAACGCGACAGGTTCCCGGGCAAGGCCCCGCGCCGAAAGCCTCACACGGATGGGTGCACTCCCCACCGATCCGTGCCACGCTGTCCGCCGTGCGCAAATGGGTGCCCCTCCTCCTGGGCCTGTCCTTCCTGGCCCTCACCGCCTTCACGGTGTACTCCGCGACCGTCCAGTGGCAGCAGGGCAGGCTCATCGACGCCACCGGGGTGCAGGTCACCGGTACCGTCACCCGGCTCCTCCACGTGGGCAAGGGCTACACGAGGGAGATCGCCTACACGGTCGGCGGGCGGCACCACACCCTCCAGAAGGGCTACGACCCCACTCTTTACCATCCGCGGCGCGGGGACCGGGTGTGTCTGGAGGCGGCCCGCGAGCACCCCGAGATCGTCCGCATGTGCGAGGACCACTACCCGGAGGGCGACGACGCCTTTCCGGTCTACATACTGGGGGCGGTCTTCGGCACGTCAGGACTGCTGTTCGTCATCGGCCACCAGGTCACCGGCGCACGGCGCACACGCGAGATCGGAACGACAGCATGAGCACATCCACCGGCGACGCCGAGACCGAACGCAGCCCTGAGCACGGCACGAGCACCTTCCTCGTCGGCGGCGAACTGCCCGTGCGCCGCCTCGGGTACGGCACCGCGCAGCTCACCGGTCCCGGGTACTGGGGTCCGCGCGGCGACGCCCGGGACGCGGTGGCCGTGCTGCGGCGGGCCGTCGAGCGCGGCGTCACCCTCGTCGACACCGCCGACAACTACGGTCCGTCGGTCGCCGAGGAGCTGGTCGCCGAAGCCCTGCACCCGTACGCCGAGGAACTGCTGATCGCCACCAAGGGCGGCGTCGTGCGCACCGGCGACAGCGTCTGGCACATCGCCGGACGGCCCGAGCAGTTGCGCGCGATGTGCGAGGCGAGTCTGCGCCGACTGCGTCTCGACACCATCGGCCTGTACCAGCTGCACCGCCTCGACCCGGACGTGCCGATGGCCGAACAGCTGGGCACGCTGGACGAGTTGCGTACCGAGGGCAAGATCAGGCACATCGGGCTCGACACCGTCACGGACGGACAGCTGGCGGCCGCACTGGAGCTGACCGACATCGCCTCCGTCCAGAACCGCTACAACCTGCTCGACCGTGCCTCCCAGCCGCTGCTGGAGCTGTTCGAGGCCCGCGGGATCGCGTTCCTCCCATGGTTCCCACTGGGCAACGGCTCGCTGACCTCCGACCCGGTGTGTGCGGGGATCGCCGCCGCGCACGGGGCGACGCCGGGGCAGGTCGCGCTGGCCTGGCTGCTGCGCCGCTCCCCCGTGCTCTGCCCGACGCCGGGCACCGGAAGCCTCGTCCACCTGGAGGAGAACCTGGACGCGGGCGCGGTCCGGCTCACCGACGAGGACATGGACCGCCTCGACGCCCTCGCGGACACCCCGCCCGGCTCTCCCGGTTGACCTTGCCCCTGGGGCAGACCTCACAGTCCGGCGCATGGACATCCACCGCAGACAGAGTGTGTTCAGCGACCCCGGCGACCTGGACGTCGCCGGGCTCCCCCGGGACCCCGGCAGCCTCGCCCGCATCGTCAGGGACGTGATCATCCACCGGGGCGAGGGAGAACGCTTCGGCGTGACCCTCCCCGAGGCGCGGCTGCACGAGGACGCAGAGTCGCGCTACGTGACGGAGATCCTGCGCCTGCTCGGCGAGCGCTCGGACCGTCCGCTGACCGAGCGGCGAGAGCCGGCCGAGCGGTTCGTCGGGACCTGCCGGGACTTCTCCCTGCTGTTGTGCTCGCTGCTCCGCGCGACGGGCACGCCTGCCCGGCTGCGCTGCGGGTTCGCCACGTACTTCGTCGAGGGCTTCCACGAAGACCACTGGGTCACCGAGTACCGCCTCCCCGACGGCGACCGGCGGCTCGTGGACGCGCAGATCGCCCACGGGCCCTACGACGTGGACTTCGATCCGCTGGACGTCCCCCGGGACCGCTTCGTGGTGGCGGGGCAGGCCTGGCGGGAGTGCCGGGCCGGGCGCGCGGACCCGGCCGGATTCGGCGTCAGCTGGCTGAAGGAGCTCAGGGGCCTGTGGTACGTCCGCGGCAACGTCCTGCACGATCTCGCCGCGCTCAACGGCGTCGAGGTGCTGCCCTGGGACGGCTGGGGCCCCGAGATCCTCGACGACGCGTCGCTGACCGCCGAGGATCTCGCGTTGACCGACGCGGTCGCCGCCGCCGGATCGGAGGAGGAACTGCGCCGGCTGTACCGGGACCCCCGGCTCGGTGTGCCGGACGAGATCGTCTCGTACACCGCCTACCAGGGCGTACGGAAGGTCACTCTGCGCCCACGCTGAACGGGGTGCCCTGGTGGAAGTACAGCAGCCAGCCTTCCACCGACTGCCGCCAGAGCGAACTGCGGTGCGCGCGGAGGCCGTTGTGCCCCTCCGTGTCGAAGGTGAGGTGGACCAGGTCCGGTGCGAGCTGTACGCCCCGCATGCGCGACGCGGTGATCGGGCGGGTCCCCGCCCCGGGCACCGAGGTCAGCTCGGCGATGATCGAGGCGCGGTCCCACAGCCGTCCGGAGGAGCCGAACTCGTGGAACTCGGGGTGCAGCAGCGCCCCCAGCCGCTCGGGCGACCGACGGATCGCGGGGTCCAGCAGACGCAGCTCGCCCTCGATGGCCGCCTCGACGGCGGCGTTGCGCTCAAGCACCGGTCAGCTCCTCCAGTTTGACGACGGTGTTCCAGTTGCGGGTGGTGGCGAGGATCCCCTTGAGGAGCTTCGGCCGGGCCAGTGCCTCGGCCAGCTTGGAGCGGCCGAGCCCGTCGGGGGCGTACAGGTACAGGACGCGGTCGCCGAGGCGGTACTCCTCGGGGAGGAACGCGTCCGGGGCGACGCCGTCGAAACGCAGCGCGTCGACGGGGCCGGAGAAGTAGGTGGCGTGCAGTTGCTTCGCCTCCAGCTCGGCCGCCGGGAAGGGGCACGCCTCGCGTACGGCCTTCAGGTAGGCGTGATCGCGCACCAGCACGCCGACGGTGAAGCCGAAGTGCTTCTCGACGGCTTCGGCGAGCTGTGCCGCGAGAGACTCCTCGTCGCCGCCGTCGCTGCTGAACACGGCGTTGCCGCTCTGCAGATACGTGCGCACGTCGCCGTGCCCGAGCCCTTCCATCAGGGTGCGCAGTTCGGCCATCGGCACCTTCTTGGCGCCGCCCACGTTGATCCCGCGCAGGAGTGCCGCGTACCTCGTCGTCATCCGCACACCATACGGCGCCGCGGTGCGCCGGCCGGACGTGACGGCGAGCGGGCCCGAAGCGGCCCGCCCCTGATCCACATCCCCGAGAAGTCGGTTTACATGTAGGGGGCTTCCATCCTCCCCAGTGCGGAGATGCCGGGGTCCGCGGGTAGGACTCGCGGACACCGGGGTTCACCGGGCAGCACGACGAGACGCGCTTATCCGGCCCATACCTTCGTATCGAAAGGTGACGGCAGGGGGCCGTCGCCGCACACGAGGGGGCTTGCCCGTCATGGGGAACGGAGACACACGGGTGCGGGGCTTCGCCGCCCGGGCCGGCGGCTGGAGCGCCCGGCACCGATGGGCGGCCGTCGGGATATGGGTGCTGTTCGTCGTCCTGGCGATGGGGCTGGGCTCGGCCGCCGGCCGCGTCGACGTCAGCGAGAGCGATCAGCTCAAGGGCGAGACGCACACCGCCGCCAAGATCATCGAGGATGCGGGGATCGAGGAACCGGCGAGCGAGACGGTCCTGGTCCAGTCGAAGGACGGCGGCCCGAAGGCCACGGACGCCGCGTTCAGGGCCGCCGTCGGCGCGGTCGTCGACGCCGTGGACGCGACCGGCAAGGTCACCGACGTGCAGTCGCCGTACGACACGCAGACGATCTCCGAGGACGGGCGCAGCGCGCTGGTCCAGTTCGACATGCGCGGCGACTCGGACACCGCGGGCGACCGCGTCGAGCCCGTCCTGAACGCTGTCGAGCGCGTGCAGAAGGACCACTCGGAGCTGCGGATCGAGGAGATCGGCGGCGCCAGCATGATGAAGACGTTCGACGACGCGTTCGGGGACGACTTCCAGAAGGCCGAGTACTCCGCCGTTCCGGTGGCCCTCGGCATTCTGCTCATCGCCTTCGGCGCGCTGGTGGCCGCGCTGTTGCCGGTGGCGCTGGCCGTCACCGCGATCATGGCGACGATGGGCCTGATGGGCATCGTCAGCCACCTCCAGCCGATGAGCGACACCGCCAACTCCGTGATGCTGCTGGTCGGTCTGGCCGTCGGTGTCGACTACTGCCTCTTCTACCTGCGCCGGGAACGCGAGGAGCGCGCGGCGGGCCGCGACGCCGGTGCCGCCCTGCGGATCGCCGCCGCCACCAGTGGCCGCGCGATCGTCGTCTCCGGTGTCACGGTGTGCGTGGCGATGGCGGGCATGCTGTTCACCGGGCTCGCCGAGTTCGAGGCGATGGGCCTGGCCTCGCTGATGGTCGTGGCGGTCGCCATGGTCGGGTCGGTGACGGTGCTGCCGGCGCTGCTCTCGCTGCTGGGCGAGCGGGTCGAGAAGGGCCGCATCCCCTTCCTGCACAAGGCCATGCAGCGCCGCTCGGCGCGCACCGGCGGCGAGAGCCGCTTCTGGACCGCCGTCCTGCGCGGCGTGCTCGCCAAGCCGGTGGTCTCCGTGGTGGTGGCGGCCGGCACGCTGCTGGCGATCGCGGCTCCCGCGGTCGGCATGAAGACGCAGAACCTCACGCTGGACCAGGAGTTCGGCGACTCGCTGCCGATCGTGCAGACGTACAACCGGGTCAACGACGCCTTCCCGGGCGGCTCCGAGCCGGCCGAGGTCGTCGTCAAGGCCGCCGACATCAACGCCCCCGAGGTGAAGGGCGCTCTCGCCGACTTCAAGGACCGGGCGATCAGTTCGGGCGCCTCGCGCGGCCCGGTCGAGATCAAGCTGCACGAGGCGCAGAACATCGCCTACGTGTACGTCCCGCTGGTCGGCGGCTCCGACCTCGACAAGGCGGGCGCCAGCCTGGAGAAGCTGCGCGACGAGGTACGGCCCGCCACGCTCGGCAAGGTGGACGGCGTCCAGGCACCGATCACCGGACAGGTCGCGGGCTCGCACGACTTCAACGACCAGCTCGGCGGCGCGGTCCTCCCGGTCTTCGCGTTCGTGGTGGTCTTCGCCTTCCTGCTGATGCTGCTGTCGTTCCGCTCGCTGACGATCGCGGTCACCTCGATCCTGCTCAACCTGCTGTCGGTGGGTGCCGCCTACGGCATCCTCGTCGCCGTCTTCCAGCACGGCTGGGGGGCGGCCCTGGCGGGGGCGGAAGGTGTCGGCGCCATCGTCACCTGGCTGCCGCTGTTCCTCTTCGTGATCCTGTTCGGGCTGTCGATGGACTACCACGTCTTCGTGGTCTCGCGGATCCGCGAGGCACGGCTGCGAGGCCGCACCACCAGGGACGCGATCCGGCACGGCGTGGTCACCACGGCGGGTGTGGTCACCAGCGCCGCGGTCATCATGGTCGCCGTCTTCGCGATCTTCGGCACGCTGTCCATGCAGTCCATGAAGCAGATGGGTGTGGGCCTGGCCGCGGCGGTGCTCATCGACGCGACGGTCATCCGCGGTGTGCTGCTGCCCGCCGTGATGGCCCTGCTCGGCGAGCGCAACTGGTACCTGCCGAAGTGGATGCACCGGCTGCCGGACCTCACGCACGACGAGGCGCCGGAGGCCGTGTTGCCGCCTCCGCCGGCGGTGGAAGGAGAGAAGGTCGGCGTCTGACCGCTCGCCGAAGGACGTGTACGTGGCCGGGGCGTCCGCCCCGGTCACTTCGCTGTCCGCCAGGGACTCACGCCGCCTTGGCGACCGCGTCGTGTTCGAAGGAGGCGATGGTGCGGGTGAAATCGCGCGTCGACAGCAACAGCTTGTAGATGATGGCGAGTTCGAAGACCAGGAGCAGCACGCCGGAGACGAGCGTCGCCTCGATCACCGAGTCGAGGAGCGGGCCGACGATGAACACACCCATCTGGAACTCGATGCCGCTGATCAGGTGGGGGCGGATACGGTGGCGCAGCAAGAAGGACCGTACGCGCAGATAGAGGGGGAAGCGGCGGCGGAACTCCTGCTGGAGATCGACGACCTGGGGCTGCGGCAGCCCCGCCGTGCCCTCGGGGGCCGCGGCGCGTAGGTCCTGGTCGATGTCCGCCTCGGGGTTGGTGCGCAGCAGGTCCTCCATGAAGGCGACGCCGGCCTCGTTCTCGGCGCGGCGGGCCTCCCGCAGGCGGGCCTTGATCTGCTTGCGCATGGTGTGGCGGGTCTTGAAGATCTCGAGAGAGTTGAGATAGCGCAGGCTGTCGAGGAAGACGACCGCGGCGGCCAGCCAGATGTAACGGGTGTCGTCGGTGCGGTGGTACTGCCCGGCCATCAGCGCGACCGCACAGAACATCACCCGCACCCGGTCGAAGATGTAGTCCAGCCAGGCGCCGAACACCGAGCCCTGCCCGGTGAGCCGGGCGACCTTGCCGTCCATGCAGTCCAACGTGAAGCTCAGGTGGTACACCAACGCCCCGGCGATCAGCCAGCGCCAGTCGCCCATCGCGAAGCAAGCCGCGGAGACCAGCCCCAGCAGCAGCGCCCCCCAGGTGATCTGGTTCGGTGTGATCCTGGTCCGTCGTGCGACCAGCCGCACCAGGGGTGTCGCGACCGGGTCGACGAGCAGCACGGTCCACCACGCGTCGCGTTTCTTCTGCGTGATGCGGCGCACCTCGGAGAGGGGCGGAATGTCTCGGCGTATGGATCGCATAGGTCAGCTTCCTGGCGTTCGACTGAAGTTCACCCAACGCTAGGAATTCACTTACCAAAAGAACAAGATCCAGCCCGTGCAACCTTCCTGAGGGGGTAAGGGTCCAACCCATCAGCCCAGTCGATGGATTTTCCCGGTGGTCTGCGCGTTATCCGAGCGTTATGCAATGACCCGACCGTTACCCAAGGTGCGCCATGGCTTCACCGTTCCCGTGCAACCGTGACGCATGGGGAACCGGAGGCTCGCGGACGGTCACGGAATGGCGTCTTTTGATGAGGTCCGCCGCTGTCCGTGTGCCGCCCTCCCGGGCCATCTCGTGCTGAATCTCTTTGAGTCCCCGCGCCACTTCGGGGTCGTCCACGGGTGTGACCACCACCTCCCGCAGGGTCTCGGCCGTCGCCTCCTTCATGAGCCTGCCGGGGTGCCCTGCGCGGCACGGTCGCCCTGGCAGGCGCCGACGAAGGTGTACACCGTCTCGTCAACCGCTCCGCGTGCGGCTGGAGCGCCCGGGGGATCAGTGCGAGCGAACGGGCCGGGCGCCCGGCGAACCGATCCGGGGGCTCACTGATCCCGTTCGCCGCCAGCCAGGCCTCGAAGCGCGCGTAGTACGCCTGGCCGCGGGCGGTCCTCGCGGCTCCGCCCAAAAGGGCTCGGCGACCTCCTCCTGTATCCCTCCCAGGCGACGAGGTTCGGCGAGAGCGAGACGGCCGGAACGCCCCAGCGGTGGGCGAGGATGCGGGCCGGGTAGGAGGCGATGTCGTGCAACGTAATGAGCGACCGCCGCCCTGCGGAAGCGCGTTCCGGCCGGCGCCCTGGGCACCGGGCATCGGGCGGGACCACGCCCGCGCGCTGCGCGCCGCTCAGCGCTGATAGCGCGCCAGCACCAGGTTTCCGTCCCGCTCCAGCCGCCGGCGCAGCTCCGCGAGGCCTATCGCCCCGCTGTAATACTCCTGGAAAGCCGGGGTGGCCACCTTGTCCTTCCACTCGGGGTACCCGCGGACCGACTGGGCGGGGGCCGAGCGGAGGTGAGCCGCCAGGGCCGAACCGGTCGACCAGTCGTCCTTGGCGGTGTGCAGGGCGGGGTCCTTCAGGGCCTGTGTCCCAGTCGGCAGCATCCAGTCACCGAGGGCCAGCCGAGCCATGTTCTTCGGCTGAAGCAGGAAGTCGATGAACTCGGCGGCCTCCTTCTTGTGCGGGCTGCTCTCGGCTATGGACAGAGTCTGGGGACTGACACCCTGGCTCAATCCGTCCGCGCCGGCCGGGGCGGGCAGCACCTGCCACTCGAACCCCTTCGGCGCCTGCTGCGCGATCTGCTGGCGATAGGAGAAGCCGAGCGGAACCATCGCGTACTTGCCGCCGAAGAACCCGGGCAGCGTGTCGGAGCCGCCCATGCCGAGCGTCGCGCTCGACGCGCTCCTGTCCGTGTTCACCTCGTCGTGCACGGTCCGCGGAACCACCGCGTCTGCCGCGTCGAAACGGACGGTCACCTTGCCGTCCGCGTCCCGGTGGAACATCTGTCCGCCCGTGGAGAGGGAGAAGTTGAGCGTCGCCGAGACCGGTTCCTTGAGCGGCCAGGCGACGCCGTACTTACCCTTGCCGCTCAGCTGCTTCGCGATCGCGCGGAACTCGTCCCAGCTCCAGGGCTTCTCGGGAGTCGGGACGCGGACGCCCGACTCCTTCAGCCACTTGGCGTTGGCGATCAGAACCCGCGGCTCCTGGAGGAACGGCACACCATAGACGCCTCCCCCAAAGCTCGCTGTCTCCCAACTGTGCTGCGGAATGTCGCTCTTGAGCCGCTCGGGCAGCAGCTCGCGCAGCTCCGCGAGATAGCCGCCGTAGGCGAAGTCCGCGAGGTCGTCCGAGGCGTCATGGATGATGTCGGGTGCTTCACCGCCCTCGAAGGAGGTGAGCAGCTGGTCGTGGACGCTGTCCCAACTGCCCTGGACATACTCGACCTTGACGTCCGGATGCGCCGCGTTCCACTCCTGCACCAGCTCCTTGTTGGCGGCCACGGACTCCTGCTGCCAAGCGAGGGACTGGAAGTGGAGGGTGATCACCCCACCCGATCCACCGCCGCTGTCCGTGCACGCGGTGAGCAACAGGCCGAGGACGGCCAGGACCGCCGGCAGTCTCGTCCGCATCAGCTCTTCACCGCCCCGGCGAGCATGCCGCCCGTGATCCGCTTCTGGATGATCGCGAAGATGACCAGCGACGGCAGGGTCGCCACAAACGCCGCCGCGGCCAGCGGCCCGAGGTCCGCTACGCCCTCCGCCCCGATGAAATGCGTGAGCACGACCGGCAGCGTCTGTTTCTCCGGGGTCTTGAGCAGCACGAGCGCGAAGAAGAACTCGTTCCACGCGCTGATGAAGGCGAACAGCGCCGTCGCCACGATGCCCGGCGCGAGCAGCGGCGCCGTGATGGAGACCAGTGTCCGGACCCGGCCCGCGCCGTCCACCGCGGCGGCCTCCTCCAACTCGGTGGGCACCGCCCGCACATAGCCCACCAGCATCCACAGTGCGAACGGCAGCGCCCACACCACGTACACCATGGTCAGTCCGGGCAGTGAGTTGATCAGCCGGAGGTTCTTGAGGACCAGGAACAGCGGAATGATCACCAGCACGAAGGGGAACGCCTGGCTGACCACGACCCACCCGCTGGCGGCCCTGGCCAGTAGCGTCCGGTGGCGCGCCATGACGAACGCCATCGGGGTCGCAATCAGTGCGGCGATGAGCGCCGCGCAGAGCGCCGCCAGCAGGGAGTTGAGTGCGGCGCGCAGCAGCGGCTGCTCGTCGAAGGCCTGCCGGAAGTTGGCGAGGGTGGGGTCCCTGGGGATCCAGGTGGGATGCAGGCTCGCGAGCTCACGCGCCGGTTTGAAGGCGGTGGAGATCAGCCAGAGGAAGGGAAAGGCAAGGAAGACGAGATAGGCGAGGAGTGCGAGGTACTGGCCCGTGCGGGTCCCTTTGCCGGTCTTCACGCGTTCTCATCTCCCCTCAGACGGCCCACGAGATACACCGCGAGGATCACCGAGATCACCGCGACCATCACACAGCCCATCGCGGCCGCGTAACCGAACTGCCCGTAGCGGAAGGCCTCTTCGTACGCGAAGAGCATGGGGAGCCGGGTACGGCCGCCCGGTCCTCCGTTGGTCAGCACGTAGACCAATGCGAAGGAGTTGAAGTTCCAGATGAAGCTGAGCGCCGTGATGGCGAGCGCGACCGGTCTCAGGGCCGGCCAGGTGACGGTCAGGAAGCGGCGCCACGCGCCCGCTCCGTCCATCGCGGCCGCCTCGTGCAGTTCGCGCGGGGTGTTCTGCAGACCGGCGAGCAGCGCGACCGTGGTCTGCGGCATGCCCGCCCAGACGCCGACCACGATCACGGCGGGCAGCGCGGTGCCGAGGCCGCTCAGCCAGTCGCGGCCATCGCCGAGGCCGAGGTCGCGCAGGGTCTCATTGAGGATGCCCGCGTCCGGGTTGTAGACGAGCCGCCACATGATGCCGACAACGACCTCGGGCATGGCCCAGGGAATGATCGCGAGAGCCCGCGCCAGCCAGCGGAACCGGAGCTCCTGGTCGAGCAGCAGGGCGAGCCCGAGCGCGAGCAGGAACTGCGGCACGGTCACCCCGGCGGCCCACAGCAGACCGATCCGGAAGGAGTCCCAGAACAGCGTGTCGTGCAGCAGGTCCTGGAAGTTGAGGACCCCGGTCCACTGCGTAGCCGTGGTCCGCCCCGACTGCGAGTCCGTGAACGCCAGCGCGATCCCGTACAGCAGGGGTCCGACGCTGAGCACCAGGATCGGGATGAGCGCGGGCAGCACCAGGAACCAGGTCCCGTGGTCGGCGGGGCGCCGGTCCCTGCCGCTGCCGCTGCCGGGCACCTGCTTCACCGACCGCCTCGTCGCGGTCGCCAATGTCATGGAATCGGCTCCTTTGGGCGGCTCGTGACGGTCTGGCCGCCCGAGCGGCCCCCGTCATGGTCGTGAAGGTGGTCTACGGCGTCAAGGCACTGCACATGCCCTCCGACCTGTGAGAATGCGACACTGGCCGACGGATGGCGTGAACACGACGCTGCCGGCGAGGACGGCACGGGCACCGCACGAGAACACGGAGGCGAAGGATGGACGAGGCACGGGCGCGGGACGTACTGGCCGCGGCGGGTGTGCTGTCGGGGCCGGTGCGGGACGCCACGCTCCTCGCCCTCGGCGAGAACGCGGTGTTCGCCGCCGGTGACCTGGTGGTCAAGGTGGGACGCGACGCCGAACTCCTGGACCGCGCGCGGCGGGAACTGGACATCGCCGTCTGGCTCGCCGAGGCGGACGTCCCCGCGGTGCGGGCAGCCGACGCAGAGGCACTGCTGGTGGAGGGGCACCCGGTGACGGTGTGGCACCGGCTGCCCGATCCCGTACGCCCCGCGGAACCGCAAGATTTGGCCGAACTCCTACGGGTGGTGCACGCACTCCCCTCCCCTTCCTTCCCCTTGCCGCCCCGCGAGCTGCTGGGCGGTGTGGAGCGCTGGCTGCGGCTGGCCGGCGACGCGATCGACCCCGCGGACGCGGCGTATCTGCGGGCACGGCGCGACGGTTTCGCGCATGCCGCGGCCACGCTCACCCCGCATCTGCCGCCGGGCCCCATCCATGGCGACGCGCTGCCCCGCAACGTCCACATCGGCCCCGGCGGCCCGGTCCTGGTCGACCTGGAGACCTTCTCCGCCGACCTGCGCGAGCACGACCTGGTGGTCATGGCGCTCTCCCGTGACCGCTACGGGCTCCCGGTCGAGGCGTACGACTCGTTCACCGAGGCATACGGCTGGGACGTCCGCCAGTGGGAGGGCTGCTCCGTCCTGCGCGGAGCGCGCGAGACCGCCAGCTGCGCCTGGGTCGCCCAGCATGCGCCGACGAACCCCAAGGCCCTGGCCGAGTTCGAGCGCCGTGTGGCGTCACTGCGGGACGGGGACGAGACGGTGCGCTGGTACCCCTTCTGACCGTGCGCCGGCCTCTTCCGGCCCTGCGCCCGGCCCCGTTCCTCTGAACCGGAGGCCCGGTCAGACCTTCTCGTCCGCCAGGTCCCGCAGCGGCCACGTCCCGTCCACCACCGCGTCCGCCTCCCCCTTGCGACGCAGGAAGCTCTGGAAGTCGGCCGCCCACTGCGCGT
Organism: Streptomyces sp. 142MFCol3.1; assembly: GCF_000424945.1. Lineage (NCBI taxonomy): Bacteria > Bacillati > Actinomycetota > Actinomycetes > Kitasatosporales > Streptomycetaceae > Streptomyces > Streptomyces sp. 142MFCol3.1. Next base: position 281,579 of record NZ_AUKV01000007.1, read on the forward strand.
ACCACTCGATCTGGCGACGGTGCAGCTCCGCGGGGCCGAGGGCCGCGACCTTCGGATGGCGGCCGGCTATCGCACAGGCGAGCCGGGCCGCGGCGAGCGCGTCGGCCGAGGCGTCATGGGCCGAGTCCAGCGCCACCCCGTACTCCGTGCACACCGCTTCGAGGTTGCGCTTGCCGCGGCGGTAGCGGTCCACGGAGCGGTCGATCGTGTACGGATCGATGACCGGAGCGGGGTCGATGCCGCCGAGGCGCTCGCGCAGCGACGACAGTCCGTACCTGCGCAGTTCGGCGGAGAGCAAGGTCAGGTCGAAGGCCGCGTTGTACGCGACGACGGGGATGCCCGTCTTCCAGTACGCGACGAGGACGCCGGCGATCGCGTCGGCGACCTGGTCGGCGGGGTGGCCCTCGGCCGCCGCCCGTTCGTTGCTGATCCCGTGCACCGCCACGGCGTCCGCCGGGATCTCCACGCCCGGGTCGGCCATCCACTCGCGGCGCCCTATCGGCTCTCCGTCCCTGACCTCGATCACCGCGCCCGTGACGATGCGCGCCTCGCGCGGGTCGGTCCCGGTCGTCTCCAGGTCGAAGCCGATCAGCAGCTCCCGGTGCCAGCCCATGGGCGGCCCCCCTTCTTCATGGTGCTTTCCCCCAGTGGTCTCCACGATCCCATGAGCCACTGACAATCAGAGGACCGCGTTCCGCTTCCCGGGAGGGGCGGCATTTCAGGACACCGGCCGCGAATCCGCCCAGGCCACCTCGAACTCCTCGCGATAGGTCGGGAAAAGCCCTTCCTCGCCGGTGTCGCCCGGTTTGACCACCCGTCCCCCGCCGCGCAGGACGAGGACCGGCGCCTCCATGCCCCGGGTGCGGCGCAGATACGACTGGACGACGGCGACGCCGTCCGAGCCGTCGCCGTCCACCAGATAGGCGGTGAAGCGGGGCGTCTCGTCGAAGACCTGGATCTCGAAGGCGCCCGGATCGCGCAGCTTGGAGCGCACTCGGCGCATGTGCAGGATGTTCATCTCCACACTGCGGCTCAGCTCCCCCCGCTTGATGCCCAGTTCGCGCTCGCGTCGCTTGACCGCGCTGGACGCGGGGTTGAGGAACAGCAGCCGCACCCGGCAGCCGGACTCGGCCAGCCGCACCAGGCGCCGGCCGGAGAAGTTCTGCACCAGCAGGTTGAGGCCGATGCCGATGGCGTCGAGGCGCCGGGCGCCGCCGAAGAGGTCCTCGGCGGGAAACTGGCGCAGCAGCCGCACCCGGTCCGGGTGCACCCCGACCACGTCCGCGTACCGGTCGCCGACCAGGTCCTCCACGGCGTCCACGGGGAGCCGGCGCGCCGAGGGCACGTCACCGCCGGCGCCGAGCATCTCCAGTAGCCTGGCCGCGGCCCGCTCGGCCTGGTTGAGGACGGCCTCCGACAGGGCACGGTTGCGGGAGACGACGTTCCGGGTCACTTCCAGCTCGTCCAGGGCGAGTTCGACGTCCCGGCGCTCGTCGAAGTAGGGCTCGAAGCACGGCCAGTGCTGCACCATCAGCTCGCGCAGTTGCGGCAGCGTCAGGAAACTGAGCACATTGTCGTCCGCGGGGTCGAGCAGGTACCCCTTGCGGCGGCTGACCTCGCGTACGGCGACCGCGCGCTGCACCCATTCCTGCCCCGCGGGACCGGCGGCGGCGACGACCCAGTCGTCCCCGTGGACGGGTTCGTAGATGGGACGCAGAACAGCGGCCACGACCGCGCGCAGCCGCTGTTCCACGAGGTTCAGCCAGATGTAGGCGCGTCCGGCGCGCTGGGCACGCGTCCGCACCTCGCGCCAGGCGTCGGCCCCCCAGTCCAGTTCCGGACCGATGGATCCCATCTCCATCGGCCGTGCCAGGGACACCGCGCCGGGTGGGACATCTGTGGAGTTTCCCTCGTGACCCTCGTCACCAGGAGGCAACTCCAGCCCTCCCGAGCCCACCCGCGCACCGCCTTCCGCTCCCCCGAGCTCTCCCTAGTCAACGATCAAGGAAGGGTACTCCGGGAGCGGTGGGCGGTGCAGCCCGATGCGCAGGTCGTTTCTCAACGACCTTGTTCCACATGGCCGTTCTGGTCCGCGAGCTCCGGCGGAGTGAGCGGATTCATAGCGGTGACGTCGCGCGGCGCTATGGAGAAGCCCTGCCAGTGGACCGGCATGGGCTGCTGGTCCTCGTCCCGCGCGATGTGGTGGAATCCCACGTTGACCCAGACGACGGGGTGGGTGAGGGTCTGCCCGTCCACCCACTTGTCGACGGACTTGCCGTGCCCGGCACCGCAGTTGCGCAGGTTGTCGCTGGCGAACTGCTCGCACTTGTTGTACTCGGTGAAGTAGACGTCGTGCTTGGTGAAGTTACGCCCGAGGTACTTGGTGGTCGGGCCCGGCACGAGTTCGTACGACCGCGCGTGGTTGTCCTTGTTCTTGCCGCTGTTGCTGACGATGCGCCACCAGCGCGAGTTCTTCGCGTCGCCCGCGAGTTCCTTGGTGACCTTCGTGAGCGTGGTCTTCTTGCTCGGGGCCTCGGCGCCCTGCGCGGGCGCGCTGACCGCGGAGTCGTACTGCTCGACCCTGGTCTTGGAGGAGCCGTCGAGGCCGAAGTTCAGCCGCCAGAAGACGTTGTGGCTGTGACTGGTGGCGTAGTCCTTGGCGTTCTTGCCCAGCGGCCAGCCACGGCCGTCGCCCGCGTCGTAGTCACCGGGCGAGAGGCTGCCGGTGGCGCCGACGTTCATGTTGAGGGTGCCGTCGTCCTGGAAGCGCCACTCGGTGATGTACTCGTACCAGCCGACCTTGTTGACCGTGTAGACCAGCAGGTCCTTGCCCTGCTTCTGGAAGACCTTGTTCCCCGTGTCGGCCTGCATGCGGTAGGCGTGGCCGCGCGAGCGGGTCGTGGTGCACAGGCCCTTGACGTTGGCGTGCTGCGGATCCCAGGCCTCGGGAACCTTGACCGTCTTGATGGTGCCGCCGGGGCACTCGGCGGGCGCCATGTCGACCAGGCCCTGCCCGAACCCGGCACCGGTGAGGTCGCTGTACTCGACCGAGCCGTCGTCGTACGGGACGTCGATCTGGGCGAGCTTCGCCGTGTTGAGGACCTTGATCGGCTGGGCCTCGCCGGGGGGCTGGTACGAGATGTTCTCCAGGACGAGCCCGGCCTCGCTCTCGTAGTGCCAGCACATCCGCCACGTGGTGCCGGTGGAGAGCTTCTGTTCGATCCGGTAGGCCGCGCTGCAGTCGGCGGCCGCCGCGGCGGCCCTCCCGGGCTGGGCCACGGCCGGACCCGCCGCCGTCGTCGCGCCGGCGGCCAGGGCCAGTGCCGTCAGGCCCACCGCCGTCCGGCTGCGAGCACGGCTGTTTCTGTTGACGCGCATGAAGAAGTGACTCCTTGCGGAAAGCAGTAAGAGTGGGAAGTCTGAGAAGGCCGCGGTCAGCCGAGCTTGCCGACCTTGCGGGCGCTCAGGTCGATCACCAGGTCACGGCTGTCGATCCAGGGCCCGTTCTTGACCTTCGGGAAGAGCCGCACGCACCGGTGCTCGCCACAGGTGCCCAGGACGGCCGGCTGGGCGCCGGGCGTCGCGCGGTAGACCATACTGTTCAGCACCAGCTGACCGGGCGAGGTCAGTTCCTTGCCGGTGGCGTCCTTGAAGTCGGCCTTCAGGCCGGCGCCGAGCGGGTCGGCGATCAGCAGTTCGGCGGCCTCGGTCATCTCGTCGCGGCTGATCGGCGGCTGGACGTCGTGCTGGGAGCCCGTCTTCTCGACCTTCCCCGTGTCCAGGTTGACCGTCCGGGTGACGAGCGTGTCGTTCTTGTAGTCGTAGAACGAGACATCGGCGCGCCGGGGCGCGTTCGGGTCGTCCAGTTCGTCCGCCTCGGGCTCGGCCAGGTTCACGCCGAGCCGCTGCGGGCCCCGCTTCCCCTCGACGTTCTCCCCGGCGGTGAGCATCTGGCGGCTGAGCGCGATCCGCGTCACCCGCTCGGTCTCGTCGTCGGTCAGCGGGTCGCGGCCCTTGCCCTTCTCGCCCTCGTCCGGGGCCTGCTCGACCACGCCCGGCTGCACCGCTCCCTGTCCCTGCTGAGCCGCCTGCCGCGAGGTCCCGCCGCTTCCCTCGGCGCCTCCCGATTCCTCGGCCCCCGCCGAGCCCGGAAGGGTGATTCCGACCATCACGGCCGTCCCCGCCACCGCGATGGCCGCACCCGCCACCACCTTGCCCAGATGGCGGTGCACTATCTTGCGCACATTTCCCCCTACTCCCCCCATGTCATCAGGAGTCGCTTGAGCCCCACTGGTTCGGCATACGCCGTATGCCTGGTCACTGGGTAAGAGGGACGTAAGTCACAGGAGGTTCCATCACTTTCAGGGAGACTCGGCCCGGACTCGCCCCCAGGGGCTCGGCACTACTGGAAGAGTCGTATCCATGCAGGTCTGGCCTGGAGAGGCATATCCACTCGGCGCCACGTACGACGGCGCCGGCACCAACTTCGCGGTCTTCTCGGAGGCCGCCGACCGGATCGAGCTGTGTCTGCTGCACGACGACGGCTCGGAGACAGCGGTGGAGCTGCGCGAGACCGACGCCTTCGTCCGGCACGCGTACCTGCCGGGGATCATGCCCGGGCAGCGGTACGGCTTCCGGGTGCACGGGCGGTACGCGCCCGAACGGGGGCGGCGGACCAACTCGGCGAAGCTGCTCCTCGATCCGTACGCGCGCGCCATCAGCGGTTCGATCAAGTGGGGCGAGGAGGTGTACGGCTACCCCTTCGGCTCGCCCGACAAGCGCAACGACCTGGACTCCGCGCCCCACACGATGTCCTCGGTCGTGGTCAATCCCTACTTCGACTGGGGCGACGACCGGCGACCACGCACGGAGTACCACCACACGGTGATCTACGAGGCCCATGTGAAGGGCCTGACCATGCAGCACCCCGAGCTGCCCGACGAACTGCGCGGGACCTACGCGGCGCTGGCCCACCCCGCCATCATCGAACATCTGACCGAACTCGGCGTCACCGCACTGGAACTGATGCCCGTTCACCAGTTCGTGAACGACCACCGGCTGGTGGAGATGGGCCTCAACAACTACTGGGGCTACAACACCATCGGCTTCTTCGCCCCGCACAACGCGTACGCCTCCTGGGGCGACCGGGGCCAGCAGGTCCTGGAGTTCAAGTCGGCGGTCCGGGCCCTGCACGAGGCCGGGATCGAGGTCATCCTCGACGTGGTCTACAACCACACGGCCGAGGGCAACCACCTGGGCCCGACGCTGTCCTTCCGGGGCCTGGACAACGCGTCCTACTACCGCCTGACGGACGACCCCCGCTACTACATGGACACCACGGGGACCGGCAACTCGCTCCTCATGCGCTCCCCGCACGTGCTCCAGCTGATCATGGACTCGCTGCGCTACTGGGTCACGGACATGCACGTCGACGGGTTTCGCTTCGACCTGGCGGCCACGCTGGCCCGCCAGTTCCACGAGGTGGACCGGCTGTCGTCGTTCTTCGACCTGGTCCAGCAGGACCCCGTGGTCTCCCAGGTGAAGCTGATCGCCGAACCGTGGGACGTCGGCGAGGGCGGCTACCAGGTGGGTAACTTCCCGCCCCTGTGGACCGAGTGGAACGGCAAGTACCGCGACACCGTGCGCGACCTGTGGCGCGGCGAGCCACGCACCCTGGCGGAGTTCGCGTCCCGCCTGACGGGCTCCTCGGACCTCTACCAGGACGACGGCCGCCGTCCGCTCGCCTCCATCAACTTCGTGACCTGCCACGACGGCTTCACGATGCACGACCTGGTCTCGTACAACAACAAACGCAACCAGGCCAACGGAGAGGACAACCGCGACGGCGAGAGCCACAACCGGTCCTGGAACTGCGGAGCCGAGGGCGACACCGACGACGAGGACGTGCTGGCACTCCGAGGACGTCAGATCCGCAATTTCATCGCCACGCTCATGCTCTCCCAGGGCGTGCCCATGATCAGTCACGGCGACGAGTTCGCCCGCACCCAGGGCGGCAACAACAACGCCTACTGCCAGGACAACGAACTGTCCTGGGTGCGGTGGCCGGAGGACGGCAGCGAGCTGCTGGACTTCACCCGGGCGATGGTGTGGCTGCGGCGGGACCACCCCGTCTTCCGGCGGCGCCGGTTCTTCCACGGCCGGCCCGTCCAGGGCACGCACGACGAGCTCTCCGACATCGCCTGGTTCACTCCGGAGGGCAAGGAGATGACACAGCGCGACTGGGATTCCGCCCAGGCCCAGGCCCTGTCGGTGTTCCTCAACGGCAACGCGATCTCGGAGCCCGGCCCGCGCGGGGAGCGCATCTGCGACGACTCCTTCCTGCTGATGTTCAACGCCTCGCCGCGGCCACTGGAGTTCGTGGTGCCCCTCGACCACGGACGGCAGTGGCAGGTCGTCGTCGACACGGCCGCCCCCGAGGGGGTGGCTCCGGGCACGGGCACCAAGGTGGAGGCCGGTGACCGGCTGACGCTGGTCGACCGGAGCATGACGGTGCTCCAGCGGCCCGCCTAGTGCCGCGGCAGGCAACGTTCGCCCGTCAAGGAGCGGCGTCCGGTGCGTGCTCTCGTCGTGCCGGACGGAAGTCCTCGTACTGGCCGTACTTGGGCTTTCGGCCGGTGCGGCGAGTGGGGGTGCCTCCCACGCCCTTGAGGCAGTGGGGGAGCGCGCCGGGCGTCGCGACAGGGCGAACGCCGCCTGTTGCGGTACTAGCCGCCCCCGGGCCGCCGAGGCACGGCACACGCGCGTGCGCACCGTTCCCGGAGCGCACGCGCGTGATGGACCCGGGTACGGGTGCCCGGAGTCCGGATGCGCGCGCCGATGACACGAAAGGCGACAAGAAGGGTACGTAGGTTCGCATGACACCTGAGCGTCCCGACCCGGAGATTTCGGACCCGACGGCCCCCGGCCCGGTGATTCCGGCCGTGCCGACGGCCACGTACCGGCTCCAGCTGCAGCCGGAGTTCCCGTTCGCCGGCGCCGAGGCGGCCGTGCCCTACCTGGCCTCGCTCGGCGTCTCGCATCTGCACCTGTCGCCCGTCCTGGAGGCCGTTCCCGGCTCGACGCACGGATACGACGTGGTGGACCACTCACGCGTGCGGGCCGAACTGGGCGGCGAGGAGGGACTGCGCGCTCTCTCCCGCACCGCGCGGGAGCACGGCCTGGGCCTCGTCGTGGACATCGTGCCGAACCACATGGCCATGGACCCGCGCCACAACCGCGCCCTGTGGGACGTGCTGCGCGAGGGGCCCGAGTCGCCGTACGCGCGCTGGTTCGACATCGACTGGGAGGCGGGGGGTCAGCTGCTGCTGCCGGTACTGGCCCGCAGGCTCGGGGCCGAGATCGACCACCTGAAGGTCGACGGCGACGTCCTGCGCTACTACGACCACGCCTTTCCGTTGCGCGCCGGCACCGAAGGACTGCCCCTGCTCCAGCTCCTCGACTCCCAGTGGTACCGCCCCGCCTGGTGGCGGCAGGCCCGCACCGAGCTCAACTACCGTCGGTTCTTCAGCATTTCGGAACTCATCGGCGTACGCGTCGAGGATCCGGACGTCTTCGACGCCACCCACGCGAAGATCCTGGAGCTGCTCCACGAGGGCGTCGTGCACGGCCTGCGGGTCGACCACCCGGACGGCCTGGCCGACCCGGACGCCTATCTGCGCCGGCTGCACGAGGCGTCCGGGGGCCGCTGGACGGTGGTCGAGAAGATCCTCGCGGACGGCGAGCCCCTCCCGGCCGCGTGGCCCGTGGCGGGCACGACCGGCTACGACGCGCTGCGCCACGTGGACGGCCTCTTCACCGACCCGGCGGGCACGGGCGAACTCCTCGGCCAGTACCGGAGGTTCGCGGCACCGCCCGCCGACCGCGGCGGCCACTGGGAGGCGACCGTGCGCCGGGCCGCGTACAAGGTGGTCACGCACGAACTGGCCACCGAGGTCGACCGCCTCACCCGGGTGGTGAGCGGTCTGTGCGCCGCGTCCCCCGATCCGGCGCTGCGCGACCACGCACCCTGGGCCCTGGGCACCGCGCTGCGAGAGCTCCTCGTACGCCTCGACGTGTACCGCCCCTACCCGTCCACGGACGCCTCCCTGGTGGTGACCGAGCAGGCCGCCGACGAGGCGCGGGCCGCGTTCACGGTGCCCGACGAGGCACACGCCGTCGACGTCGTGCGCGACCTGGTGCTCGGGCGGGCCGGGGACGGGCCCGTGCACCGGGAGTTCCGCGTCCGCTTCGCGCAGACCGCGTCGGCGCTGCGCGCCAAGTCCGTCGAGGACACCGCGTTCTACCGCTATGTGCCCCTCCTGTCGGCCAACGAGGTGGGCGGCAGTCCGGGCAGCCCGGCCCTGTCGCCGGAGGCGTTCCACGCCTACTGCGCGCGCGTGCAGCGCGACTGGCCCGCGACCGGCACGGTCCTGTCGACGCACGACACCAAGCGCAGCGCCGACGTGCGCGCGGCCCTCGCCGTGCTCAGCGAGTGCCCGGACCGCTGGGCGGGACTGCTCGCGGAGGTGACCCGCGACGGCACGGGCGTACCCGACCCGCAGCTGGCGTGGGCCGCGTGGCAGACCGCGCTCGGGCTGGGGCCCGACGCCGAGGCACGGCTGCGCGACGCGCTGCTCAAGCACGTCCGCGAGGCCGGGCTGCACACCGCCTGGACGGAGCGGAACCCCGCCTACGAGGACAGGGTGGCGGCGTTCGTCGCCGAGGGACCGTGCGGAGCCCCGGGGCGGCACGTGGCCGCCTTCCGGGCGTCCCTGGCCCCCCATGTGCGGGCCAACGTCCTGGGCGCCGCTCTGGTCCATCTGACGATGCCGGGGGTGCCCGATCTCTACCAGGGCACCGAGGACGAGTACCTGGCTCTGGTGGACCCGGACAACCGGCGGCCCTTCGCGCCGCCGAAGAGCCCGTCGGAGAAGACGGAACTGACCCGGGCCGCGCTGGGGCTGCGCGCACGGCGCCCCGCCGCCTTCGGCGAGTCGGCGACGTACGAGCGGCTGCCGGCGGAGGGTTCCGGGGCCGCGCACTGCGTGGCGTTCGTGCGCTCCGGCGAAGTGGTCACGGCCGTCACCCGGCTCTCGCTGAGGCTGGCCGAGTCCGGGGGCTGGGGCGACACCCTGCTGGCTCTCCCCGAGGGGCGGTGGGCCGACGTGCTGTCCCCGGGGCGGGAGTTCAGCGGGCACGCGCGCGTGGCGGACCTGTTCGAGCACTCGCCTGCCGCCCTCCTCGAACGGCTCGGCACGCCTCAGTGAAGCAGCACCCGCAGGGCCAGCGGCGAGGGGCTGACGGGCCCCTCCGGGACGGGACGGAAACCGGGCACCCAGCGCAGGCCCGGAGCCACGCTCAGCAGGGCGTGCAGACCGTGTTCCGCCGTGAGCGCGGCCAGCAGGGGGCCGGGACAGAAGTACCGCCCGGAGCCGTACGCGAGGTCCCCCGGATCGGCACGGAACGCGTCGTAGCGATCCGGGTCGGCGAACCGCGCCGGGTCACGGCCCGCGGAGCCCAGCAGACAGGCCACGGTGGCGCCCTCGGGGATCACACCGACCGGTGCGACGGCCCGCCGCTCCACGACGTGCAGCGGCGGGTCCCGGCGCAGCGTCTCGGCCCAGGCGCCCTGGGTCAGCGTCGGGCGGGTCCGGATCACCGCCAGCTGGCCGGGGTGGTCGAGGAGGTTGGCGAGGAACGAGCCGAGTGCCCGCGCGGTGGTCTCGCCGCCCGCGCCGAGCAGCGTGCCGGCCAGGCCCGCCACGGCCTCGTCCGACAGCCGGCGCCCGTCGCTCCTGGCCGTGCACAGGGCGGACAGCAGATCGGCCCCGGGCTGGGCGCGGCGGCGCGCGATGTACGGGCGCAGGAACGCTTCGAGTTCGGGGTGGTGACCGCCGAGGTGGTCCAGGCCCGAGCGGCACCAGGCGTGCACACGGGCGGTCTCCTCGTACGGCAGCCCGAGCGCGCCGACGACGGCCGCGGTGGGCAGCCAGTGGCAGAACTCGGCGACGAGGTCGGCCTCTTCTCGGGCGGCGAGGCGCCGTGCCAGCACGTAGGCCGTGCGTTCGACGCCGGCCGTCAGCGCGGCCAGTGCGGCACCGCGGAAGGCCGGTGAGACGAGGGCGCGGTGCGCACTGTGCGTGCCGCCCTCCCTGTGGACCAGAGTGCGTCCGGACGGCGGCACGGCCAGTCGAGGGTCCGCGAGCGCGGCGCGCACGTCGGCGTACCTGCTGATCAGCCACGCGCCGAACGGCTCGTCGTACACGAGCGGGAAGCGGGTCCGCAGGGTGCGGTAGAGCGCGTGGGGATCGTGCTCGGTCCCGGCGCCGAGCAGACTCGGCGGCCGGCCCTGACCCCCGCCGCCCCGCCCGGGCGCGACGGGGTCCTCCGCCCGCGGTCCGGAGGACACCATCGAGACGGTCCACCCGACCAGCGGGCCGGAGGACGCGGCCGGGGCGGGAGGCATCACCGCGCCGGGCGACACCACCGGGCCGGCAGATGCCGACGGGACGGGCCACGCCACCGGACCGGAGGACGACACCGGGGCGGAAGGCGTCACCGCCGCGGGCGACACCACCGGACCGGAGGACATCGCCGGACCCGAGGGCGCCGAAGGGGCGGCCGACGCCGACGGGCCGTCAACCGCCGCTGGACACGCCGACGGACCTGAAGGAGCCGAAGGGGCGGGCGACACCACCGGACCGGAGGACATCGCCGGACCAGAGGGCGCCGAAGGGGCGGTCGGCGCCGACGGGCCGTGAGCTCCCACCGGACCGGGCGACACCGACAGGCCGAGCGGTGCCGACGGGGCGGCAGCGGACGCGGATCGGCCGGGCGACACCGCGGAGCCGTGAGACGGCGACGCGATCGTGCGCGAGGGGGTGGCCGGGCCGGGCGGCCCTCCGTGGCCGGGCCGTGCTCCGCCCTCGGGCAGGTCCTCGTAGGACGGGTGTTCGCCGGGCTGGACCGGTGCCGTGGCCGGGCTGTCGTGGCGCACGGCCGGCCGTGCGGACCGCGGTCCCGCGTGCAGGGGCGTGGGCGCGCCTTCGCCGGGAAGGCCGTGAGAACACAGCACCGGGGCCTCCCGCCTCGGGTCTGCGCGCCGGACCCGCGCGCGGTTGGTATCAGCCGACCACCGCCGCCGCCGGACCGCAGTCCCCGTGCGCCCGTACGGGTGAATCGGCCGCCTCGCGGCGGGGCGCCGGAGCCTGCGGCCAGGACGCGCGCAGGAGGTTCACGAAGGCCTCCGCGGCGCCCGTCGGCGGCACACGCGTGAAGACGGTCAGAGGACGCTTCCAGGGCGGGTCGGCGGAGAGCACCACGCAGTCCTCGCCGACGGCGCCGCGCACGATGTGCGAGGGCGCGACGGCGACGCCGACCCCCGCCGCGGCCATCCGTACCGCCGTCGACGTGTGCTCGGTGAACACGGCCGTACGCGGCCGGAATCCCGCCTGCCCGCACACCCGGTCGAGGAAGCGCTCCCCGTCGATCACGGGCTCCATGGCGCAGCGGATCCAGGGACGGTCGGACAGCTCCGCCGGTGTCACCGTCGTACGGCCCGCCAGCCGGTCGTCGAAGGGCACCACGAGGACGGCCTCCTCCTCGCCGACCGGCAGGACGCTGCCGGGCCAGTCGACGGGCGCGGGCCCGACGGCGAGGTCGGCGACGCCTCGCTCGACCTGCTCCTCCAGCGCCTGCGAGGTGGCGTACTCGTGAAGGTGCAGCAGGACGCCGGGGTGGGCCGCCCGCCAGCGCGCGAAGACGTCGGGCAGGACGCCGACGGCCACCGAGTGCACGGCGGCGACGTGCAGTTCGCCGCCCTCCGCGCCGGCGGCGGCGCGAGCGGCCCGGCGGGCCTGGGCCGCGCTGCGGACGGCGAGCTCGGCGTGCGGGCGGAAGGCCCGGCCCATGGGCGTCAGCCGCACACCGCGCGGCATGCGCTCCAGGAGCGGTCCGCCGACTGTCTTCTCCAGGGCCTTGATCTGGTGGGACAGCGCGGGCTGGGTGACGTGGAGGGTCTCGGCGGCGCGGGTGAACGACGCCTCTTCGACGACGGTCAGGAAGTACTCCATCTGACGCAGGCTCATCCCCGGCACGTCCGTCCGACGAAGGACCCATAAGCGTTCTGCATGAGTTCCACACAAACATTGCCTTGGACTCATGACAAGGAGCGGACGGAGGCTGAGGACATGGACACCTCCAGCGCATCCGGCACCACCAGCGCATCCGCCGCCTCCGGCACATCCGGCCCCTCCGGCGCCGCAGCCGACGTCGTCGTCATCGGTGGCGGCACCGGCGGGTACAGCACGGCGCTGCGCGCCGCGGCCCTCGGCCTCGACGTCGTGCTCGCCGAGCGCGACAAGGTCGGCGGCACCTGCCTGCACCGCGGCTGCATCCCGAGCAAGGCGATGCTGCACGCCGCCGAACTCGTCGACGGCATCGCCGAGGCGCGCGAGCGCTGGGGCGTCAAGGCCACGCTGGACGAGGTCGACTGGGCCGCGCTGGTCGCCACCCGCGACGACATCGTGCGGCGCAACCACCGTGGCGTGGAGGGACACCTCGCCGAGGCGGGCGTGCGGGTGGTGCGGGGCAGCGCCCGGCTGACGGGCGTGCGCGACGTGCAGGTCGAGGGCGTGGGCGCCTTCACCGCGCGCCGTGGCATCGTCCTCGCGACCGGATCACGCCCGCGCATGCTCCCCGGGCTCGTGGCGGACGGGCGGCGCGTGGTGACGAGCGACGACGCCCTGTTCGCCCCCGGCCTCCCCCGGTCCGTCCTGGTCCTCGGAGGCGGCGCCATCGGCCTCGAGTACGCCTCGTTCCACCGTTCCATGGGCGCCGAGGTGACGGTCGTCGAGGCCGCCGAACGACTGGTTCCGCTGGAGGACGCCGACGTGAGCCGGCACTTGACACGCGGTCTGAAGAAGCGCGGCATCGACGTGCTGACGGGGGCGCGGCTGCTCGACGCGGAGGTCGTGGACGACGGCGTACGGGCCCGGGTGCGCACCGAGCGGGGCGGGACCCGCACGGTCGCGGCCGAACGGCTCCTGGTGGCCGTGGGACGGGCTCCGGTGACCGAGGGACTGGACCTGGCCGCGGCAGGTCTCGCGGCGGACGGGCGCGGCTTCCTCGAACCCGCGGACTGGGACCGGCTGGAGACCGCCGTACCGCGCATCCACGTGGTCGGGGATCTGCTGCCGCCGCCGTCGCCCGGACTCGCGCACGCCTCGTTCGCGGAGGGGTTGCTGGTGGCCGAGACGCTGGCAGGCGTGGAGTCCGCGCCGGTCGACTACGCGGCCGTACCACGGGTCACCTACTCGTCTCCGCAGACGGCGGCCGTGGGGCTGAGCGAGGCCGAGGCACGCGCGCGTGGGCACCGGGTCGACGTCGGCACGATGCCGCTCACCGCCGTCGCGAAGGGCATGGTGCACGGCCGGGGCGGCATGGTGAAGGTGGTGGCCGAGGCGGACGGCGGACGGGTGCTCGGCGTCCATCTGGTGGGCCCGAACGTGTCCGAGATGATCGCGGAGAGCCAGTTGATCGTGGGCTGGGACGCCGAACCCTCGGACGTGGCACGGCACATCCACGCGCACCCCACGCTCTCCGAGGCGGTCGGGGAGGCGTTCCTGACGCTCGCGGGGCGCGCTCTGCACCAGCGGTGACCGGCCGAGCGCTCCCCCTTGCCGGCGGAACGTGCCACCTGGCGCCCCCTGGAGCCGCCCGGCCCGATCCTTGACAGTTCATCCAGACCGTGGACTACTGCCAAAAGCGACGCAGGGCGGACAAGTCGGGGGTGAGTCTCCTGCCGGAGTTGCGCTACCCCAGTGTGACCGAGATCGTCTCCTCCGCACAGGCATTGGCCGCTCATCGCCCCGGCCTGTGCACCCTGAGGCAAGTGGGTTCCTCACGCGCGGGACGGCCCCTGCACCTGCTCTCCGTGGGTCACGCCCCGCGCGCGGTTCTCGTCGTGGCGGGGGCCCACGCGAACGAGCCGACGGGCGGTTCGACCCTGCTGGCCCTGGCCGGACGGGCCCTCCAGGAGCGGGAGCTGCGGGCGGGCACCTCCTGGCACTTCCTGCTGTGCGCGGACCCGGACGGCGCGAACCTCCATGTCACGCCCGCGCCGCGCACCCTGTTCGACTACCACCGGGGCTTCTTCCGTCCGGCGGGTCCCGAGCAGCCGGAGTGGTCCCCCTCCGTGCTGCCTCCCGACCGGCTGCCGCCGGAGACCCGCGCCCTGACCGGGGTCATCGACGAGCTGCGGCCCTACCTCCAGGTGACGTTGCACGGGACCGATCTGGGCGGCAGCTGGGTACAGCTGACGAAGGACATCCCCGGACTCGCCGAGCCGTTCGCCAAGTCGGCGGCGGAGCTGCACATCCCGGTGGAGACGGCCGCGTCGGACGCCGCGGGCTGGCCCGCCTCGGGGCCCGGGGTGCACGTGATGCCGGCGCCGGGCTCGGACACGGCGTACCCGAGCATGCCGGACGACGCACGGCACAGCACCTGGTACCACGCCCACCGGTACGGCGGGCTCACCGCTGTCGTGGAGGTGCCGATGTGGGCCAGCGACCTGGTGGACGATCCGGCGCCGCACCCGGCGCCGGTGGCGGCGATGCGCCGGCTGGCGCGTCGGCTGCTGCGCGACGCGCTCCAGGTGGAGGTGGTGCTCGCGGAGGCGCTGCCGCGGCTGCCCGGGCCCGACGGGCCGCTCCTGCGCGCCGCGAAGTGGGCGCTGGAGCTGGTGCCGGGCCTTGCCGACGACTGGGCCCGCACGCCGCCCCCGGACACGACGATGGCGTACGTCGGCAGTGTCGACGCGTTCGGCCGCCGGCTCCCGCTGCGGGCCGCCTCGATGCTGCTGCGGGTGCTCCGGGAGGCCGACGACCGTGCGGCGCCGCACCTCGAACGTCTGGTCGCCTCCTGGAGCGACGCCTTCGCCGCCCGCTTCCGCGCCCGCTGGGTTCCGCTGGAGAACCAGGTCGAGCACCAGGCCCGCACGGTGGTCGCGGCGGCCCGGCACGCGCGCGACGGGGCTGCCTGACGCCGGCCGCGACGTCCGCGCGCGTGCGGTCGCTCGGGTCCGCGGCCGGCCGGGACGACGGCGCCGGGCGCTCGCGCGGTGTTGTCGTCCGGCTCAGTCCGTCAGGGCGAACACCGCTCCGGTCCCGGCCTCCATCACGCAGGAGTTGGAGAAGGTGTGCGTGTAGTCGATCCGGCGGCCGTCCCACACGCCCCGCGCCGAGGCGGTCACCGGGGCGTAGATCAGTGAGCACACGGCGTCGGGGGCGGGCGGGATGCGGGAGATGTCGCCGTGGGCGGCGTCGAGTTCCTCGCAGGCCCGGACCGCGTGCGGGTGTCCTCCCCGCAGGCCGCAGAGCAGCAGGGCGCCGCGGGTGCCGCCGGTGGCCACGTCCCCGTGGGTGACGGTGAGGTGGAGCCAGTCGCCGGCGTGGGACGTCCGGGGCACCGCGTCGGCCGGAACGGTGCCCGCGGTCAGGAGAGCGGCCCCGGCCAGCACCAGGGCCCGGATCGCTCGCGTGCTTGTCGTCATTCCAGGTGCATCGGCACGGCGGTGGGCGAACCCCACCCGGAGTCACTCGAACGGGAGCGCGCGGGGGCCCGCCGCGTGGCGAGGTGGAACGCGGAGAGCACGACACGCGCCTGGTACTCGACCTGGCGGGCGACCGGGATCCAGCGCGCTCCGCAGCCGTCGCGGTAGTCGGCGCACCACGCGTCGATGAGCCGGTCGAGTTCCGGCAGCGCCCCGGCGGGGTCGTGGCCGGACGCGGTCACGAGCTGGTGCAGCAGCCCCGCCGTCCGTAGCGCGACACGCCGGCCCGCGAGGCGCAGGGCCGTCAGGCGGGCGGTGTCGAGCGGTGGCAGCGAGCGTGCGGCGGGCTGATCCAGGTCGGGGTCCCAGGAGTCGGCGAGTCCGGGTCCGACCAGTAAATAGTCGTCGACGGGCGCGAGCAGGCGGGCCGTGTCCGGGGAGGTGCCGAGGCCCGGTCTGACGCGCGCGAGGATGCCTTCCAGGAGCCGTGTGTCATCGCGCAGTTTGCGGCTGACGGAGCGCAGTGCGGCCTCGGCGTCGGCGGGCCGGCCGGCGTCCTCCACGGCGGCGACGCCCCACATGGGGGCCTCGACGACCGCGGTCACCGTGCCGTACGGGTGCGGGTGGAACCAGGTCGACTCGACCGCGGCCTCCGTGATGGCGGCGGCCAGGTCACCCCGGCGCGGCGGTGGGATGCGGTAGACGGCGGGCCCGAGGGCCGGCCAGTACAGGGTGTCGTACGGGCCGAGTTCCCGCGGGATGCCGAGGCGCGCGGCGGTGTGCGCCACGCGTTGGGCGAGGCCGGGCAGATCGTGGGTGAGCTCGACGAAGGCGCCGCCCACGTCGACGCCGTGCAGGGAGCACTGGAGGAAGGGCCGCAGTTCGTCCTGGAGGTCGAGGAGGGTCCGGGTCTCCGGCAGTACGGCGCTGTCCGCGCCGTCCGGCAGCCATTCGGGCTGTTCCAGGAAGCCGGGCCGGAAGAAGTGCCGGAAGTAGCGGCCGAGGGTGTACGGGCCGGACAGCCAGGCCTCGTTGCGGCGGGAACCGTCGGGGTCGAGGCACAGCAGCAGGTTCCAGGTGGCGTCCGCTCCCTCGCACAACCGGGGGTCGGCGAGGGCTCGTTCGGCGAGGCGCAGGACGGTCGCGCCGCCGACGGGTTCGTTGGCGTGCGGTCCGGCGACGACGAGGGCCTGGCGGCTGCCGTGTCCGACGGACAGGAGCCAGAGCGGCGCGCCGGCCCGCGAGGTGCCCACGCGGCGCAGTCGGGCGTCCCGGGGGCGGCGGGCGGCGAGCGCGGCCGCCCGGGTGCCGAGCTCGTCCACGGTCGGGTAGCGGAGGAGTGGCGGCAGGACACACCTCCACTCATGTGGTGCCGTCGGTTCACCTGATGTGCATGGTGTACGCACAGTCAGTCACGACGGTAAGGGTTCGTCAACACCACGGAACACCGGGGATGTTGGGGAAATCGGTTACTTCCGAAGCGGACCCGGTCAGTCCGAGGCGAGCCGGAACGCCATCCGCCCGAAGGCGACCTGGTCGCCGTCCTTGACGACGGTGGAGCCGACGACACGCCGGCCGTTGACGGTCGTCCCGTTGGTCGAGCCGAGGTCGCGCAGCACCCACAGCCCGCCCTGCCGGCTCAGTTCGGCGTGTACCCGGGACACCGTCTCGTGGTTGAGCCGCAGCCCGCTGGCGGGGTCGCGGCCGATACGCAGCGGGTACGGGTTCCCGGGGTGGGGCAGCTGGAGCTTGGGGAGCCGCTCGGCCTGCCAGGCCCTGCGCACGCGTACGGTGAAGCCGGAGATCGCTTCCACGGTGCCGAACACGAGCTTCGCCCAGCGGCCCTCGGTGGGCAGGTCGGCGGTGAGCACGGCGAGTTCGTCGGACCTGCGGGCGGCGAGCGCAAGCTCCATGCGGCGGATGAAGGTGTCGTGGGAGAGGCGACCGAGGGCGACGCCGTCGCGGAGCGCCTTCAGCGCCCGGTCGCGCTCCGCGTCGGACAGCCGCGCGGGGTACGTGTGGAACTCGAAAGACGACGTCACGCTGGTGATTGTCGGACAGGGCGGGCGGGGTGTCCAGAAAACGGGGAAAGGGACGCCTCGGCCGACCGGAACGATTCGGCGGCCCGGCTGTGACACAAGCGCGGCGGACACGCGGCAAAAGGGTGGATTCGAAAGCGAATTGATCTCAGGTGAAGCACCATGGACGGATTACGTCACGGTGAGCTGACAAGGGGGAACCGTCTGTGCGGTTCGAGGTGTGGGCACCACAGGCCGACCGGGTGACACTGCGTTGCGCGGACACCACGAGCGCGTTGGAGCGCGACCCGGAACGGGCCGGCTGGTGGACGGGCGAGGCGGACGCGCAGCACGGGACGCGTTACGGCTTCGCGGTGGACGACGGCCCCGTGCTGCCCGATCCCCGCTCGCGGCGCCAGCCCGACGGCCCGGACGGGCTGAGCGCGGTGGTCGAGCACGACCGGTACGCATGGCGTGCGCCGTGGGCGGGGCGCCCGCTGCCCGGTGCGGTGCTGTACGAGCTCCACGTGGGGACGTACACGCCGCAGGGCACCCTGGACGCGGCCGCCGAGCGGCTGGGTCATCTGGTGGAACTGGGCGTGACACACGTCGAGTTGATGCCCCTGTGCCCGTTCCCCGGCCGGCACGGCTGGGGGTACGAGGGGGTCTCGCTGTGGGCCGTGCACGAGCCGTACGGCGGCCCGGAGGCGCTCAAGCGCTTTGTCGACACGGCGCACGGGCTGGGACTGGGCGTGGTCCTCGACGTCGTGCACAACCATCTCGGGCCGTCCGGCAACTACCTGCCCGCGTTCGGGCCGTACTTCACGGACACCCATCACACGCCCTGGGGCTCCGCGGTGAACCTGGACGCGCCCGGTTCGGACGAGGTGCGCGCGTTCCTCGTCGGCAGCGCACTCGCCTGGCTGCGCGACTACCGGTTCGACGGGCTGCGACTGGACGCGGTGCACGCGCTGCGGGACACGCGCGCGCTGCACTTCCTGGAGGAGCTGTCGACGGCGGTGGACGCGCTCTCCGGGGACCTCGGCAGGCCGCTCTTCCTGATCGGGGAATCGGACCTCAACGACCCGCGGCTCGTCACCTCCCGCGAGGAGGGCGGTCTCGGGCTGCACGCCCAGTGGAACGACGACTTCCACCACGCGCTGCACACCGCGCTGACCGGTGAGGCGCAGGGCTATTACGCGGACTTCGCACGGGACCCGTTCGCGGCGCTCGCGAAGACGCTGACCTCCGGCTTCTTCCACGACGGCACGTACTCCAGCTTCCGCGAACGGCACCACGGCCGTCTGCTGGACCGCACCCGCGTCTCGGCGCACCGACTGCTCGGCTACTCCCAGACCCACGACCAGATCGGCAACCGCGCCCAGGGGGACCGGCTGTCGGCGTCCCTCTCCCCCGGGCTGCTGGCCTGCGCGGCCGCGCTGACGCTCACCGCGCCCTTCACCCCGATGCTCTTCATGGGCGAGGAGTGGGCCGCCGGCACACCCTGGCAGTTCTTCACCGACCACACCGACCCGGAACTGGCGGAGGCCGTGCGCAGGGGCAGGCGCCGCGAGTTCGCCGCGCACGGCTGGGCCGAGGAGGAGGTTCCGGACCCGCAGGACCCGGCGACCCGGGACCGCTCCTGCCTCGACTGGTCGGAGCCCGAGAAGGCCCTCCACGCGCGCGTGCTGGCCTGGTACCGGGAGCTGATCGCGCTGCGCCGCCGGCAGCACGACCTCTCGGACCCGGACCTCGCTGCGGTCAGGGTGGCCCAGGACCCCCGGGCCCGCTGGCTCGCCCTCAGACGCGGGGACGTCCGGGTGGCGGTGAACCTCGGCAAGGAGCCCGCGGCGATCCCGCTCGGCCTGCGCCACGCGCGCGTGCTGGCGGCGTGGGAACCGGTGGAAGCGCCGGACACGGACGGGGTGTTGACCGTGCCCGGCGAATCGTGCGTGGTGCTGACCCAGGCGTGACCCTGGGGGGTTTCGTTTGGATCAGCCCGGGTCCGCGACGCCCGGCACGGCACCTCGCCGCGTTGTCGGACCACCCGAGTACGCCCGGTACGCGGATGATCCTCCGCCTTGCGACGCACCGCACCGGACGCCGCGGCCTGATCCGACCCGATCCGAACGAAACCCCTTAGGGCGACTCGTCGGGGCCGTCCCGCAGGTCGGTGACCCGTTCCAGCATGATCGCCTCCCAGGCGCGGCCCAGTCGGGTCCGCAGGAGCGGGACGGGGCTGCCGTCGCCGCCCCGCAGACGGTCGGCGAGACGGATCACCGTGTCGCAGCGCGACAGCCACAGGCCGCGCAGACAGGGGCGGGCGCCGTACCCGGCCAGGGTGGCGGCGCGGACGGCCGCCCCGGCGCCGACGGCGATCGCCAGCCCGCCGATGTCCTCGGCCGGGTCGCCGATCACCGCGTCGGTCCAGTCGAGGACGCCGCGCACCCGCCCGTCGGCGCTGACCACGAGGTGTTCGCCCTTGAGGGCGTGGTGCACGAGGAACGCGGCTCCGGGCTGCGCGGCGAGCTGGGCGGCAGCCGGTGCGGTGAGCTGGGCGAGCCGGGCCGGGTCGAACTCCTCGGCGGCGGCGAGCTGCTCGGCGGCGCCGGCGGCGGCCTCGCGCAGCGCCTCCAGGGAGCGCGGGGCGACGCGCGGCACGCCGAGCGCCTCGGCCTGCCGTACGGGCACCTCGCGCAGACCCGTGAGCAGGCCCGCCAGGTCGGCCTCGCCGACGGCCGAGACGTCCTGGACCCCGCCCGAACCGCCGGCGAGCCGGGTGTCCAGGGTGCAGCCGAGTCCGCTCGCCCATTCGCCGTGGGCGACGCTCACCGGGACCGGGACGCCGAGGTACGGCCGGATCAGGTCGCGCAGCCGCAGTTCGCGGCGCTGGCGCGCGGCTGCGTCACGGTCCCGGGCGAGCCGCAGCACGTGGCGCCGGCCCACCCACCAGCTGGAGTGTTCACCGCCCTCGGCGACCGGGCGCACGTCGGGACCGGCTCCCTCCGCCGTGCCGTAGGCGAGCAGCGAACGGACCAGTCTGCGGACGGTGTCCTCGGTCGGTGTCGGTGCCTGGGTCATGGTCGCGCCCTTGTCGTTCGGGGGCGTGGGCGGGGCCTCTGCCGCACGGCCGGGGGTGCAGGTCAGTCGACGATCACCATCTCGCGGGAGGTGGTGTTCAGGCGCCGCCCGCCGTCCTCCGTGACCGTGACGATGTCCTCGATGCGGACGCCGAAACGGCCCGGCAGATAGACGCCGGGCTCCACGGAGAAGCACATGCCGGGAACGAGGGGCTGCTCCTCGCCCTCGATCATGTACGGCGGTTCGTGGGTGGTCACGCCGATGCCGTGTCCGGTGCGGTGGATGAACCGGTCGCCGTATCCCGCCTCGACGATGACGGCCCGGGCCGCACGGTCGACGTCCTGGCAGGCGGCGCCCGGCCGCACCGCGCGAAAGCCCGCCTCCTGGGCCGCGCGCACGACGTCGTGCACGGTGCGCTCCTCGGCGTCGGGCTCGCCGACGTGGACGGTGCGGGAGGTGTCGGAGCCGTAGCCGTGCCTGAGGCCGCCGAAGTCGAGGACGACCATGTCGCCCTGCTCGATGACACGGTCGTCGGCCTCGTGGTGCGGATTCGCTCCGTTCGGGCCGGAGGCGACGATGGTGAAGTCGACCTGGGAGTGCCCGAACCGGCGCAGCAGATCGGCGAGGTCGGCGGCCACGTCGGTCTCCCGGCGGCCGGAGAAGCGGACCTTGCGGATCTCCTCGAAGGCCTCGTCCGCCGCGGCGGCCGCCGCGGCCAGCCGCTCCAGTTCGGCGGCGTCCTTGACGGCGCGCAGCATCGGCAGGGCCTTGGTGAGGGCCTGGTAGCGGGTGCCGGGCAGGCGCTGCTGGAGTCCGAGCAGGTGCAGGGCCCAGCCGTTGTCGCTGACTCCGAAGCGGCCCTCGTGGCCGAGGAGCGGCGCGGTCGCCTCGTAGGGGTCCTTGCCGTCGGTCCAGTCGCGGAGCGTCAGGACGGGCGCGCCGGGTGCCTTGGCGGCGTCGGGCGCCTCCAGGGTGGGCACGACCAGGACCGGGTCCTGTCCGGGCCGCAGCACGAGGAGGGTGAGCCGCTCGGTCTCCACCGGCCGGTACCCGGTCAGCCACACCAGGTCGGGACCCGGCGCGACCAGCACGCCGTCGAGCCCGGCGTCCGCGGCGGCCTCGGCCGCACGCCGCATCCGGGCCTCGTAGTCACCGGCCGCGAAGGGCGCGGGTGTGGCGGTCATGCATGCCTCCAACCGTCCGGAGTCCCCCAGGGGGCTACGGGCAGCATCCTGCCCCTCCGGTGGGGCGTGCGCGAGCCGATTGCGGTGCCTTCGTGTCAGCTCTCCAGGGCGAGGCGCGCACCCAGGAGGAGCAGGACGCCGCCCGAGACCTGTTCCAGACGCCGCCGCACTCCGGTCCTGGACAGCACGGTCTTCATCCGCCCGACGAACCACACGTACAGGCCGTAGTAGCCGACCTCGTAGACCGCCCAGAGCGCGGCGAGGCCGATCATGGCGGGCAGGTGGGGGGCTCCCTCGGGCACGAACTGCGGCAGGAAGGACATCGCGAAGACGGCCGCCTTGGGGTTGGCGAGGTTGAGCAGCAGTCCGCCCCGGTAGGAGGCCCGGCCGCTCTGCTCCGTGCCCTCCCAGCCGGCGCCGTCCGCGGCGTCCTTGGACCGGCGCGCCTGCCGCAGCGTCTGGATGCCGAAGCCGACGAGGACGACGGCGCCGACGACGCGCATGACGCCGTAGGCCACCTCGGAGGCGGCGAGGAGCGCGGAGAGGCCGAAGGCGGCGACGACGCCCCAGACGAACACCCCCGTCTCGTTGCCGAGGACGGTCAGGAAACCGGACCGCCGGCTGCGCAACGACTGCTTGATGATCAGCACGGTGCTGGGTCCGGGGGACGCGGCGATCAGCGTGCAGGCGCCGAGGAAGGCGAGAAGGGTGCTCAGCATGCGGCCATGGTGACGCAGCGCCCGCGGGGCGGCCAGCACTTTTCCGTACGGACCCCGCCCGGCCTTCATCTAACGGCCGGGCATTGCCTTGCCATTAGCAGTAATGCTTAGATGTCGTTGTTCCATTAGATGAACTTGGGGCCTCGAGGTCTCAACGACGGGGACGGGGGGACGGCATGCTCGTGCTGGCGCACATCAGCGACCTTCACTTGGACGGGACCGAGCGGGCGACGGAGCGGGCCGAGCGGGTGCGCGACCGGCTGTGGGGGCTCGCGGGGCGGGTGGACGCGCTCCTGGTGACGGGAGACATCGCGGACCACGGCGCGGAGGCGGAGTACGAGGAGGCGGCCCGTCTGCTGGGACTGCGCGACCCGGACACGGCCCCGTTCCCGGTCCTCACCTGCCCGGGCAATCACGACAGCCGCGCACCCTACCGCAAGGCCCTGCTCGGCGGGCCCGCCGGCGACGGCCCGGTCAACAGCCTCCACGTCTTCGACGACGCGGCCGTGCTCATGTGCGACTCCAGCATCCCGGGCCTGGACGAGGGAGAGTTCGACGAGGAGACGTACGCCTGGATCGAGGCGACGCTCGACGACCTGGACGGCGGCCTGCCCGCGCTCCTGGCCTTCCACCACCCGCCGGCCGCCCTGCACCACCCGCTCCCGGACGCCTACCGGCTGCGCGAGCCGGGCGCCCTCGCCGGACTGCTGGAGCGCAGGCCGGAGATCGCCGGACTGATCACCGGACACGCGCACACGCCGGCGGCCACCGCTTTCGCGGGACGGCCGCTCGTCGTCGGCCCCGGTGTGACCTGGACGCTGCGGCTGCCCTGGGAGGGCGAGGGCGCCGCGGACCGGGACGCCCCGCCCGGGTTCGCCTTCCATGTGCTCGACGACGAAGGGCGGTTGACGAGCCACTTCAGGGTCGCGTGAGCCGGGGCCGGACTCAGGTCACGACGCCCGGGACCGTGGACAGTTGGCGTCGGGAACCGTTCGCGTGACGGACGGAGAGGGTGACGGACTCACCCGGGCGTGCGGCGGCGACCGCGTGCGCGAGGTCCGCCGCCGAACCGATCCGGCTCTCCCCGAGGGCGAGCAGGACGTCACCGCGCACCAGGCCCGCGGTGTACCCGGGCCCGGGGACGTGGACGGCGACGACGAGCGCGCCCCCGCCCTTCGGGACGTCGACGGCCTCGACACCCAGCGTGGCCCGCGCGGACTCCGTCACCGGAGCCGTCCCGCCGCCCGCCGACGCCGACTTGGAACCGCCGGGGGCGGCCGGACCGGAGACGCGCCCGGAGGCACCCGGCGGCACGGACGGCCCGGGGCCCGCCGCCCCGCCCGCCTTCTGCTGGAGGGCCGCCAGTTTGCTCATGCCGATCACCGTGGCACCCACGGTGCCGAGCCCGACCCCCGACAGGACCAGCACCACGCCGACGAACAGGCTGAACAGCAGCGTCATCAGACGCCTGCCGCGGCGTCGAGCGGCATGCGGTCGCCGGCCACCGCCGGACGGGCGGCCGGCGCCCGGCTCCTGACCGGGCATCGGCTTGGGACGCAACACGGCCTGTTCCATGGATCGCCTCCGGCAGCTGCTCTACGGACCGCCTCCGGCTCTTGCTCTACCCGGCGCTGCGGCGCGCGACGATTCACTAACGAGTGAGACTTTCAGGACCGTTCGAGAAGTTTGTCCACCATCGCGGCCGCCGCGCCCCGCGGCGATCCGGCGTGCACCGCTCCGTACGGTGCACGAGCCGGGGAGCCACCAGCGGCACGGCCGCCGTGCCGGGCACGCCGACGGCGGCCGAGCGCGGCAGCAGGACCAGGCCGTGCCCCGCGGCGGCCAGAGCGGTGAGGGCAAGCAGGTCGGTGCCCTCGAAGCGCAGGGCCGGGCGGAAGCCCGCACCGCCGTGCGCGGTGCGCAGGTGGGCCAGCGGCAGACCCGCGCCGGGGGCGTCCAGCCAGCGGGCGTCGACCAGGTCACCCAGCCGCAGCCCCGTGCGCCGGGCCAGTGGATGCGACGCGGGCAACAGGACGCAGACCGGCTCCTCGCCCGCCCCGTGGGTCGTCAGCGGCGCCACGTCCGGCAGCCGCAGGGGGTCGCTGGGCGCACGCCGAGAACGACCCCGACGCGGACGACTTCCTGATCGAGCCGCTCGCGTGCTCGCTCGTGGGGCACGAGGCCGCCGTCACCGTCGAGCCGGGCTCGCTGGCGCAGTCGCTGATCGGGGCGGAGGGGACGATCGAACGGTACTTCTGCTCGTACGGCCCCTCGCGCCATCTCGACACCCTGCGCGCGCGGGGCCTGCGCTTCAGCGGGCACGACCAGGACGGCCAGGTCCGGATCGCCGAACTGCCGGGCCATCCCTTCTTCCTGGCCACCCTGTTCCAGCCCGAGCTGTCCGGGGACGGTTCTCGCCCGCACCCGCTGATCAGGGCGCTCGCGCGGGCCGCGGTGGAGCACGCCGCGCGGGTACGTGCCGCGTGACGGTGCCCGGCAGGCACGCGGCGGGGCTTGCCGTTGCCGCACACCGGTCAAGTCCCTGTGTCAGTGGCGGCTGTTACTTTCTGTGACATGACCGACGACGCCCTGCGCCTGCTCCGGCGGGACCCGCACCTGGCCGGCCTGGCCGCGTTCCCCTTCGGCTTCGACCTGAGCCGCGCGGCCCACGGTCATGTCGAGCCGGTCCGTCTCGCCTCGGGCGGACCGCTGGAGGTGGTGGCCGGGGACGACACCGGTGGCACCTACTTCCTGTGCGCGGACGGCTCGATGCTGTACGCGGACTCGGAAGGCGGCTCGGGCCTCGTGGGGTCGAGCGCCGACGAGGCACTGGAGATATTCGTCGGCCTGCCCGGCTGGCACGACTACCTCGGGCTGTCGCCGCAGGACGGCGCGGAAAAAATCCTGGCCGCAGTGGCGGAGACCGAGGACGAGCTCCGCGACTGCTACGGCTTCGACGACGAGCGGACCGAACTGCGCACCGCCCTGGGCTTCCCCGAGCGCTCCCCGGTCGAGCTCGTCGGCATGCTGCACGCGGCGCTGCGGCGCACCGAGCCCGACTTCGTGCTGATCCACGGAGAGGAACTCCTCGCCTACCGCCTCCTGGACGAGTTGCCCGGCCCACCCCTGTGGGAAGCCGTTCTGGCCCGCGGACACGCCGACCTGGCCAGGCTGCGGGCGGGCGAGCTAACGGTCGAGGACGCGCTGGCCGAGGATCCGGTACGTCGTCGGGTCGCGCTGCGCGCCGCGCAGTTCGATCGTGCGGACGGTGACACCGGCCTGCTCCGCCGACTGCTCCGGCACGAGGCGCGGTCCTCGATGACGGACGAACTGCGGCTGGCCGCGGTGCTGGTGGGTCTGCGCGGGGACCCCGCCGACCTGCCCATGCTCCACGAGGTCCGCGACACCGACTTCGACACCTGGTGCGGGCTCGGCGGAATTCCCGAACCGGACGCGGACGGCGCCGGCCTGCGCTCCTGGGCGCGGGACCTCGACGAGTCCCTGTTCGGCACGGACCCGGCCGACGAACCACTGCTCACCTGGACCGAACTGGCCCTGGACCAGGGCCTGACGGAGCTCGCCCGGGTGGCGCTGATCCGGTGGCTGGACGGAATCATGATGAACCAGAGCATGCTGCGGCGGCCGGACGCCCCGACGCTCCTCGACCCGTCCCCGCTCGGCTCGCTCGCCCGGGGGTTCGAGCGGCTCGGCGACCTCCCCCAGGCGCTGCGCGCCCAGCGCCTGTACGCGCAGCTCCAGGAGCGGGCGTGGGACCAGGTCTCGGCCCTGCTGACCCAGGCCCGGTTCGAGCGGGAGGCGGCGCGACTCGACGGAGCCGTGAGCACCCTGGGGGTTCTCCGGAGGGTCCTGGCGGCGCCGGGCGACGACTCGCTGCGGCACTGGCAGGGCGTCAACCTCGGCCGGTTCGTCGCCGAGGAGCACTACGCCCTCGCCCAGGCCCTGGCCGACGCGGATCTTCCGGAGGAGGCCCGCGCGGTTCTCGCGGCCGGCGACGCGATACGCGACGAGCTCTCGCCCGCCGGCGCATCGGCCGTGCGGCAGCCCGCCGAGGAGGCGGCACGCAGGACGACCGGCCGGCCCTGACCCGGCCCGCACGCGTGAGCGCGCCCCGAGCCCGCCGCCCCAGGGGGCGCGGGGAACCGCGCATCCGACAGCACCCGGCCCGCACGGGTGGGCGCAGGTCGAGACCGCCCGGCCAGGTGAGGGCGGCGGATACGGGGCGACCGCGCCGCTGGGGGCCGGGTGCGCGGTTCCCCGCGCCCCTTGGTCGGGTGGTCCCGGTCCGTGCCCGCCCCCGCGGGCCGGGTCAGGGCGGCCCCCCGTCCCGCCCGATCCGACCCGGCGGACACCGGCACGGCCCGCGAGACGACCACCGAAGCGCCCGCCGGGCCGGGCGGACGGGCCCGCCTCAGCCGACGGGGAGTGCCGGAGCGGGCGGCCGGTCCGGGAGGAAGCCGTGGGCACGGCGCGCCAGGTACTCGGCCCTGTAGCGGTCGACGTTCCGGTGCCAGTTCAGGATGCCCGCCATCCAGTTCTGCAGGTCGGCCACATAGCCCGCCATGATCTCGCGCGCCTCCTCCGACAGGTCGAAGTCCTCGTACAGGACGGGCAGTTCGTGCGCGGCGACGTGCTCGAACTGCCGCATGCGCTGGTTCAGCAGATCGCCCACCACGCCGAGCGCGGTCGGATAGTCGCAGCCGAAGAAGTTCTGCACGACGAGAACGGCGTTGTGGATCTCGCCCTCGTACTCGATCTCCTTCTGGTACGAGAAGACGTCGTTCACCAGGCAGGCGTAGTCGACGGCCGAGTTCTCCAGGGAGCGGACCGGTCCACTGCGGTACACCTCCGGCGGGACGGCGGGCCCGTGACCCGTCCGGCACAGGCTCAGGGTGAGGTCGGAGCCGAAAGTGGCGCGCCGCATCTCCAGGTAGTCGACCGGGTCCGGGACGCGGTGCTGGATCTGGTTGGACAGCTCCCACAGCCAGCTCGCCGTCATGACCTCCACCGCGTCCTTCAGGGTCCGCCGCTCTTCGGGGGTCATCTCGCCCGTGGTGCGTGCCCACAGGTCGATGAGGCCGTGCTCCATGCCGTTGACCGGGACGGGCACCTCCTCACCGGCCAGCGGCATGCAGGCGGACAGGCGCTCGGTGGTCGTGCGCGCGGCGGCCAGGTCGCGGCGGTGCCCGAAGACGAGCGGGTAGTAGTCGTCGCCGTACGTGCCCCAGGCGAGCCACTGGGAGCTGAGGTCGAGGGCCTCGGCGGTCGCGTCCGGGTCCAGCCCCGCAGCGCACAGGGGGAGGTCGGCGGCCGCGAGCCGGTCCTCGTCCCAGACGCCCTCGTCGAGCATGCCCATGCGGTGCATCCACGGGGTCAGCCGGCCGCGGGCGGCGTCGAGATGCGGGCTCAGCTCCACCTCGAACGGCATGGCGAAGTCGGGCAGCAGCGACGGGCCCACACGCTGGTGCGGCAGGTGGGAGTAGGCGCGCAGGCGTTCCGCGGCGACGGCGGCCAGCAG
Source organism: Streptomyces sp. 142MFCol3.1 (assembly GCF_000424945.1). Taxonomy (NCBI): domain Bacteria; kingdom Bacillati; phylum Actinomycetota; class Actinomycetes; order Kitasatosporales; family Streptomycetaceae; genus Streptomyces; species Streptomyces sp. 142MFCol3.1. Next base: position 309,667 of record NZ_AUKV01000007.1, read on the forward strand.
CGCGCCCATGTCCGCGGCGGAGGTGCCGGGGCCGGTCGGCGCCTGCCAGGGCGCTGCGGACGTCGCGCCCTCGTTCATGTAGCGGCTGGAGCGCATGTGCCATTCGTGGCCGCCGGACTGCCAGTCCTGCAGGCCCTTGGTGTACGCGGCCACCGCCGCGACCTCGCCCGGGGTGAGCCCCTTCTCCAGGGCGAGCGCGGGCACTTCGGTGAAGGCGGTGTGCTCGAACTGGTGGAGCCGGGAGGTCAGGATGTCGTTGACGGTCTCGGCGGCCTCCTGGGTGGTGCAGCCGAAGAACGTCTCCAGGACGAGCACGCCGTTGCTGAGTTCGCCTTCGTCCTCGACCTCCCGCTGGTAGGAGAAGAGGTCGTTGCGCAGGTGCACGGCGTCGGAGAACGTCTCCATCAGCACCCGGAGCGGCCGCGTCCCTGCGACGGACGCCGGGACCTCGGCGGTGGCGTACTCCACGAGCCCCGCCGACCAGGGCGCGCCGCCCACCTTGCGGCGCATCTCGATGTACTCGACGGGGTTGGAGACACGCCCTTCGTTGATGTTGGACAGCTCCCACATCGACTCGTTCAGCAGGTGCTCGGTGGCGACGGCGAAGCGGCGGCGCCAGTCGGCCGACATCGACGGCACCGTGCGCGCCCACAGGTCGGCGAGCCCGGCCTCGACCGGGTTCCGCGGTTCCGGCACGGGCGTCGACAGGTCCAGGGGCATGAACAGCGGCAGCCGGTCCAGGTGGGCCTTGCCCGCCGCACGGTCCTGGGTGCGCTTGAACATGTCCAGGAAGTGGTCGTCGAAGAAGAACACCCACACGTACCAGTCGGTGATCAGGGACAGCGCGGGCCCGTCGCAGTCGGGGTGCGTGTACGCGCACAGCAGCCCGTAGTCGTGGGCGTCGAGGTCGGACTGCTCCCAGATGCCGGAGCCCTCCAGCATGCCCATGTCCCGCGCCCACCCGACCGAGTGGGCGCGTGCCTCGTCGAGGTGCGGGTTGAGCCGCGCGGGATACGGCATGTAGAAGTGCGGGAGTCGGAACGGCTGCGTCATGGCCGGGCCCTACCCACGGCCTCCGGGCGACACCCGCGGGCCTGGACATGATCACACCATCGCGTGAATCCCCTGAGGGGTGGCCCCTCCGCCTCCCGGATCTGCACCGCGGCATGTCGAGCGAGCCCCTTGCCGCCGCCGGACCGGGCCGGTCACCGTGGTCGTATGACGTCCACACCATGGGCCCCGCGGGACACGGCGGAGGCATCGGATGCGCCTGTGACGCCCCATCTGCCCGACCCACCCGATGTCTTCGACCCCCGGCAGTACGCCGACGGGGTCCCCCACGCCGCGTACCGTGCGCTGCGCGATCACGTTCCCGTCGCCTGGCAGGAGGAGCGCGAGGTGCTCGGCTGGCCCGCGGGACCCGGGTTCTGGGCGGTCACCCGGCACGCGGACGTGGTGCGGGTGCTCAAGGACTCGGCGACGTACTCCTCGTGTCTCGGGGCGACCCAGATCCGCGATCCGGCCCCTGGCGACCTGCCGTTCATCCGGCGCATGATGCTCAATCAGGACCCGCCGGACCACGGCCGGCTGAGGCGGCTGGTGAGCCGGGCGTTCACCCCGCGCCGTGTCGGGCAGTTCGAGGCGGTGGCCCGCGAGCGGGCCCGTGCGCTGCTCGGGCGGGCGGTCGAGGAGGCCCGGGCGGGCGACGGCACGTGCGATCTCGTCGGCGCGGTCACCGACGACTACGCCCTGCTGAATCTGGCGGACCTGCTCGGCGTGCCGGTGCGGGACCGGGGTCTGCTGCTGGACTGGACGCGGCGGGTCATCGGCTACCAGGACCCGGACGAGGCGGGCCCGACGACGGCCGGCGCGGACGGGAAGCCGGTCGATCCGCGTTCCCCGGCGATGCTGCGGGACATGTTCGAGTACGCCCACCAGCTGGCCGTGCTCAAGAAGAACCACCCCGCCGACGATGTGATGACCACGCTCGCGGCCGACCCCGAACTCGCCCCCGAAGAGCTGGAGATGTTCTTCTTCCTGCTCACCGTCGCGGGCAACGACACCGTGCGGGGCGCGGCACCGGGGGGCCTGCTGGCCCTGGCGGAACACCCGGACGCGTACGCGGCACTGCGCGCGGGGCGGGTCGGACTGGACACGGCCGTCGACGAGTTGCTGCGCTGGCATCCGCCGGTGCTCACCTTCCGCCGCACGGCGGCCGTGGACACCGAGCTGGCCGGGCGGCGCCTGCGGGCCGGCGACAAGGTCGTCGTCTTCCACGCCTCGGCGAACCGTGACGAGCGCGTCTTCACCGATCCGCACCGGCTGGACCTCGGCCGGGCGCCGAACCCGCACGTCTCCTTCGGCGACGGCCCGCACGTCTGCCTGGGCGCACACTTCGCCCGGCTGCAACTGCGGGTGCTGTACGAGGAGACGCTCCGCGCGGCGCCCGCGCTGGGCACCGCGGGACCTCCCCGGCGTCTCGTCTCGAACTTCATCAACGGGCTCAAGTCACTTCCCCTGCACCTGACCTGACGCAGCGTCCGAGGAAGGTCACGGAGTGTCCCCGCTCAGTGCCTGACCTGGATCAGCGCGTGCGTGCCGCCGGTGCGCCAGCGCTGCTCCTCGGCGGCGACGAGCGCGGCCTCGGTGCCGGCGTCGAGCCCGACGACCACGTCGGACTTGAGGGTGCGCAGTGCGGCCACCGCGCCGGGGAAATGAGCCGTCGCCACCGCGAAGGGTGTGGTCGCGGGGTGGAGCCGGTCACCGATGAGGCGGCGGTAGTTGAGGTCGCCCTTCAGGACGGTCAGGTCGGCCGCGGCGAACTCCCGGCGGAGGTCGTCGGGCAGGTCGGCGTAGGACAGCGGCGCGCAGAAGAAGGGGTGGGCCCGGACCGTGAGGCGGCCGTCGGCCGCCGCCGCCCAGAGGCGTCGGCCGGCCTCGCCGGCCGCTCCCTTCGCGTCGACGAGGCGGCGCAGCGCGTCGACGGTGTCCGCGGTCGTGGCGTCGGAGACGTAGTAGGGGTACGGCTTGACGTGCAGGACGGCCCGTGTGATGCGGCCGTGGTGCAGGAGGTGGTCGACGAGGAGCAGGTCGGGAATGAGCTCGCGGCCCGAGTTGTCCGCGACCAGGCACAGGGTGCCGCCGTCGAGCAGGGAGCGCAGCTCGTCGCCGTCGTCCGCGACGAGCCGGGACGCCGTCGGCGTGTCTCCCGAGGCGGCGCCCAGGCGGAAGCCGAGGTCGGCCCGGTTGCCCCACAGCGAGCCGTGCAGCAGGGCCACCTCCTGTTCCTCGGCCGGCCGCTGGGCGAGTTCGTCGAGCGCGGCGAGTTCCTCGTCGGCCTCCGCGGTGTCGAGCTCCGCGAGCTTGAAGGGCCGGAACGGGTCGATGCCCTGCCACGGGCCCGGCACGAAGTATCCGACGGCTTCCAGGAGCCGGCGGTAGAAGTAGCTCTCGGACCACAGGAACGGCACGTCGAACCAGGACCGGCCGATCCGGTCCCGGCCCCACTCCAGCCACTGGTCCCGGTCCGCGGCCTCGAGGCCGAGCGGTTCGACGACGCCCTCGGTGCATTCGGCGAGCAGGGCGTCGAGGGCACGGTGCTGGTCGGGACCGTAGGGGAAGGCGCCCCGCACCTGGCGGATCAGCGCGGGGTGCCGCTCGGCCAGCACGCTCCAGGGGAACGAACCCACGACGTTGCTGACGACCACGGGCGGGGCGGACTCGGCAGGCTTGCCCGAGGGTGCGGGCTCGGCGGGTGCGGGCATGCCGCTCACCGTACCGGCCGGACCGAAGGGGCCGGCCGGCACGCGAGCGCGTCGGCCGGCCCCTCCCCCCGTGGAGATCAGCAGCGTGACCCGGGTCAGAAGGTCGGCTTCCAGCTGTTGATCGTGCCGGTGTCCTGGGCGGCCACGTCCTGGACGCGGGGTTTCCAGGTGCCGTCGGCGGCCTCGCCGGAGGCGTCGACGGTGTACGTCGCGCTGACGTCGTCCGCGGAGTCCGAGCCGCTGGAGGACTTCGGCGGTACGGCGAGCCGTCCGGGGCGACGAGGTCGATCACCAGGTCGCGCGAGCGACCCGGCGAGCTGTGGGGCGGCTGTGCTCGACGATAGGCATGCGGAAGGTGAGGGGGATACAGGGGAAACCCTCGATGTGACCGGTGATCGACCCTCGATCCACGGGCGTCGGCCGGGAAGGCACGTTTCGCGCCCCTCGTACCGCTGAACGCACGGCTCCGCGGTCCCGTACTTCACGGTGCCCCGGGTGAGGAGTGCCCTCCGCACGCCCCGCACGGTGGCCGGACCGCTTCGCCGACGTACCGAGGAGACCCCCGGATGACCGCCCACCGCACCGCCGTCGCGGCCGCTGTCGCCGTGACGGCTCCGTTGCTCCTCGCCACCTGGGCCGCGGGGCCCGCCCAGGCGCACGGCGCGCCGACGTCCCCGGTCAGCCGGGTGGTCGCCTGCTCCCCCGAGGGCGGGAGCATGACGCGGACCTCGGCCTGCAAGGCGGCGATCGCCGCGAACGGGGCGCCCTTCACCGCCTGGGACAACCTCCGGGTGGCCGGTGTCGGCGGCCGGGACCGGCAGGTGATCCCCGACGGCAAGCTGTGCAGCGGCGGCCTGCCCGCCTACAAGGGCCTGGACCTCGCCCGCACGGACTGGCCGTCGACCCGTCTGACCCCCGGCGCGAACCTCACCCTCAGCTACAGCTCGACGATCCCGCACACCGGGACGTTCAAGCTGTACCTCTCGAAGCCGGGCTACGACCCGTCCCGGCCGCTGAAGTGGTCCGATCTGCCCGAGAAGCCGTTCGCCACCGCCACCGACCCGGCTCTGGTCGACGGCGCCTACCGCATCAGGGCGAAGCTGCCGTCCGACCGGACCGGGCGGCACATGCTGTACACGATCTGGCAGAACTCCAGCACGACGGACACCTATTACTCGTGCTCGGACGTGGTGCTGTCCGGCGGCCGCACGACACCGGAGCCCACAGAGAAGCCCGCCGCCGGCGCGGGCGGCACGAGCACGCCCGGGAGCGGGCGGACCGGCGCGCCGGCGAAGCGGCCCGCTCCGTCGGGGACGGCCGCCTCACCGGCGCCGGCGTCCGGTTCGCCGACCCCGGTGACCACGTCACCGGCCGGCGCGGCCGGTCCGGATCACCTCCAGCCCGCCGCCGACAGCACGTCGGACCACAGTGCCGCGCTCCCCCTGGCCGCCGGGGGAGCCGCGGCGCTGCTGCTCACCGCGGGCGTCGCCGTCACGCTGCGGCGACGCCGCTGAGCGCTCGGCGGGCCGTCAGTTGACGTGGACCGTCGGGCCGCCCGACTGGCTGGTGTCCGACACGGGTGCGTACTTGGCGGTGAAGTAGCCGCTGGCGAAGCACAGGGACGAGCCGGAGAACTTGGTGAACTGCTGGTTGGTGAAGGCGATGCTGTTGTCGGTGTTGCTCGCCGTACCGGACAGGCCCGCCGCCCGGTAGACGCAGGTCACGGTGCCGAGCAGGGTGCGCAGCTTGACCGTGGTCTGGATGCTGGAACCGGCGGCGGGCGCCACGGCGACGGTGCCGTCCGAGGAGACGGTGGTGCTGTAGGGCAGGTTGTCGACCGTGATGCCGGTGACGCCGAGCACCCCGACGACGTTGCTGGTGCAGCTCGCGCTGTCGAAGGTGTGCCCGGTGAGCGACTCGGTCGCGGTGCCGGGGGCCGCCGGGTTGTCGGTGACGGTGGCGGTGAAGGTCGACGAGGAGCAGGAGACCCCGCTCGTGCCGGTGCTGCTGGAGTAGAGCGTGGCCGCGGTGCCGCTCGCCAGGGACGCGTTGAGGACGTCACCGGCGGCGACCGGGGCTCCGCCCGTGCCACCGGTGGTGAGCACCGGCGTGTCGGCCGCGGACGAGGGGACGGTCGCCGACACCGAGAGGGCGGCGACGACGACGGCGACGGCGAGGAGGGATCGAGTGCGCATGGGGGGTGCCTCTTCTCCTGATAGGGGTGTGGGTGGTGCCTGACCGCGCGCGGGGCGCGGGGGTGCGGGGGTGCGGGGTGCGGCGTCGAGCCCACGCGCCCGCGGCACGGCGGCGCGTGGCGACACGGGGTGGCGCGAGCGTGCGGACGACGCGCAGGTACGGGGCGACGCGGACGTGCGGGACGACGCGAGCGGTTGGAGCGAGCGGGTGCACGAGCGACGCGAACGTACGGGACGACGCGAGCGGTTGGAGCGAGCGGGTGCACGAGCGACGTGGACGTGCTCGTCGCCTGCGCGCCGGGAATCCTCCGCCGGTCCGTGACGCCTTCTCCGTACGTCACGGACCGGCAGCGGCAGCCGGGCGCCGGCACGGCTCAGGGGAAGGCGACCGTGCCGGTGCCGGGGATGGGGGGGTGGAGTGGACGAGGAGGCGCGGCGCGTCCGGAGGTGTCACCACCACCCGTGGAAGGGCGGCGTCCGGGAGGCGACCCACGCGTCACGCGGCGGACCCGGCGCCACGGGTCCGTGGGAATCAAGGCAGAGTTGTAGACCTGGTGAATGCTCAACGTCAAGGCACAGCACGGAAGTTGAGCTTGGAAGCGACCTTTTGGCCGATCTCCGTTCACAGCCACGGCACAACCACCACGCTTTTCCCACAGGCGCCTTGACCCCTGGATGTAACCCCCGGTAACTTCCTCGGCGGCCACTGCTGCGCGACGAGAAAGCCCTTGCGCCCGCCGGGAGACGCGAGGGGCGTACGCCGCAGCCGCTGTCCGCGCCAGGACAACGTGCCGTTGAACCCGTACCCGCATCGAACGTGCACAGGGAGCAGACATGGCCTCGTCCTCGGACGCCTCGGCGTCCCACGGTTCCACCCCCGAGAGCCCGGTAAGCGGTTCCGCGACCGACGGCCCGGACAGACGCGGGCGGGTCCGCCTGCGCCGCGCCGCGGTGATGGCGGTGCCTGCCACCGCGGTCGCCGCAGGACTGATGATCCTCACCGCGCAGGGCGCCCTCGGCGTCCAGTTCGCCATCTCCGGCATGCCGTTCACGGTCACCGCCACCGAGCTGAACGGCACCGGTTTCGAGCAGTTCGGCAACCTCGACAACATGGCGGAGGACAGTCCCAACGCCGGCGACACCGGCGGCCAGGTCCTCGTCGTGACCTCCGCCATCAAGAACGCGACGCTCACCAAACTGTGCCAGAGCGTCGACCTGGGCGGCACGAACCTCCTCATCACCGCGGGCAGCGGTGCGGACAAGGTGCAGGCGAGCAACCTCACCACCGACTCCACGGAGCTGTCGGGAGACGCGGCCTTCGACAACATCGAGATCGGCAACGACGCCAGCACGCTCAGCAAGGCCGGTGTCCAGGGCAACAAGGGCGTCTTCAGCCAGCAGGCCGACACCGTGCACATCGCGAACCTGCGGCAGACCAACTACGCGACCACCGCAGCCGTGTTCAAGCTTCCCGGCCTCAAGCTCCGCTTCAGCGACCAGGGTTGCTGATGACGCCCCGGCGAGACCCGCGGGCGGCATTCCGCCGGTGGCGAGCGCACCGCCCCTTCTGGGGCGGTCTGCTGCTCACCCTGGCCGGAACGGAGATCCTGCTCACCGAGAAGGCCTCCCTGAAGGTCGTCCTGCACATCGGCATGCAGGGTTTGGCGGGTTACCTGCTGCCCACCCTGATGGTGCTGTGCGGACTGCTGATCCTCTTCAACCCGGCCCAGCGCCTCTTCTACTCGCTGGTCGGCATCCTGCTCTCACTCGGCACCTGGCTCACCTCCAACCTCGGCGGTTTCCTCGTCGGCCTCCTCCTCGGAGCCGTCGGCAGCTGTCTCGCCTTCGGCTGGCTCCCGGACCAGGAGCCCCGCCGTCGCCGCCTGCTGCGACGCAGGCACGCGTGATTCCCAGCCCGTGTGAGCTCCGGACCCGCCGCGGTCCGGCACGGCCCGGGTGACCCGACAAGTCGACCCGGCACCGGGTCGACTTGTCGGTACGCGCACGGAAATTGCCCGCGTACGCACCGGGCGACGGGCGCTCTCGCTGCGGAACCGTACCCCCGCGTAGCGTGACCTGCCGTCATGACGTTCGAATACCAGGGAGGCTCCCCGTGGGAAATCCAAGCCCCTTAGTGATAGACGCGACCGGCCGCGACATTCACTCGGAAGCCGCCCGTGTCCGGGACGGCGGACCGGTGACCCTGGTGGCGCTCCCCGGGGGTGTCGAGGCCTGGGCGGTGAGCAGCCCGGATCTGCTGAAGCGGCTGCTCACCGACCCGCGGGTGTCCAAGGACGCCCGGCAGCACTGGCCCCTGTTCGCCCGCGGGGAGATCACCCCGGACTGGCCTCTGTTCACCTGGGTCGCCGTGCAGAACATGTTCACCGCGTACGGCGGCGAGCACAAACGTCTGCGCCTCCTCGTCTCCAAGGCGTTCACCGCGCGCCGTACGGCCGCGCTCCAGCCGCGCATCGAGGAGATCACCGCAGGGCTGCTGGACAGGATCGCGGAGGCCGGCCGCGACTCCCAGGTCGTCGACCTGCGTGAGGAGTTCTGTTATCCGCTTCCCATCCAGGTGATCAGCGAGCTGTTCGGGCTGCCCGAGGAGCGCGGGCCCGAGCTGCGGCACCTGGTGGACCGCATCTTCGACACCTCCGCCGACCCGGGCGAGATGACCGCCGCCTACGAGCGGTTGTACGTCGTCCTGGCCGAACTCGTCGCGTCCAAGAGGGAGTCACCGGGCGACGATCTGACCACCGGTCTGATCGCGGCACGCGACGAGGACGACGGCACCCGGCTCAGCGAGCAGGAACTGCTCGACACCTTGGTGCTGATGATCAGTGCGGGCCACGAGACGACGGTGAACCTCATCGACAACGCCGTGCACGCCCTGCTCACCCACCCCGGTGAACTCGCCGCCGTGCGTGAGGGGCGGGCCTCCTGGGACGACGTGGTCGAGGAGACGCTGCGCGTGGACGCGCCGGTCGCCAGTCTGCCGCTGCGCTACGCGGTGGACGACCTGCCGATGAGTGAGTTCGGCGGCCCGGACGGTCTGGTGATCGGCAAGGGCGAGGCCATCCTCGCCGCGTACGCCGCCGCCGGGCGCGACCCCGAGCGCCACGGCAAGGACGCCGACCGCTTCGACGTCACCCGCGCCGACAAGGAACACCTCGCCTTCGGCTACGGGGTACACCACTGCCTCGGTGCCCCGCTCGGCCGCATGGAGGCCCGGGTCGCGCTCCCGGCGCTCTTCGCCCGCTTCCCGGACCTGTGCCTCGCTGTTCCCGGGGAGGAACTGCGGCCGGTGGAGTCCTTCATCTCCAACGGCCACCGGTCCCTCCCCGTACGGATCTCCTGATCACTCCCCGCGCCACCACGCCAGCAGGCGTGCCCAGCCGCTCTTCGGCGGCTCGGGCACGACGGCGGGCGGCGGGGCCACCGGCAGCGGAAGGGCGCCGGGGTGCGGCTGCGGCTCGGCGTCCGGCGCCGCGGCCGCCGCCGTGGGCGGGAAGCGGACGGGCAGTGCGGCGAGAGCGCGGTGGAAGGGACCGGGTCGCCAGACCAGCTCCTCGGCCGGGACGGTGAGTTCGACGTCGGGGAGACGGTCGAGGAGCTTCTCGACGCCGACCGCCGCGATCAGCCGCGCCGGACTCTGTGCCGGGCAGTTGTGCGGGCCCGCGCTCCACGCTAGGTGGGCGCGGTTGCCCGCCCGCTGATCGCTCGTCAGCGCCGGGTCCGTGTTGGCCGCGGCGAAACTGACCACCAGCGGATCACCCGCGCGCAGCGACGCACCCTCGTGGACGACGTCGTGCACGGGATAGTGGACGGCGTAGTTGGCCATCGGCGGGTCGGACCAGAGCACCTCGTCGAGGGCGTCCTCCACCGGGAGGCTGCCGCCGGACAGGTCGCCCGCGAACCGGTCGTCGGACAGCAGCAGGCGCAGGCTGTTCGCGATGAGGTTCTGCTGCGGCTCGGTGCCGGCGCCCATCAGGACGACGAGGGTGTGGATCATCTCCTCGTCGGTGAGCGCGGCCGGGTGCGCCATCAGCCACGACGTCATGTCCTGCCCGGGCTTCGCCCGCTTCAGCGTGACGAGGTCGAGCAGGGTGGTGGTCAGCAGTTCGTTCGCCTTCTCGGCGTCCACCCCGTCGAAGATCCCGGACATGCCCTCGACCAGCCGGATCCCGTAGTCGGCGGGGCAGCCGAAGAGGTGGTTGAACACCAGCAGCGGCAGGACCTGGGCGTACTCGCCGAGCAGATCCGCCGTGCCGAGCGGAGCGAACCGGTCGATGAGCGTGTCGGCGCTGCGCTCCACGTATCCGCGGAGCGTGTTCGGCTCCACCAGGGCCAGGCTGTCCGTGATCGCTCCGCGCAGCCGGCGGTGCTCCTCACCGTCGGTGAACAGCGCGTTCGGCCGGTACATCATCATCGGCACGACGGGGCTGTCCATCGGGACGGTGCCGTCTGCCAGGTCGCGCCAGCGGCGTGGGTCCTTGGAGAAGGTCTCCGGACTGCGCAGGACGTGCAGGGCGGCTTCGTACCCGGTGACGAGGGTGGCCCGGACACCGGGGGCCAGTTCGACGGGGGCGGTCGGTCCGTTCTCCCGGAGCCTGCGGTACACGGCTCCCGGATCGGCCGCGAACTCCGGTCCGTACATGGGTTCGTGGGCCGGGCAGCCGGGAGGCGGCACGGACTGCGACGGTGCGGGCCGCGGCGCCGGGGCGTCCTTCGGCGCGGTCTGCGGTGGTACGGACTCCGGTGGTACGGGGGTCACGCGTGCTCCAGTTCGCCGGTGCGGGTGAGCAGGTATTCGACGAGGGCGATCAGCGCCTCGGTGGAGGAGACCCGGTCGCGGGCGTCGCAGCGCACGAGCGGGGTCGAGGGCAGCAGGTCGAGGGCCTCGCGCACCTCGTCCAGGCCGTGTTCGGTCGCGTCGTCGAACTCGTTCAGGGCCACCGCGTAGGGCAGTCCCAACTCCTCCAGCACGCCCATGACTTCGAAGGACTGCTCCAGGCGCCGGGTGTCGGCGAGGACGAGTGCGCCGAGCGCACCGCGCGTCATGTCCTGCCACAGCTCGGTGAAGCGCTGCTGCCCGGGTGTGCCGAACAGGTAGAGGACCAGGGCGTCGTTGAGGGTGAGGCGGCCGAAGTCGAGGGCGACCGTGGTGGTCGTCTTGTCGCGCGTCCCGGCCAGGTCGTCCACGAGCGCGCCGGCCTGGGTCATGACCTCCTCGGTGCGCAGCGGCCGTATCTCGGACAGGGCGCCGACGAAGGTGGTCTTGCCGACGGCGAAGTGGCCCACGATCAGCAGCTTGACCGCGGTCTGCACGGTCGGCGGCAGATGCATGCCGCCCGATCGGGGGCGGACGTCGTCAGAGGCGGGCGCGGAGCCCATCGAGCACCTCCTGGAGGATGCGGGTGTCGGAGGGGCGGGCCGACGGGATCGGCGCGCGGGTGACGATGTGACCGCTGTCGATCAGGTCGGCGATCAGCACCTTGGTGACGCTGACCGGCAGCTCCAGATGCCCGGCCACCTCGGCGACCGACAGCGCTCCGGGCCGGCACAGCTCCATCAGCCGCCGCTTCTCGGGACTCTGTCCCGCCAGGGGCAGATCGTCGGCGGCGATCAGCAGCGTGACGAGGTCGAGGGTGTTGCGCGACGGGTGGGAGCGGCCGTCCGTGACGACGTAGGACCGCACGAGCCGCTCCCCGGGACGGCGGCGGGGTGTCATGCCGGACTGCCGGTGTCCTGCCGGGCCGGGCTGGTCAGCTCCTTGCCGAGCCGGTCGACCAGCTTGTGCATGCGGTAGGTGACCGCTTCCATGTCGACGTTCTCGGTGGTGGACACCGCGAGATAGGCTCCCTCCCCCGCGGCGACGAGGAAGACGTAGCCGTGGGCGAACTCGATCAGGGTCTGCCGCCACGGGGTGTGCGGGCTGCCGCAGAACTCGGCCGTGCTGCGGCTGATCGACTGCACCCCCGACAGGCCGGCGGCCAGCCGTTCGGCGTCGTCCCGGCCGATGTCCGCGGAGTGCGCCCGGAGCATGCCGTCGGCGGACAGCAGGATCGCGTGACGCGCCTCGGGCACCTTGAGGACCTCGTCGAGCATCCACCCCAGCTCGTTGGTCATGGGGGCGATCATCCCTGTGTGTTCCCTTCGCTCTCGTGGGGGGCTTGATGGGAGGCCTCGGCGGCGGACGCGTCGTGGGCGGACCGGCCGAAGCGGGTGCCGCGGGCGAAGGCGCCCATGCGCCGCGCGTTCTCCTCGGCGGTCCGGCCGCCGACCTCCTCGGCCGGGGCCGCGGGCGGCTCCCCGGCGGTCGCGGTCACCGGCGCCTGAGGGGTGCGGCGGCGCCGCTTGGGCAGTCCTCCGGCCGTGGCGGCCTCCGCGGTCTCGGCCGTACGGGCTGTCGTACGGGCAGTGGGGGCGGCGGACGCCGCCTCGGTCGGGGTGACGGGTCCGGCCTGCGCGGGGGCCGGGGCGGCCGGGGCGGGTTCCGGCGACGCGACGGTTCCGGCGGGCCGGGACGCCCGGCGGGTCGGGGCGGCCGGCGGTGCCGCAACCGTCGCGGGGTCCATGTGGGTCAGCAGCGCCGCGGGCACGAACAGCACGGCGCGGACACCGCCGTACGGCGACCGGGTGTCCACCGAGACGCTGAATCCGTACCGGGCGGCGAGCACCCCGATGACGGCGAAGCCGAACTGGGGCGGGTCGTCGAGGCGAGTGACGTCCACGGCGTGCCGGCCGGTCAGCAGCGCGGCGGCGTGCTCGGTGGCCTGCCCGTCCATGCCGACGCCGGCGTCGTCGATGACCACGCAGGCACCGTTGTGCACCGTCTGGACGTTGACCTCGACCGTCGTGTTGGGCTGCGAGTGGCGTGCCGCGTTGTCGAGCAGTTCGGCGACCGCGAGGACGACGGGCTCCACCGCGCGGCTCTCGACGGCGATGTCCGCCTGCCCGTTGATCCGCACGCGCCGGTAGTCGCGGATGCGGGAGGTCGCCCCGCGGACGACCTCGATCAGCGGGGAGGTGGAGCGCTGCCGCCCGGGCCAGGAACCGCACAGGACGGCGATGGCCTGCGCGCGGCGGCCGAACTGGGCGTTGGTGTGGTCGATCTCGAGCAGGTCGCGCAGCACGTCGGGGTGGTCGTGCCGGTCCTGCATCTCCGAGATGGACACCTGCTGCTCGTTGGCGAGGGCCTGGATCGAGCGCATCGACGCCTTGAGCGCGGCCTTGGCGGACTGGTCGGCGCGGGACTGCGCGTGCTCCACGGCGCCGGAGAACCGCTCGACGACGCTGTCGAGGCTCTTGGCGAAGTCCGTGTCGGCCAGCCGGGCGTCCAGCAGTCCGGCGGCGGGGCCCGCCTGGTGCGGGGCGTCCTCCAGGGCCGGGAGGCGGACCGCGGCCAGATGACGCAGTTCCTCTTCGCGGGCCCTCAGTCCGTCCGCGAGTTCGGTGGTCCGCCTGCGCTGCCGGGCGGTGATGCCGCGCTGGCGGAGCAGCAGGACGGTGACGGCGAGCAGGCCGACGGCCAGGCACCAGAACGCTGCCTCCGGTAGGCGTTCGGTCATGGATCCTCAAGTCTCCGCATGCATAGCTGAGTTGAACGGGTGGCAGTCATAGGAGTTGGAAGGGTGATGGGTGGGGCGCGAGTTGACGCGGCGCACGACGGTAGCCGCGCGACGGCGCCCGCGCTTGCCCCGGCGCGCAAGGAAGTTGCTGTCATGCGCACGGGGCGTGTGCAGTAGGCTGACGCCGAGTAACTACCGCCAATTGCACGGGAGTTGAGGTGCCGTTGCCAGCGGGGAGCTACCTCGTGGAATCGCAGTCGACCCACGAGGTGACGCCGCGTGAGCGGGCCGAATTCTGGAGCGAGCACATCGGGTCGTACCAGTCCCGGATGGGCTTCGCGTACGCCCGCCCGGACGACTTCGGCGGCGAGACCGTCCGGCAGCGGACCGAGAAGTACCAGCTCGTCAGGTTCCGGTCCGACGAGATCGAGTACAGCAGGACCGCACGCCAGGTCCGCGAGGACCCCGACGGGGACTACCGGTTACTCCTCCCGCTCACCGGCGGGATCGTCCTGCGGCAGGACGGCCAGGAGGCACGGCTCACCCCGGGGACCGGCACACTCGTCTCCTTCGACTCGCCCTTCGACTGCCTCCAGGACGCGACCACCCAGGCGTACATCCTCACCATCCCCGCCCGCGAGGTGGACAGCCCCCTCAACCGCAAGTCACCGCTGGCCACGGGCCTAGACCTGACCAGGGGGCTCGGCCGGGTCGTCGGCTCCATGCTGAACGACCTGTACGCCGAGCGCGACGCCCTCACCGACGCCCAGTTCGACGCCGTCTCCGACCGCGTCGTCGAGCTGCTGTGCATGCTCGCCACGGGCGACGACCGCCCCGACACAACCGGGCAGCTGTCCGACGTGGAGACCATGGTCCGCCGCTACGTCCGCGACCACGCCGCCGACCCGGCCCTCACGGGTACGTCCATGGCCCGCGCGCTCGGCTGGTCACTGCGCCAGATCCAGCTGGCCCTGCAAAGGGCGGGCACCACTCCCCGCGACCTGATCCGCGAGGAGCGGCTCCGGCTCGTCCGCGAGCGCCTCCAGTGCGGCGACTGCGAACACCTGACGATCACCGACCTCGCGTACGCCTCCGGCTTCTCCTCGGCGAGCGCCCTGAGCACCGCGTTCCGGCAGCGCTACGGGCTGAGCCCCCGGGAGATGCGCAACGGCGGCCGGCGGTCCTGAGCCCCCGCCGGAACCCGCCCGGACGGTGATCCGGCGAGCGGTCCTCCGGTCCGGCGACCGGCCCGCGGACGACTCGTAGGCGGCCGGTGGACGGCCGGCAGGTGATCACGGCCTGCGACAATCGATGTGCAAGCCCATCTCCGAGGGAGATGGGGTGCGGCTTCGGAACCGGGAGCGGAGCGTACACATGGACCTGCGGCAGATGGAGGTCGCCGTCGCGGTGGCCGAGGAGGGCGGCTTCACCGCGGCGGCGCAGCGCCTGCACGTGGTGCAGTCCGCCGTGTCCAGCACGGTGCGGGCGCTGGAGCGTGAACTCGGTACCCAGCTGTTCGACCGCACCACGCACCGGGTGTCGCCGACCGCGGCGGGCGAGGCCTTCGTCCCCGCCGCACGCGCCGCGCTGCGCGCCGCCGAGCAGGCACGGGCGGCGGTCGACGCGGTCCAGGGACATCTGCGGGGCAGGATCACCGTCGGCACCATGCAGGGCGTTTGGGCCGAACTGCACCGCCCGCTGGCCGCACTGCGCGCGGAACATCCGGGCGTGGTGGTCCGGCTGCGACAGGCCGCCGTCACCGACATCCGGCAGGCACTGCGCGAGGGCTCGGTGGACCTGGCCGTCGTCGCGCTCGACCGGCAGCAGCAGCGCGGTCTGGTGACACGGCTGCTCTCGCGCGAGGAGATGGTCCTGGTGTCGGCACCCGGGCGGGCGCTCGCCGGAAAGGGCCCGGACGGCACGGTGACGCTCTCCGAAGCCGCCCGGCTGCCGCTCGTGGACTTCACTCCCGGCTGGGCGATCCGGCTCTGCGTGGACCGGGCGTTCCGTGCCGCCGGTGTCGAGCGCGAGACGACCTTCGAGGTCAACGACATCGTCGCCGCGTCCGAACTCGTCCGCAACGACCTGGGCGTCTGCATCATGCCGGCGTCGATCGCGGCACGGTTCCCGGACCTCACCACACACCGCTTCGACCGGCACCCGCCCAGCTGGAAGGTCATGGTGGTGCGCCCGCGCGGGGAGGCACCCCCGGCCGTCGCCGCGTTGCTGCACCACATGTCCTGAGGGCGGGCCCGCCGAATGTCCTGAGGGCGGTCCCGCCGAGCGACCCTGCGCGGCGGGACCGGAGCACGACGTCCTGAGGACAGCCGCCTGCCGGGAGCGACAAGCCCTGGAGGCGGTCACCCCCGGAGCGAGACGCCCCCGGGCCGCTCGGCCCGTGGGACGGCCGCCCGCCCGGGCGCCCTGCGAGGACGACGCCCCGGTCCGCCGAGCACCGCATCATCTGCATCGGAGATAACCGATATCTCTGATCATCGCCACGCCAGGGGAAGGGACACGTGCCGTCCGGTGCTGAGGAGACCGTACGGGCGACAAGGAGGCCGCCCGTCCAGCAGACAGCGTTCCCGCCGAACCGTCCCCGTCGGTTCTCTTCCCGAGAAGGTGCCGTGTCCGCATCCTCCGAATCCTCCGAGCTCCGGTCGCAGACCCCGTCCACCGCCGCGTCCCAGCACGGCGTACCGGGCCGGCTGGTCGTCCTCCTCGCCGTCGCCTCCGGCATGACGGTCGCCAACCTCTACTACGCGCAGCCGCTGCTGTCGTCCCTGCGTGACGTCTTCCACGTCAGCACCGCGGCGGCCGGCGGCCTGATCACCCTCACCCAGGTCGGCTACGTCATCGGCATGCTCTTCCTGGTCCCGCTCGGCGACCGGCTGGAGAAGCGCGGACTGATCACCGTGCTGCTGGGCGTCACCACGCTGGCCCTGGCCGCGGCGGGCCTCGCGACGAGCTTCCCCCTCCTGCTGGCCGCGTCCCTCGTCGCCGGGGCCACCTCGGTCGTCGCCCAGATCGTGGTCCCGTTCGCCGCGAGCCTCGCCCCCGATCACGCACGCGGCCGCATCGTCGGCCGGGTGATGAGCGGTCTGCTCACCGGCATCCTGCTGTCCCGCACGCTCAGCAGCCTGGTCTCCGACGCGGCCGGCTGGCGCGTGGTCTACCTCGGATCCGCCGTCCTGATGGCCGTGCTGGCCGTGGCGCTGCGCGCCGCCCTGCCCCCGCACGCACCGACCACGACGATCCCGTACACCCATGTCCTGCGCTCCACGCTGCGACTGATGCGCACCCACCCCGCCCTGCTGCGGCGCGGGCTCTACCAGGCGGCGATGTTCGGCGCGTTCAGCGCCTTCTGGACGACCGTCTCGTACGTCCTGACCGGACCGCCCTTCCACTACTCCCCCGTCGGCGTCGGCCTCTTCGCGCTGGTCGGGGCGGCCGGCGCGGTGGTGGCGCCGGTCGCGGGACACTGGGCCGACCGGGGGCTGACCCGGCCGATGACCGGCGTCGCCTTCGCCGTGGCCGCCGTCGCGTTCGCCGTCGCGGGGCTGGGCGGGCACCACATCGTCCTGCTCGCCCTGGCCGCCGTGCTGCTCGACATGGCCGTCCAGAGCACCCTGATCCTCGGCCAGCACACCATCTACCAGCTCGACGCCGACGCCCGGGCCCGCCTCAACAGCGCGTTCATCGCCACCTTCTTCGTCGGCGGGGCGCTCGGCTCCCAACTCGCCTCCATCGCCTACCACGCGGCGGGCTGGCCCGCGGTGGCCGCCTTCGGCACGGCCCTTCCCGTACTGGCGCTGCTGTACTGGACGACGGAACGCGCGGCGGGCCGACGGGCCGCCTGACCGGACGTCAGCCGAGGCGGGGGGCATGCGCCGCGACCACTCGCGGTCGTCGTAGCGGGTCATCGCGAAGCCCAGGAGCAGGGCATCTGCGCCTGGGCCTGCGCACGGGTGAGCCGACGCCAGCCGGCCTGCCCCCAACCGGTTGTACGGACGGGCGGGCCCAGTACCCGACCGGCCCGGTTGAGGGGACTGCCCGATCACATCATGCTTGTACATATGGTGACATTGCCGAGGCCCGCGGGGTCTGCGGCCACGGCCGGTGACGCCATGGCGGTGGTGGATGCCGACGGAGTCGTCACGGGCTGGAGCGACGGTGCCCGGATGCTGACGGGCCACACCGCCCAGGAGGTCCACGGGAGGCGGTTGGCGGAGCTGATCGACGGTGACGCCGATGCGGCCTGGCAGAAGCTGCGGACGAGCGGCACGAGCGTGGTGGCCGTGCGCTGCCGGGACGGGCGGCGCACGGACCTGGCGCTGCGGGCGTCGGCGCTGCTCGGCGAGCGGGGCGACGCCTCGGGATACGTAGTCACCGCGACACCGGACGACCGGGGCCGGGCCCTGGGCGACCTGGCGTTCCGGCAGTCGTCGGTGTCGATGTCGGTCTTCGACACCGAGCAGCGGTACCTGCTGATGAACGACACGGCGTGCCGGCTCATGGGCCGGACCGAGGCCGAGTTCGTCGGCCGGTTCTTCCCGGACACCGTGGAGAACGAGGAGCACAGCCGCGGCTTCGTGCGCCATCTTCAGGAGGTCGTGGAGACCGATCGGCCGGTGCACTACGAGAGCTGGACGCGGGCGCCCTCCGGGACGCGCACGCACGCCTGGAACACCGAGATGTGGCCGCTGCGCGGCCCTTCGGGGGATCTGCTCGGGGTGGCGGCGGCCGCGTTCGACAGCAGCGAGCAGTACTGGGCCAGACAGCGCCTCGCGCTGCTGAACAAGGCGGCCACCAGCATCGGCACGAAGCTCGACGTGATCCACACCGCGCAGGAGCTGTCCGAACTGGCGGTCCCGCGGATGGCGGACTTCGCCAGCGTCGACCTGCTGGACTCCGTACTGCGGGGGGAGGAACCCTCCGTCGGCGCGGTGGGCACCGATGTGGAGCTGCGCCGCGTCGCCCACCACTCGCGTACCGCCGGGGTCCCGGAGGCGGCGATCGCGCTGGGCTCCGCGGACGTGTATCCGCCGGCCTCGCCGCCCGCCCGCGCGCTGGCGACCGGCGAGGTGGTGGTCACCAGGAGCGGCGAGCCGGGCCTCGACATCTGGCTGGCCCGCCACGACAGCCGGGCCACCCGGCTGCGGGAGTCGGGGAACTGTGACTTCTCCCTGATGGCCGTACCCCTGGTGGCGCGCGGCACGGCACTCGGGGTGGCCGTACTCGTACGGCAGCTCACGACAGGCAGCCCCGACCCCTTCGACGAGGACGACGTGTCACTGGTGCGGGAGCTGGCCAGCCGAGCCGCCGTCTGCGTCGACAACGCGCGCCGGTACACCCGGGAACACACCACCGCGCTGGCGCTGCAACGCAGTCTGCTGCCGCAGGCCATGGCGGGTCAGGCGGCGGTGGAGTTCGCCTCCCGCTACCTTCCGGCACTGTCCCGGGCGGGTGTCGGCGGCGACTGGTTCGACATCATCCCGCTGTCCGGGACCCGGGTGGCGCTGGTCGTCGGGGACGTGGTGGGGCACGGCATCCACGCCTCCGTCACGATGGGCCGGCTGCGCACCGCGGTCTGGACGCTCGCCGACGTCGACCTGCCCCCGGACGAACTGCTCACCCACCTCGACGACCTGGTCGGCCATCTCACGGCCGAGGACAGCCAGACGGGCGGCCAGATCGGCGCGACCTGCCTGTACGCGGTCTACGACCCGGTGGCGCGGCACTGCACGATCGCCTCCGCCGGGCACCCGCCGCCCGCCGTGCTCTACCCGGAGGGAGGGGTCGAGGTCGTCGAGGTGAGCGCCGGTCCCGTGCTCGGCATCGGCGGGCTGCCCTTCGAGTCCACGGAGCTGGACCTCCCCGAAGGGTCCGTGCTGGCCCTGTACACGGACGGGCTCGTGGAGGCCCGCCACCTGGAGGTGGACGCGGGCACGGCCACTCTGTGCGGCGCGCTCGCGGCCCCGGCCGGGAATCTGGACGACGCCTGCGACAACGTGCTCAAGGCGCTGCTCCCGGAGCGCCCCGCCGACGACGTGGCCCTGCTGCTGGCGCGCACCCGTGCCCTGGACGCCGACCAGGTGGCGGTGTGGGACCTGCCGTCCGATCCGGCGGTGGTGGCCACGGCCCGGCAGCGCGTCGGGGAACGGCTCGCCGAGTGGGGGCTCGACGAGGCCGTGTTCGTGACCGAGCTCGTGGTCAGCGAACTGGTCACCAACGCCATCCGCTACGGCGGGCCCCCGATTCAGCTGCGGCTCATCCGCGACCGGGCGCTGATCTGCGAGGTGTCCGACGCCAGCAGCACCTCGCCGCACCTGCGCCGGGCCCGCACCTTCGACGAGGGCGGGCGCGGGCTCCTGCTGGTCGCCCAGCTCACCGACCGCTGGGGCACGCGTCAGACCGGCTCCGGCAAGACCATCTGGGCCGAACAGACGCTCCCCGCCGACTAGCGCGCCGTACCGGCACGGACCCGCCCGGCCGGTGCCGGGCGGGTCCGTGTCCGGCCCTGCCGGCCTGTGCCGTGCTCAGCTCTCGTCCGGTGCCAGCCGCAGCGAGATGCTGTTGATGCAGTACCGCTGGTCGGTCGGGGTGGGGTAGCCCTCCCCCTCGAAGACGTGCCCCAGGTGGGAACCACAGCGGGCGCAGCGCACCTCGGTCCGCACCATCCCGTGCGAGCGGTCCTCGATCAGCTCGACCGCGTCACTGTTCTTCGGGTCGTAGAACGAGGGCCAGCCGCAGTGCGACTCGAACTTCTCCGTCGAGGTGAAGAGCTCGGCCCCGCACGCGCGACAGGAATACACGCCCTCGGTCCTGGTGTCGGTGTACTCACCGGTGAAGGCGGGCTCGGTGCCCGCCTTGCGCAGTACGGCGTACTCGGCCGGAGTCAGCTCCGCACGCCACTGCTCGTCCGGCTTTTCGACGTCGTACGACATGAAGCTCAACCCCTCACGAACGCTGTGGCTACTTCGACAGGCGGGCCAGGATCTTGGGACCGAGGTCCGTGACGTCGCCCGCGCCCATGGTGAGAACGAGATCACCGGGCTTCGCCATTCCCGCGACCGTCTCGGGCACGTCGCCCTTGTCGTGGACGGCCGTGACGTCCGCGCCCGCGGCCCGTGCCGCCTGGATGATCAGGTCGCTCGTGACGCCCGGGATCGGGTCCTCGCGGGCCGGGTAGATGTCCAGGACGACCGAGGCGTCCGCAAGGGCCAGGGCCTCACCCATCTCCTTGCCCAGCTCCTGGGTGCGGGAGAACAGGTGCGGCTGGAAGACCACCAGGATGCGGCCGGAGGCACCGGCGCGCATGGCCTCCAGGTCGGCCGTCATCTCCGTCGGGTGGTGCGCGTAGGAGTCGACGACCTGGACGCCGGCCTCCTCGCCCTTGAGCTGGAGGCGGCGCTTGACACCCGTGTACGACGCCAGGGCCCGGGCCAGGTCGGACGCCGGGACGCCCAGTGCGGCGCCGGCGGCCAGGGCCGCGACCGCATTGTGCGCGTAGTGGCGGCCGGGCACGGAGACGGTGAAGATGAGCTCGGCGCCGTCCAGAAGGACGGTCACCTCGCTCTTGAGGCCCTGCGGGACCACGGAGAGCACCCGCACGTCGGCGTCGGCGAAGTCGCCGTACGTGACGACCCGGACGTCGCGGGCCCTGACCCGGCGCGTGAGCTCCCGCGCCCCTTCGTGGTCCGCCGAGATCACCAGCGTACCGCCCTCGGCGATCCGGTCCACGAAGGTCTCGAAGGACTCGTAGATCTCGTCCATGGAGGCGTAGTTGGCGTGGTGGTCGAGCTCGACGTTGAGGACGATCGCGACCTCGGGCGCGTACTTGTGGAAGCTGCGGTCCGACTCGTCGGCCTCGGCGACGAAGATCTCGCCGTCGCCGTGCAGGGCGTTCGAGCCGGGCGCGTCGAGGTCGCCGCCGATCGCGTACGACGGGGACAGGCCGAGCGAGGACAGCGACACGGCGAGCATCGACGTCGTGGTGGTCTTGCCGTGCGTGCCCGCGACGGCGATCGGGCGCAGGCCGTCCATCAGGCGGGCCAGGGCGTCCGAGCGGTGCACCACGGGGATGCCGAGCTCGGCCGCGCGGGCCAGCTCCGGGTTGTCGGCGCGGATCGCGGAGGAGACGACGACACAGGTGGCGTCGGTGGCGAGGTGGTCGGCCGCGTGGCCGATGTGCACCGTCGCGCCCAGCGCGCGCAGGGCCTCGGCGGTCGCGGAATCCTTGGCGTCGCTGCCGGCGACCGCGGCGCCGCGCTGCGCGAGGATCTTCGCGATGCCCGACATCCCGGCTCCGCCGATGCCGATGAAGTGCGGTCGGTCCATGGCGGTAGGAAGGCCGGGTGCCATGCGTGTGTCTCCCCAGGAAGCGTCGAGCGGGTCGAGAGGTGTTGCGGATCGGACGGCGCCGAAGCGCGCGGGGGCAAGCCTATGCCTTGCTGTGCGAGAACAGTTTCAGCACCGGCACGCCCACCTTGTGGCGGGCCCGCGAGGCCCAGTCCCGGTGGAAGAACTCTTCCACGTAGTGGGGGTCGGTCAGCACGATCACCTCGTCGGCGTCGATCTCGTCGACCAGGGCCTTCAGGGCGTCCAGCGGGTGGTCCTCGACGAGCCGGCCCTCGGCCGCGCTGCCGGTGGCACGCAGCGCCACCAGTGACACGTCCAGGGCCTGCTGCCCCTGGTCGGCGGCGGCCTCGCCCTCGGGCGTCTCGCCCTCGCGGGCGGCCTCGTCCAGTTCGCCGAGCGCGACGTCGTCGATGGCCCGCAGCAGCCGGTCCGCCTGGTCCCCGCGGGGCTGGAGCAGCACATGGAAGGCGACCGACTCGTCACCGTGCAAGGTGGTGACGAACTCCACGTCGGCGGACGTCAGGGCCTTCTCGATCATCAATACGCTTGTGAACACGGCAGGCGCCCTTCTCCTCCGAGGGCCGTCCCGGCCCCTGCTGAAACCATCCTGCCCCGTGATCTCGCGGGGACTGCGAGTTTTAGTGAGCCCAGCGGAAGATAAACGGAACGGTGCATTCCGCCGACTCGTCAGGACCGACGGTATCGGCTGTACAGGAAGCCGGCCTCCTCCAGCAGGGACACGAGTTCGAACCGCTCCGGGACCGCCACCGAGGGCCCTCCGGCGATCCGCTGGGCACCCCCCGCCGTGAGCATGGGCGACACCGTCAGGCAGAGCTCGTCGAGCACCCCGGCCGCGATCAGCTGCCCCAGCAGGCGAGGACCGCCCTCCGTCAGGAGCCGGGTGAGTCCGAGGTCGCCCAGGGCCCGCACGGCGCGGGCCGGGTCCACGCCCGCCCCGTCCCCGGCGATCACCACCCGGGCACCCGCCGCGCGCGCCGCCCCGATCCTGTCCGGGTCCGCCGCAGCGCCGGTCAGCACCAGTGTGGGCACCAGGGGCGAGGTGAACAGCGGAAGCGAGAAGTCCAGGTCGAGACCGGCGGAGACGACCGCGATCGCGGGCGCGGGACCCTGTCCGGCGGCGTCCCGCAGGGCCGCGAAGGCCTCACGCGCGCGTGCCGGCCTGTAACCCTCCTGGCGTACCGTTTCCGCACCGACCACGACGGCGTCCGCGAGGCCCCTCAGCACCCCGAAGACCCGCATGTCGGTGTCGCTGGAGATGGGCTGCGAACGCCCGTCGTGCTGGGCGGCGCCGTCGAGCGTGGAGACCATGTTGGCCCGCAGCCAGGGCCCTCGGACGTCCGGGTAGGCGTAGGCCTCGGCCAGCTCCGCGAACCCCCATTCCCGGTCCGTCGCACCCGTCACAGGTGCCTCACCCGAGACCTGGGCTGCTGTTTCATGGGTCACAGGGAACAGGCGTCGCATGACGTGCAGTGTGGCACGGCGCTTAGAGTGGGTGACCGTGTCGTCCTCCACCACCGCCTCCGGGATCGACCCGATACCCGAAGCGGCTCCGCTGTCACTGTGCGCCCGCGAGCCCCACGTCCCCGCCGACCGGCTCGTCGCCGAGATGGTGCCGCCGCCGCGCTTCGACTCGGTCCGCTTCGCCACCTACCTCCCGGACCCGAACCAGCCCAGCCAGACCGAGGCCGTAGGCGTCCTCGAAGGCTTCGCCGGCGGACTCGGCGGGGCGCACGCCGTCGGCACCCCCAAGCGCAGGCTCTTCGGCTTCGGCAAGGCCGCGAAAAAGTCCCCCGCGGGCCCCCGGGGCGTCTACCTCGACGGCGGATACGGCGTCGGCAAGACCCACCTCCTCGCCTCCCTGTGGCACGCGACCCCCGCGGAGCCCTCGCTCAAGGCCTTCGGAACCTTCGTGGAGCTGACCAACCTGGTCGGCGCGCTCGGCTTCCAGAAGACCGTGCAGACTCTCTCCGCGCACCGTCTCCTGTGCATCGACGAGTTCGAGCTCGACGACCCGGGCGACACCGTCCTGGTCTCCACGCTGCTCGGCAGGCTCGTCGACGCGGGCGTGGCCCTCGCGGCCACCTCGAACACGCTGCCGGGCAAGCTCGGCGAGGGCCGGTTCGCCGCCGCCGACTTCCTGCGCGAGATCCAGGGCCTGTCGGCGCACTTCCGGCCCCTGCGCATCGACGGCGAGGACTACCGCCACCGCGGGCTGCCCGAGGCCCCGGCACCGTTCTCCGACGAGCAGGTCACCAAGACCGCGTACGCCACCGAAGGCGCCTCCCTGGACGACTTCCCGCACCTGCTGGACCACCTCGCACGCGTCCACCCCAGCCGGTACGGCGCCCTGACGGACGGCGTCCGGGCCGTCTGCCTCACCGACGTGCAGCCGGTCCCGGACCAGTCCACGGCGCTGCGGCTGGTCGTGCTCGCCGACCGCCTGTACGACCGGGAGGTGCCGGTCCTCGCCTCCGGGCAGCCCTTCGACCAGCTGTTCAGCGAGGAGATGCTGAACGGCGGCTACCGCAAGAAGTACTTCCGCGCCATCTCCCGGCTCACCGCGCTGGCCCGGGACGCCAAGGGCATCGTCCACAGCTAGAGGTCTCACCGGGAGCGCCCCTGCGGCGCCCCCGAGGCCGGACCCCGGCCCGTCGACGACACGCTCGGGGTCACGGCTCCCGAGCACCGGATCACGCCAACTGCACGACCCCTTTCGGGCGCACTTCGCGGGTGAAACGTGGAGTTAACCGCGCAAACGACTCGGCGGGCTAACGTACTTGTACGCGCCGGCTCCCGGCGTGCGCGAACCGCCGGAGGGGGGCGCATGTTACGAGGCAGGACGGCCCGGACCCTGTTCACGGCGCTCGCCGCCATGCTGATCCTCCTGCAGGTCGTCGGCCCCGCCGAGACGTTCGCGTCCGCGCACAGAGGCGAGACCGTCGCCTGCGCCGGGACCGAGCATCCGCACAAGGCCGCTCCGGCCCCCGGGGCCCGTCGGCACGCCCGCGACGAGGACCTCGTACCCGAACCGCCGTCGCACCCCCTGTCGGTGGACGGCCCCGCGGCCACGCGCTCCCCCGCCCCCGGCGCCGCCTCGCACCCCCGCACGCCGAGATCACCGGCCGCGCACTCCCCGGAGGGGCTTCAGGTCTTCCGATGCTGAACGGAGCGATTCCCCCCACGCTCCGTTGTGCAAGCCGACGCGCCCACAGGGCGCGCCAGGAGGACCCGACATGCAACCCCTCATCGACCACGCCCGCCCCTTCGGCCGGCGGCCCGAGGACTTCGCCCCGCTCGCCCACGGCCAGTCCCCGCGGGTCCCGTTCGTCACCTGCTCCGACTCCAGGGCCGACCTGGCCCTGATCACCGGCGACCGTCCCGGGCAGCTCCTCGAGCCGCGCACCGCGGGCGACATCGTCCCTCCCCCCACCCTGGACCGGCCGACCGCCGAGGCGGCCACCGTCGAGTACGCGGTGGACGTGCTCGGTGTCCGCGACGTCGTGGTCTGCGACCACTCGCACTGCGGCGCCGTCGCGGCACTGGCGCGCGACGACGACCTGGACGCGGTGCCCGCCGTCCGCGACCGGCTCGCCCAGGCCGAACCCCTGGCGGACGCGCCGGCCGGCGACCCCGCCGTCGCCGGCGCGGTGCAGAACCACGTCCTCGCGCGACCGCTCCGGCTCCGCGCCCACTCCAGCGTGCGGCGGGCCACGGCATCGGGCCGGCTGCGCCTGCACGGCTGGTACTACGAGGTCCGCACCGCTGCCGTACGCGCTCACCGGCCGGAAACCGACACCTTCGAGGCGCTGTGAGGCGCACGATGACCTTCCCCCACCTGCGGCAGGACTTCGCCGCGTCGGTCGTCGTGTTCCTGGTCGCCCTGCCCCTGTGCGTGGGCGTCGCCGTCGCCTCCGGCGTACCCGCCGAACTCGGACTCGTCACCGGCATCGTGGGCGGCATCGTCACCGGGACGATGCGCGGCAGCAGCCTTCAGGTGTCGGGGCCGGCCGCCGGGCTGACCGTCCTGGTCTTCGAGGCCGTACGGGAGTACGGCCTCCCCGTCCTCGGGGTCGTCGTGCTCGCGACGGGCCTGCTCCAGCTGCTCATGGGCGCCCTGCGGCTGGGGCGCTGGTTCCGGGCGATCTCGGTCTCCGTCGTCGAAGGCATGCTGGCCGGGATCGGGCTCGTGCTGATCGCCGGCCAGCTCTACTCGATGGCGGGCCTGAAGGCTCCGGCGTCCGGGCTCGACAAGATCACCGGGCTGCCGGGAGCACTGGCGGACGCCGTGCGGAGCACCGAGACGCTGGCCTCGCTCGGGCTCGGCGCCGGCACCGTGGTCGTCCTGGTGCTGTGGCCCAGGCTGCCGCGGCGCGTCCGCGCGGTCCCGGCGGCGCTCGGCGCGGTCGCCCTCGCCACCCTTGCCGTGTCCGTGTCCGGGCTTCCCGTCGCGAGGGTGGAGGTGCACGGACTGCTGGAGTCGGTCCAGCCGCCGCCGCTCGACGCGTTCGGCGAGCTCGGGCGTGTCGGTGTCCTCGGCACGGTCCTCGCCTTCACGCTGATCGCGTCCGCCGAGTCCCTGTTCAGCGCGGCGGCCGTGGACCGGCTGCACGACGGGCCGCGGACCCGGTACGACCAGGAGCTGATGGCCCAGGGCGCGGGCAACACGGTCTGCGGGATCCTCGGTGCCCTGCCGATGACCGCGGTGATCGTCCGCAGCTCGGCGAACGTCCGGGCGGGCGCGCGGACCAAGGCCTCCCGCGTCCTGCACGGCGTGTGGCTGCTGCTGTTCGCGGCGCTGCTGCCCGCCGCGCTCGGCGTCATCCCGCTGCCCGCCCTCGCGGGCGTCCTGGTGCACGCGGGCTGGCGGCTGATCCCGCTGCGCGAGATCGCGTCGCTGTGGCGCGAGCACCGGGGCGAGGCGCTGGTCCTCGTGGTCACCGCGGTGTCGATCGTCGCCGTCAGCATGTTCGAGGGGGTCCTGATCGGGATGGCGCTCGCCGTGGGCAAGACGGCCTGGGATGCCTCCCAGGTCCGTCTCGACGTCATAGACAAGGGGGCGGGCCCCGTCCAGGTGTACCTCTCGGGCAACGCGACGTTCCTGCGGCTGCCGAAAATCCTCGACAGCCTGGAGGCGCTGCCGCAGGACCGGCCGGTCGAGCTGGACCTGTCCGGACTGCACCATCTGGACCACGCGTGCCGGACGGCGCTGGAGATCTGGTCGGAGCGGCACAGCGCGGCGGGGGTCGAGCCGGTGAAGATCACGCCGGGGCGCTGAACCGCACGCGGGAGCCCGCCCCGCGCGGGCTCCCGCACCGGGCCGGGCCGCCGCACGGCGGCCCGGCCCTACGACGTAGAGTGGACATGTCGGACATAGCGACGGGTATGCCGGGCGGTTCGGAAGGGGGTCGTCATGGTCGAAGAACTCGTCGTCGCGTGCGTGGCCACGGCCTCGGCCGGCCTGGTCTACCTCGCCGCGGCGGCCCGGGTCGTCAAACAGTACGAGCGCGGTGTGGTCTTCCGGCTGGGCAGGCTCGCGGGGAACGTGCGCCCGCCGGGGTTCACCATGATCGTTCCGGTCGTGGACCGGATCCGCAAGGTCAACATGCAGATCGTGACGATGCCCGTGCCGGCACAGGAGGGCATCACCAGGGACAACGTGACCGTGCGGGTGGACGCGGTCGTCTACTTCAAGGTGGTCGACGCGGCGAACGCGGTCATCCAGGTCGAGGACTACCGGTTCGCGGTCTCGCAGATGGCGCAGACCTCGCTGCGGTCCATCATCGGCAAGAGCGACCTGGACGACCTCCTGTCCAACCGCGAGAAGCTCAACCAGGGCCTGGAGCTGATGATCGACAGCCCCGCGATCGGCTGGGGCGTGCAGATCGACCGCGTGGAGATCAAGGACGTGTCGCTGCCGGAGACGATGAAGCGGTCCATGGCCCGGCAGGCCGAGGCCGACCGCGAGCGCCGCGCCCGGATCATCAACGCGGACGCGGAACTCCAGGCCTCCAAGAAGCTGGCGGAGGCCGCCGGAGTCATGTCCGAGCAGCCCGCGGCGCTCCAGCTGCGGCTGCTGCAGACGGTGGTGGCCGTCGCGGCCGAGAAGAACTCGACGCTCGTGCTCCCCTTC